>NZ_JBSGGG010000002.1:0-319150 GCF_053603795.1 Nocardia sp. NPDC004123
ATCTACGGCATGCCGGTCCTCAACGTCGACCAGGCCAAGAGCGTGATCGTGCTCAAGCGGTCGATGAACTCCGGCTTCGCCGGCATCGACAACCCCCTGTTCTACGCCGACCACACCTCCATGCTGTTCGGCGACGCCAAGAAGTCCGTCGGCGCGGTCACCGAGGAACTCAAGGCGCTGTAGCGGTTTCGTGAAGTACCCCGTTCTTGACCTCCAGGTCCGGAACGGGGTACTTTTGCATTCATGGGCCGACCACGGAACTTCGACGAAGACGCCGTGGTGGAACGTGCAATGGAGACGTTCTGGACCCATGGCTATGCGAACACCTCTCCCGCCCAGCTCGCGGAAGCCTGCGGAGTCGGAAAAGGCAGTCTGTACAACACCTTCGGAAGCAAGCGGGAGTTGTTCGACCAGTGCATGGCGCTCTACGACCGGACCGGGGTGGAACTGGCCCGGGAGGTCTTGTCACAGCCGGGGACGACCCGCGAACGACTGCGCGCCTGGATGCGGTGGACCGTCGACAACGATCTGGCCCAGCCGGTCCGCCGGGGGTGCCTGGTGGTGAATACCGCCATGGAGCTCGGCGGGCATGATGCCGAGGCGACCAAGGCGGTGACGGCCGCGCACACACACCTGGTCGAGGCGTTCACCGAGCGCATCGAGCAGGGGCAGCGCGACGGCGATGTCCCAACGCAACTCGACGCCCTGGCCTACAGCGAGTTCTTGATGAATACCATTGGCGGCCTTCGCATCATGGCCAAGATCGCGGACGCGGAGACGCTGTACCGCATTATCGACACCGCACTGACCACCCTCTGACCGACTCACGGGCCGCATCCGGCGGCCCTTTCCTTTACCCCAGTTTTTGACCTATAGTTCAAGAAAGGTACGAATCATGGATCTCGGACTGAACGGCAAGACCGCCCTCGTCACCGGCGCCAGCCGGGGCATCGGACTGGCCGTCGCCGAAGCGCTGGCCGATGAGGGCGTGCGCGTCGTGGGCGTGGCCCGCAACGTCACCCCGGAGCTCGAAAAGGTCGCGGCAGCAGCGGTTTCCACCGATCTGAGCACCACCGAGGGCGCGCTGGCCGCGGTCGAGGCGGCGCTGTCCGAGCTCGGCGGCATCGACATCCTGGTCAACAATGTGGGCGGCGGCGACGCCGACCAGCTGACCCTGGGCGGGTTCCTGGACGCCCCGGAAGAGCAGTGGCGAAAGCTGTTCGACCTCAACCTGTTCGGCGTCGTGACCACCACCCGCGCGGCATTGCCGAGCATCATCGAGCGGCGCGGCGCGATCGTGACCGTATCCTCGATCAACGCCCGGATTCCGGCGGCCGGCCCGGCGGGCTACAGCGAGGCCAAGGCCGCGCTCACCAACTTCGGCAAGCGGCTCAGCGAGGAGTTCGGCCCGCAGGGCGTCCGCGTCAACACGGTGTCGCCCGGGCCGGTCGGCACCGACATCTGGCGCGGCCCCGACCACCTCGGCGCGAAGCTGGCCGCGGCCAACGGCATGGACCACGAGCAGTTCCTGAACGCCATTCCGGCGCAGTTCAATATCGCCTCCGGCCGCATCGCCGAAGCGAAGGAGGTGGCGGCGCTGGTGACCTTCCTGGCCTCCGAGCAGGCCGCCATCATCACCGGCGCGGACTATGTGATCGACGGCGGCATCATCAAGACGGTCTGACACACCGGTACGACAACGGCCCGCGTTCCCGAAAAGAACGCGGGCCGTTGATATTCGATCGACTACAGGTAGAGGCCGGTGCCGTGCTCGGGGTGGGAGTTGGCGATGGCGTGCAGATCGCGTTCGCGCAGCACGTAATACGCCTGCGCCTGGATCTCCACCTCGAACTGATCGTCGGCGCTGAACAGCACCTGGTCGCCGACGCTCACCGCGCGGACATGGGAACCCACACCACAGACCTCGCCCCACGACAGGCGCTTGGCCACCTGCGCGGTGGCCGGGATGAGAATGCCGCCACTGCTGCGCCGCTCGCCCGCCTCGGGGTTGAGCTTGACCATGACGCGGTCGTGCAGCATTTGGATCTCTAGCTTGGCATCGGACACCGCGGCAGTGTACTGCGCGAGTACGAGCGGTTACGCCCCGGCGCCCGCGTTCGGCCCGGCGACCGACGCCGCGGTCTCGGGCGCGACGATGCGGCGGATGGCGTCCTTGATCCACGCGCGCTGCTCCTCCGGATCGGCGTCCACGCCGATGGTGAAGGCGTTGACCTGCGGGACGGCCAGCGGATAGTTGATCATCGACATGAGCAGCATCAGCACCTGACCGGACGGCATGTCCGCGCGCATCAGGCCCTTGCCCTGCGCCACCTCGACCTTCTCGCGCTTCTCCAGGTAACGGCCGCAGCGCAATTCGCCTGCCGAGGCATGCTCCCGGCCCAGTTCCAGGGCCTCCCACTGCAGCAGGCGCAGCAATTCGGGATGCTCGCGGTGGTAGTCGATGTGCTGGTCGATCCAGGTGTCGAGGTCCTCGATATCAGTGGTCACCGAGCCGGCCACGGCCAGCATGGTCTTCTCCAGCACCTGATGGAAGAGCTTCTCCTTGTCGCCGAAGTAGGCGTAGATGAGCTGCTTGTTGGCCTTGGCATTGCGCGCGATGCGGTCCACCCGCGCCCCGGCGATCCCGTACTGCGCGAATTCCGCGGTCGCGGCCTCGAAGATGCGCGCCTTCGTGGCCTCGGGATCCCTGGTGCCTGCCATGCCCTCGATGGTAACCAACCAACCGGTTGACAAGCCGGGGATCCCCGTGGAATATCTCTAACCAACCGGTTAGTTACAAGACTCGAGTTTCCGGCGCAACGGCGCGCCCGCCACCCCCATTCCCCCTTCACGCTCGGGAGAACGACGTGACCACCCTCGAAAACCGGCCTGCCGCAACGGCTCCCGTCGCGACCGGCACCCTCGAGTTCGCCGCCCGCTGGCGCGCGCTACCCGTCATCCTCAGTGCCATGTTCATGGCGATGTTCGACTGGTTCGTCGTCAATGTCGCCGCCTCCTCGCTGGAACACGACCTGCACGCCGGTGAATCGGCACTGGAACTCATCGTCGGCGGCTACGGCTTCGCCTACGCCTCGGGCCTGATCACCGGCGGCCGGCTCGGCGACCTGCACGGACACCGGCGGCTGTTCGTGATCGGCATGCTCGCCTTCACCTTCGCCTCACTGCTGTGCGGGCTCGCGCCCAATGCCTGGGCGCTGGTCGCCTTCCGCATTCTGCAGGGCGGCACCGCGGCGCTGATGGTGCCGCAGATGCTCGCACTCATCAACACGCTCTTCCCGCCGCACGAACGGCCCAGGGCCATGGCCGCTTTCGGCGCCACCATCGGCATCGGCGCGGTATCGGGTCAGGTGCTGGGCGGGGTGCTGCTCGACGCCGACCTGTTCGGGTGGGGCTGGCGCACCATCTTCTACATCAATGTGCCCATCGGGCTGATCGCCGCCGCCCTGGCCGCGCGCTGGCTGCCCCGGCACGAGCCGACCCACCGGCCGAAACTGGACCCGATCGGCGCGCTGGGCATCTCGGCCGCGCTGGCACTGCTGCTGGTCCCGATCACACTGGGGCGTCCCGAGGGCTGGCCGGTGTGGACCTGGGTCAGCATGCTCGCCTCGATCCCGGTGCTGCTGCTCACCCTGCGCTACGAGAACCGGTTGGCCACGCGCGGCGGCGAACCCGTCCTCGACACCGGCATGGTGCGTGAACGCGGGTTCAGCCTCGGACTGGTGATCGCGGGCGGATACCTGACCTTCTTCGCCGGATTCATGCTGTGCCTGACGCTCATGCTGCAGAACGGGCTCGGGCTCGCGCCGCTCACCGCTGGACTGGCCTTCGCGCCGCTGGGACTGTGCTTCGCGGGCAGCTCGTTCTTCCTCGCGCCGCGGGTCGCCGCCCGGATCGGTAATCGGGTCATGGTGGCGGGGACGCTCACCAGCCTCACCGGGCTGGCGCTGACCCTGGCCGTGCTGGCCACCATGGGCCAGAACGTGACCGTGCTCGCGCTCATCCCCGGCATGATGATCGTCGGCACCGGCAATGGGCTGACCATTCCGTCGGTGGTCGGGGCCGTGCTGTCGTCGGGGATTCCGGCGCGGCAGGCCGGGATGGCGGCCGGCGTGCTCACCACTTCGCAGCAGTTCGGAAACGCCATCGGCGCAACGGTTCTCGGGGTGATCTTCTTCAGCGCCCTGGGCGCGCACCACGGGACCGGCGGCTACGTGACCGCCATGGAGATGGCCGCGCTCGGCGGGGCCGCGGTGCTGGGCGTCGTGCTCACCGCCGCACTCGCCCTGCCGAAGGCCGCCGCCGCACACTGAGAACTCCCGATTGTCGTACGGGCTTCCGGACAAATCAGCCGGAAGCCCGTACGTTCCTGAGTGTGGACATCGATCTCGACACACTGCGCGGTCTGCTCCCGACGGGCATGGTGGTGACCGATCCGGACGTGCTGGCCGGATATCGGCAGGATCGGGCGCTGGATCCGGAGGCCGGGACCGCGCTCGCGCTGGTGCGGGCGCTCACCACCGAGCAGGTCGCGGCCACCGTGCGGTGGGCGGCCGAGCATCGGGTGCCGATCGTGCCGCGCGGAGCCGGGACCGGGCTGTCCGGCGGGGCCACCGCACAGCCCGGGGCGCTGATGCTGAGCACCGAGAAGATGCGGGAGATCAGCGTCGACACCGTGACGCGGACCGCGGTGGTGCAGCCGGGACTGCTGAACGCCGAGGTCAAGCGGGCCGTGGCCGAACACGGGCTGTGGTATCCGCC
Organism: Nocardia sp. NPDC004123; assembly: GCF_053603795.1. Classification (NCBI taxonomy): domain Bacteria; kingdom Bacillati; phylum Actinomycetota; class Actinomycetes; order Mycobacteriales; family Nocardiaceae; genus Nocardia; species Nocardia sp. NPDC004123. The sequence continues at coordinate 4,780 of NZ_JBSGGG010000002.1, forward strand.
GGACCCGTCCTCCTTCGAGATCTGCTCCATCGGCGGGAACGCGGCCACCAATGCCGGCGGGCTGTGCTGCGTGAAGTACGGCGTCACAACCGATTACGTGCTCGGCATGGAGGTCGTCCTGGCCGACGGGACCGTGGTGCGGCTGGGCGGGCCGCGGCTCAAGGACTCGGCGGGGCTCTCGCTGACCAAACTGTTCGTGGGCAGCGAGGGGACGCTGGGGATCATCACCGAGCTGACCCTGCGGCTGCTGCCCGCGCAGCCACCGCAGTCCACCGTGGTCGCCACCTTCCCCACGCTCACCGCGGCGACCGACGCGATCCTGGCCATCACCGGCCAATTGCGGCCCTCCATGCTGGAATTCATGGATTCGGTGGCCATCAATGCCGTCGAGGACGAGCTGCGCATGGGACTCGACCGGAACGCGGCGGGGCTGCTGGTGGCGCGGTCCGACGCCCCGGGCGAACACGCCGGGCACGAGGCGGACATCATGCTGGCCGCCTGCGAAAAAGCCGGGGCCACCGAGGCTTTCCGCACCGACGATCCGGACGAGGGCGAAGCCTTCTGCGCGGCACGGCGATTCGCCATCCCGGCCGTGGAACGCAAAGGGCCGCTACTGCTCGAGGACGTGGGCGTGCCGCTGCCGCGGCTCGGCGACCTGGTCACCGGCATCGCCGAGATCGCCGCGCACCGGCGGGTGCTCATCTCCGTCATCGCACACGCGGGCGACGGCAACACCCATCCCCTGATCGTCCACGACCCCGCCGACCCGGAGGAGTCCGAGCGCGCGCACCTCGCGTTCGGCGAGATCATGGAGCTGGCCATCGGCCTGGGCGGCACCATCACCGGTGAGCACGGCGTCGGCCGGCTCAAGAAGGCCTGGTTACCGGATCAGCTCGGCCCCGATGTGATGGCGCTCACTCGCCGGATCAAGGACGCGCTGGATCCGCACGGGATACTCAATCCGGGCGCGGTCCTCTGACCGGCCCGCCGGAACAATCCGCATCGCAAGGGAGTTCACACCGGTCATGAGCACCAAGCTGGAGCACAATGCCGACGCGACCCGCTACGAGATCTACCTGGACGGCACTCTCGCGGGCTACGCCGACTACGCGGAGCGGGTGGACGGCGACACCAGGGTCCGCGACATCCAGCACACCCTCACCTTTCCCGAGTTCCGGGGCCGCGGCGTGGCCGCGCAGGTGGTGGAGTTCGCGCTGAACGACGCGCGCACGGACGGCTTCTCGATCATTCCCACCTGCTGGTACGTCGAGAAGTACATCGGGGAGCACCCCGAATACGCCGACCTGGTGGCCTAATTCGCGCGGTGGTGCCGACGCTGCCAGACCCGGAAATGCCGGTCGGCGCTGCCCACCATCGCCTCCCCCACCTTCGCGTCGTCGAACCCCGGTAGTGACTGCAGCTTGGCCAGGAACGCGGTGTCGGCGGCCGAGTAGGGCACCACGCACCCCTTACCGGTCGCCCCGATCAACACGAAGAACACGTCCCCCGCGAACGGGCCGTCGGCCGCCGTAATGATCCGCACCTCTGCCAGTTCCGTCCACGCGACCTCTTCCACCCGTCCGTCGGCCAGTGTGCGCCGGACGAAGGTGTCGTTGATTTCGACTCCGGCCATGGCTCCATAGTGCCCCCGGCATCCCCACCCGAACAGCCCTCAAACCCGCGCTTTACCCGAGGAAGCCGCGAAGAGAAGTTCCGGCGAACCCTCTTGCCGCACATGGGCGGCGAGCCGAGTGCCAGAGCAATCCTTCAGCTACTGAACAGATTTCGCCGCGTCCGCGGCCCGCGCGTCACGCGGCGGTCGAATCCCGCTGATTCACAGGAGATTCCCGGCTAAGTGAAGAACTAACGTTTCAATACTCGGTTAGGGTCCGGAAGTCCCCTGGACACAGGGGTTTTCGACAACAACTGGGGAGAAACAGACCCGATGAAGAAGTCGGTCCTTGCTCGTTCGAGCGCCGGTATCGCCGGAGCCGCTGCCGTGGCCGGGCTCACCCTCGCGATGGCCCCCGCGGCCTCCGCGCAGCTCGCCATCACGACCTCCACGGCCTACTGCGCCGGCACCACCTACACCATCACCTTCCCCGCGGCCGACGCCGCGGCCATGGCCTCCCAGTACGGCGACAACAACTTCGTCCTGGAAGCCACCAACACCACCAGCAACGTCACCTGGTGGTCCGCCGCCGTGGCCTCCACCTCGGGCCAGGACGTGACCTTCCAGTGGACGCCGTCGCAATCGGTGCCCGCGTCCGCCACCGCGACGGGCTCCTGGAACCTGTTCGTCACCGAGGCCCATGTCGCGGCCACCGCCGAGGGCCCGCTGGCGGTCACCGTCGTGCAGACCGCACCCTCCGGGACCAGCTGCACCCCGTCCACCGGAACCGGCAGCTCCAACTCCATCCCGCTGATCGGCGGCCTGCTCAGCAGCCTGTCCGCGCAGTAGTTCGCAGACGTCCGGCCCGGTACTCCCTCACCCGGGCCGAACGCAACGGAGGCGGCCCCGAGCCCGGCTCGGAGCCGCCTCCCGCGTATCCGCCGGATCGAAAAGCGATCAGCGCAGGATCTGACGCGACATGACGACGCGCTGGATCTGGTTGGTGCCCTCGTAGATCTGGGTGATCTTGGCGTCGCGCATCATGCGCTCCACCGGGAAGTCGGTGGTGTAGCCGGCGCCGCCGAAAAGCTGGACGGCGTTGGTGGTGACCTCCATGGCCACATCCGAGGCGAAGCACTTGGCGGCCGCGGAGATGAAGCCGAGGTTCTTCTCGCCACGCTCGGCGCGGGCGGCCGAGGTGTAGACCATGAGGCGGGCGGCCTCGATCTTCATGGCCATGTCGGCCAGCATGAACTGGGTGTTCTGGAAGTCGGCGATGGCCTTGCCGAACTGCTTGCGGTCCTTGGTGTAGGCGATCGCGGCGTCCAGGGCGCCCTGGGCGATACCGACGGCCTGCGCGCCGATGGTCGGGCGGGTGTGGTCCAGGGTCTGCAGGGCGGTCTTGAAACCGGTGCCGGGCTCGCCGACGATGCGGTCGCCGGGGACCTTGCAGTTCTCGAAGTACAGCTCGGCGGTCGGGGAACCCTTGATGCCCAGCTTGTGCTCCAGCGGGCCGACCACGAAGCCCTCGTCGTCCTTGTGGACCATGAACGAGGAGATGCCGTTGGCGCCCTTGTCGGCGTCGGTGACGGCCATGACGGTGTACCAGTCGGACCGGCCGCCGTTGGTGATCCAGCACTTGGAGCCGTTGATGATCCAGCCGTCGCCGTCGGCCTTGGCGCGGGTGCGCATGGAGGCGGCGTCGGAGCCGGCCTCACGCTCGGACAGGGCGTACGAGGCCATCTTGCCCGCGACGATGTCGGACAGCACCTTGTGCTTGAGCTCCTCGGAGCCGTTCAGGATCAGGCCCATGGTGCCCAGCTTGTTGACGGCCGGGATGAGCGAGGAGGAACCGCAGACGCGGGCGACCTCTTCGATCACGATGCAGGTGGCGACCGAGTCCGCACCCTGGCCGCCGTAGGCCTCCGGCACGTGCACGGCATTGAAGCCGGCCGCGTTGAGGGCGGTCAGCGCCTCCTCGGGGAAGCGGGCGTTGCCGTCCACGTCCTTCGCGTAGGGGGCGATCTCCTTCTCGGACAGGCCGCGGATGGCCTCGCGCAGCTCGTGGTGGAAGTCCTCGAGCTGGAACAAGTTGAAATCGGGGTTGCCCGCCATGGGGTTCGTCTCCTGGTCTTCGGGGGATCGCCGCTGGTTGCCCAGCATCGCCAACTTGTGCGGCACTCAGTGCCAGTCGAAATCGAGTATACGCCGCGAAATCGCAGTTACGTGCAGGTACCTGCGAACTAATCTGTGGCACGCAGTGTCATTTGCGCCACTGTGGGCGTCTCACAACGTATCGAGGCGACGGGCCAGCAGGTCCGCGACCTGCCGTGGCGAGAGATCACGGGGAAACACCGCCACCACCATCTCGTCCGAGGCCGGCGCGGGCCCGCGTCCCCCGCGCGGAATCGCCGCCAGCGCCGCCCGCAGATCCGCCGGGCTCGCCGCCGACTCACCCCGGACCATCCGCCGCAGCAGATAGTTGTGGGTAGCCGTCACCGCGGCCGTGAACTGCACCAACTCCAGATCCGCGGTCCCCTGCAATCGCCCGCGCAGATAGTCGGTGAACAACCGCTCGTACCGGAAGACCGTCACGATCTCCCGCTCGCGCAGCGTCGGCACCTGCCGCACCACCCGGTAGCGCCGGGCCGCGATCTCCCGCCACTGCGTGAACCGCTCGAACACCTCGACCACGGCCTCGCACACGGCATCCCACGGATCCCCCTGCGCCGCCTCCGACGGTGTGCTCTCCAAGAATGCCCGCGCCTGCGCCAGCTGCGACTCGTGATCGGCGAAGACCACGTCCTCCTTGGACCGGAACTGCCGGAAGAAGGTCCGCCGCGAAATCCCCGCCGCCTCCGCGATCTCGTCGACCGTCGTTGCCTCGTAACCCTTTTCGGCGAACAGCCGTAGCGCCTGATCCACCACGGTGAGACGGCGCTGGGTCGGATCCGCGTCGGCGCGCGGCCGTGCGGGCTGGTCGGTAGGCATCCGCCAACCGTAGCGACCCCGCCGCCCGCCCCGGCACCGCCTCGCGATGGCACGCCGTTCCACCGATCCGGCGCCACGGTCACCGACGACGAGCACGCAGTGCGAAGAGGTCCCGGCGCATGTGCACATCACGCCGAAACAGTTCGAGGCGGCGCTTGCCGCACCGCCTCGTCCCGTCGCCGAATCGCGGCGCTAGCCCAGGAGTTTGGTGCGCAGCGCCTCGTCCTTCTCGAGGACCATGTTTTCCAGGCCGGCCTGGAAAAGCTCCATGCGGGAACGCAATTCGGGGTCGGCGGTGGCGAGGATGCGGACCGCGAGCAGGCCGGCGTTGCGGGCGCCGCCGATGGAGACGGTGGCGACCGGGACGCCGGCGGGCATCTGGACGATCGACAGCAGGGAGTCCATGCCGTCCAGGTACTTCAGTGGCACCGGCACGCCGATGACCGGCAGCGGGGTGGCGGAGGCGACCATGCCGGGCAGGTGGGCCGCGCCGCCCGCGCCCGCGATGATCACCTTGACGCCGCGCTCGGCCGCGTTCTTGGCGTAGTCGAGCATGCGCTGCGGGGTGCGGTGCGCGGAGACCACGCCGACCTCGAAGCGAATGCCGAACTCGGCCAGGGCTTCCGCGGCCGCCTCCATGGTGGGCCAGTCGGAGTCCGACCCCATGATGAGGCCAACCTGTGCGGTGTCAGTCATGGTGCGGATCCCATCCGTCGGTCCAGATCGCGTGCGACATCCAGTGCGCCGCCCGCTCGGCTTTCTCCCGGGTCTCGGCCACGTCGTCGCCGAGGATGTTGATGTGGCCGATCTTGCGGTCGGGGCGTTCGCTCTTGCCGTAGAGGTGCACCTTGGCCTCGGGGATGCGGGCCGAAAGATGGTGCAGCCGTTCGTCCATGGACATCTCGGGGGCCTGCGGCGCGCCCAGGATATTGGCCATGACGGTGACCGGGGCCAGCGGCCTGGTGCTGCCCAGCGGGTAGTCCAGGACCGCACGCAGGTGCTGCTCGAACTGACCGGTGCAGGCGCCGTCCATGCCCCAGTGGCCGGAGTTGTGCGGCCGCATGGCCAGCTCGTTGACCAGCAGCTCGCCGGCGTGGGTCTCGAACAGCTCCACGGCCATGGCGCCGGTCACGCCGAGCGCGGCGGCCAGGCGCAGGGCGAGCGCCTCGGCCTCGGTGGCCCTGGCCTCGGTCAGGTCCTGCGCGGGCGCGATGACCACCGCGCACTGGCCGTTGCGCTGCACGGTCTCCACCACCGGCCAGGCGGCGGCCTGCCCGAACGGGGAGCGCGCCACCATGGCCGACAACTCCCGCTTCAGGTCCACCTTGGCCTCGGCCATCAGCGAGACCCCGTGGGCCAGCTGGTCTTCGATGATCGGGGCGGCCTCGGCGGCGTCGGCGGGCATCCACACGCCGCGGCCGTCGTAGCCGCCGCGCACCGCCTTGAGCACGAACGGCCAGCCGTGCTCGTCGGCGAAGGTCACGGCGTCGGCGACCGAGGTCACCTCGGTGTAGGCCGGGATCGGCACGCCCAGCTCGGCCAGCTTGCGCCGCATCCGGAGCTTGTCCTGGGCGTAGATCAGCGCCTGCGGCGGCGGCTGCACGTTCACACCCTCGGCGATGAGCGCCTCCAGGTGCGCGGTCGGCACGTGCTCGTGGTCGAAGGTCAGCGCGTAGGAGCCGACGGCGGCCTTGCGCAGCGCGGCCAGATCGTCGTGGCTGCCGAGGACCACGTCCGGCGTCACCTGGGCGGCCGGGTCGTCGGGGCGCTCGGCGAGCACGCGCAGCCGCTGGCCCAGCGCGATGGCCGCCTGATGGGTCATGCGCGCGAGCTGGCCACCGCCGATCATGGTGACGGTGGGCATCGCGGAGGAATCGAAGGAACGGGCGCTCACGCTGCACCATGTTGTCATGACACCCACCGGCTACCGACCCTCGGGTCGCATGACAGGTATCTGCCCCCATTTGTACCGGCCGGACAGCGTGTGGACCAGAGACGTAGACTCGCTCCGTGTCATTTGTCGACAAAGTGGTCAACCGCCTGCCCACCCCCCTGCGGGCCCTCGCGGACCGCCATTACGAACTACTCAAGTTCGCGATAGTCGGTGCGACCACGTTCGTCATCGACCTGGGCATTTTCTACGTCCTCAAATGGACGATCATGGACACCAAGCCGACCGTGGCCCGCATCATGTCGGGCACGATCGCGGTCATCGTGTCCTACATCCTCAACCGGGAATGGACCTTCGACAAGCGCGGTGGGCGCGAGAAGCACCACGAAGCGCTGCTGTTCTTCCTGGTCAGCGGAATCGGCGTCGGACTCGCCGCGCTGCCGCTGTGGGTGTCGAGCTACGTGTTCGACCTCCGGCAGCCCAATGTGAGTTTCACCGTCGAGAACATCGCCGACTTCTTCAGCGCCTTCATCATCGGCAACCTGCTGCAAATGGCATTCCGATTCTGGGCCATGAAGCGGTGGGTGTTCCCCGACGAAATGCAGGAACTGCAAACCGAATTCGAGGACCTCGTCAACGAGGCCGAAGATCTCGTCACCGAGAACGAGGAACAGCTGGGTCACAGCTGAGAGTGACGGTCAGGCGGACGCCGCCCGCCGGACTTTCCCCGATGGTCGCGGTACCGCCGTGTAGGCGGGATTGCTGTGCGACCAGGGCCAGACCCAGGCCGCTGCCCGGCGTCGTGCTCGCCCGGTAGAACCGTTCGAAGACGCGCTCCCGATCCGGTGCCGGGATCCCGCGACCGTCGTCGTCGACGGTGAGGACGACGTGATCGTCGTCGCGCCGCGCCGCGATCTCGATGCGCCGCGCCCCGCCGTGCCGGACGGCATTGGTCACCGCATTGTCGACGATCGAACGCAGCCCCGCGGCCAGCCCGCGCAGCACGATGGGCTCTACCGCCTCGGTGTCGATGAGCACGCCGGGATTCGAGCGCCGGGCGTCGTCCACCACTTGATCGATGAGCTGTCCGAGCTCCAGATCCTCCCGATCGGATTCGGTGGCCAGATCGCCCGCCGCCAGCCGTTCCAGGGCCTGCAGGGTGGCCTCGACCGAACTCTGCGCACTCAGGATCTCGTCGAGGATCTCCGCGCGCTCGGCATCCGACAGCGGCATGGACCGCAGCACCTGCAGGTCGGTGCGCATGGCCGTCAGGGGCGTGCGCAGCTCGTGCGCGGCGGTGGCGGCGAAATCGCGTGCCGTGACCAGTGCTTCGCCGGTGTGCCGGCGCTCGGTCGCGATGCGCCCCAGCATGGTGTTCATGGCCTCGGCCAATTCCGTCGTCTCGCTGGCCACCGGATGACGCGGGGTCTGCAGGGCCAGCCCCTCGCCCAGCCCGGCCGTCGCCGCGGTCAGCCGCCGCAGCGGGACCACCGCCCGATGCGCGGAATACCAGCCCAGCACCGCCGCCAGCAGCACCGCGGCCAGTCCGATGAGCACGATCCGGATCCGCTGCTGCGCAGCCGAATCCGAGGCCACATCGGTCGACACGGTCACCGCCACCGGGTGGCCGTCGAGCGCCACCGTGCGCGAGTACTCCGCCTCCGGACTGCCCGGCTCGCCGCGCACGACGAGCACCCCGGGTTCCGTGGCGGCGGGTAGGCCCGGCTCGGGAGCAGCCGTGCCGCCGGGCAAGGGGAGACTCGGCAGCACGGGTTCCGGCAGCGACCGGCCGGGTTGCAGCTGGGCGGGGGCGAGCACGATCGCGCTGACCACCCGGCCGACCTGATTCGCCGCGTCGTTCGGCGCGAACGCGAACAGCACCACCGACATGGCGGCGACCACCACCGCGGCCGTCGCGGCGCTCGCCAGCGCGACCCGGGCGCGCAGCGACACCGGCCGTCGCGGCAGCCTGGTCACGGCTCGGTCCGCAGCACGAAGCCGACGCCGCGCACGGTGTGCACGAGTCGCGGGGATCCGGCGGCCTCGATCTTGCGGCGGAGGTAGGAGACGAACACATCGACCACCTTGGTCTGGGTTTCGAAGTCGTAACCCCAGACCCGGTCGAGGAGCTGGGCGCGGGAGAAGACCTGCCCCGGCGCCGCGGCCAGCGCGGCGAGCAGATCGAATTCGCGTTTGGTGAGGTCGAGGGGCGTGCCGTCGACCCATGCGCGCCGCGCGCCGGGTGCGATGGTCAGCGGGCCGACGGTGATGTGATCGTCGGTGACGTGGGCCGGGGCGGGCGCGCGCCGCAGCATGGCGCGCAGCCGGGCCACCAGTTCGCCCAGGTCGAAGGGCTTGGTGAGGTAGTCGTCGGCCCCGGCCTCCAGGGCGTCGATGCGATCGGTGACCTCGGCGCGGGCGCTGAGCACGCAGATCGGGATGTCGTTGCCCAGCGAGCGCAGTGCCGTGACGACCTGCACGCCATCCAGATTCGGCATGTTCAGGTCGAGCAGCATGGCCTGCGGGGCATACGCGGCGATCTGGCGGAGCGCGGCGGCCCCGTCTGCCGCGGTTTCGACGTCGAAACCCGACATCCGGAGCCCCCGCGCCACCGAGGACAGCACCCTGACATCGTCGTCCACAATCAGAATCCGGGGACCCGTCACACGATCAGACGATACTGACGTGAGCTGAGAGCGGAGCCTCAGCGACCCGGGTTCACCACGATGGTCTGCGACGGTTTGCCCGGCAGGACCGCCACGCCCGGATCGCCCGGCGGCACGGTCACCACGCCGGGCGCCGGCAGGCCCGGCTGCAACGGGAGGGCCGGCACGGCGCCGGGGCCGGGCGGCACACCCGGCTCGGCCTGGCGCACAGTCACATTGCCGTCGCGATCCTTGATGATCAGCACGCCCGGACCGGTGGGGGCGGCCGGGGCGGCGGGCTCGGCACTGCCCGTATCCGCCAGTCCCGCAATCGAATCCGGCGTCGCGGCCTGCGCCACCGCGGGCAGTACCAGCGCCCCGAGGGCCGCGGTCCCGAGGACCGCGGCGCTCGTGGTGCGGCGGACGGTGAAGATCGGCATGGCGTCTCCTGTTCTCTCACCGGCGATGGTGCGCCGGCTCCGGTTGACGAATCCGAAGGTAGGAAGCGGATTCTCAGGACCGGCTAACGAACGGTTAGAGAACGGATAGAAGATCAGCGCGGCTCGGTGCCGACCGCGATCGGCCGCGACGCCACCCCCGAGGAGCCGAGGAACACGGCGAACAGGGCGGGGCGGCGACGCTGGAGTTCCAGTCGCCCGCCGTCGGCTTCGATCAGCGCGCGGGCCAGGGCCAGCCCGACGCCGGTGGAGCCCGCCGCCGAGAAGCCGCGATCGAAGATGTGCGGCGCCAGCTCATCTCGCACGCCGTCGCCCTCGTCGGCGACCTCGACGACCACCAGCGGCTCGTGATCGTCCATGCGGCCCGTCACCGTGCGCACCGACACCGTGCAGGTGCCGCCGCCGTGCATGAGCGCATTGTCGACCAACACCGCGAGCGCCTCGCGCAGGCGTGAACCCGTCACGGGCGCTTTGAGAGTCGGGTCGCCGAGCAGCACCAGCTTGCGCCCGGCCTCGGCGAAGGGATGCCGCCATTCCGCGACGACACTGCGCAATTCGGCCACCACCGGCAGCGGATCGCGCTCGGCCGCGCCCTCGTCGCGGGAGGCGCGCACCAGTTCGTCGATGGCGTCGGTGAGCCGATCCACCTGCGCCATGGCCTCTTCCGCCTCGTGCACCACCGCCGGGTCGGCGTGCGCGGAGAGCTCGTCCAGGCGCAGGCGCACGGCGGTGAGCCGGCTGCGCAGCTGATGCGAGACATCGGCGACCAGGGCGTGCTCGCGCTGCAGCCGGCCCGCGATTTCCACTGTGGCCGAATCCAGGACGTCGGACACCCGGTCCAGTTCGGTGATGCCGTGGCGGCGCGGATCGGCGCGGAAGTCGCCCATGGCCAGCCGCGCCGCGCGGGCCGCCACGTCCCGCAGTGGGTCGGCCACCCGGCGCGCGGTCACCACCGCCACCGCGATGCCCGCGCCCAGCGAGATGAGCACCAGGCCCAGCACCGCGCCGAGCGCCTGCCGCTGCATGGAATGCATTGGGGCCGAAGGCACTTCCAGCCGCAGCGAGCCGTCGGTGCCCATCGACCAGGACTCCGAGAGCGGATCGCGCACCGTGTTCGCGCCGATGTCGACCTTCTTGTTGGGCTCGGTCGGCGTCGGATAGATGATGGTCAGCTTGCCGTTGGCGGGAATCAGCAGCCGCACCGCCTTGGTGTCCAGCTCGCCGTACAGCACGCCGTCGCGCTCCTGTCGCGTCACCTCCTCGGAGATGCCGTCGAGCCGGTTGCGCAGTTCGTTGCGGTTGATGTCCTCGACCCACTTCCAGGCCGTGAACGCCAGCGGCACACCGAGAACCAGAGTGGTGAGGGTCAAGGCGGCCACCATGGACAGCAGGATCCTGCGTCTCATCGTCGAGATGCCTCGCTTCGCCGGGTTTTCGGGGTTCGGACGCGCGCGGAACAGCACAACAGTAAGGATTTCGAACTGAGCGGCTAGTCGGTATTGAACCGGAAGCCTACGCCGCGGACGGTCACGATACGCCGCTCGGCCACCGGCCCCTCGTCGCCGATCTTGCGGCGCAGCCACGACATGTGCATGTCCAGGGTCTTGGAGCCGCGCAGATCGGCGTCACCCCACACCTCGCGCAGGATCATCTCGCGCGAGACCACCTGCCCGGCCCGGTCGATGAGCACCTTCAGCAGCTCGTACTCCTTGTTCGCCAGGTTCACCTCGATGCCGTTCACCAGCACCCGCCGCGCGGCCGGCTCCAGCCGGATGCCGCCCACCTCCACGGTCTCGTCCCCGATTCCGCTGCGGCGCAACAACGCCCGCACCCGGGCCAGCAGCTCGGCCAGCCGGAACGGCTTGCCCACATAGTCGTCCGCGCCGGCGTCCAGGCCGACCACGAAGTCCACCTCGTCGGTGCGCGCGGTGAGCATGAGCACGGCCAGCTCGGCGCCGCGCGCCCGCACCTGACGGCACACCTCGAGCCCGTCCATACCGGGCAGGCCGAGGTCCAGGATCAGCAGGTCGTGACCACCCTCCAGGGCCCGTTCGAGCACGGCGGGACCGTAGCTCTCCACGGTCACCGAATAGCCTTCACGGCCCAGCGCCCGCGACAGCGGGGCGGCGATGGCCTCGTCGTCTTCGGCCAGCAGTACTGCGGTCACGGCACCAGACTACGGGTACGCCCCGGCGGATCCGTAGAAGCCGCCACCGTTCGGATTGTTCTGCACCACATCGAAGACCTGGTGATAGAGCAGCGCGTGCACCTGCTGCACATGCGGAATGTCGTCGTACTCCAGCGGATCCTCCGACGACGAACCGATGATCAGCGTGCCGGTACCCAGCATGCGATCGAACAACCCATGGCGGAACTGCACATTCGAGATCCGGTTCATCGGAATGTCGATGCCGGTGTGGGTGAGCACGCCCTGCCGGATCAGCACCCGCCGATCGGTCACGATGAAATGCGTCGACTTCCACCGGATCAGCGGAGCGAGGCTGCGCCACACCACGATCCCCAGCCACAGCACCAGAATGGCGAGCAGCAAACCGGTCTGGAGGGTGCCGCCGGTATTGCGCGCCGTCACCCCCGCGGCGAATCCGGCCAACGCGGTGATCAGGATGAAAGTCACAGCAGGCCAGAACAACATCTTCCAGTGCGGATGGCGGTGCAGCAGCAGCACCTCTTCGGGCGCCAATGCCTCCTCCGGATAACCCATACCGAAACCCTATCGCGGCCGGATGCCGGAAGGCCGCACGGCGACCTGCGGGCCGGGGAGCAATCGTCCGGTTGCCGGTACCATCAGCAGGCACGAGTTGCCTCTTCCTAGCTGTACCGCGCAAGACCTTCAGGGTTTTCCCGAGCAGGACCATCCGGCTTCGCCGGTGATCGTCGACAGCAGGCTCTACCCGGTTGTGACACAGGAGGCGAGTGTGACCCGAGAGTTGACGCAGTTCCAGATACTTCGCGAGCTCGAACCGGTCGCCGAGGCGAATCTGAATCGGCATCTGTCGATGGCCAAGGAATGGCACCCGCACGATTACGTGCCGTGGGAGCAGGGCCGCAATTTCGCCGCCATGGGTGGCGAGGACTGGGATCCCGCGCAGTCGCGGCTGACCGAGGTCGCCAAGATCGCGATGATCACCAATCTGCTCACCGAGGACAATCTGCCCTCGTACCACCGCGAGATCGCCGAGAACTTCTCCCAGGACGGCGCCTGGGGCACCTGGGTGGGCCGTTGGACCGCCGAGGAGAACCGGCACGGCATCGTCATGCGGGACTACCTGGTGGTCACCCGTGGCGTGGATCCGGTGGCGCTGGAACAGGCGCGCTTGATCCACATGACCAATGGCGTGCGGTCGCCCGGTGATTGGGGCGGCTTCCTGCAGAATGTCGCGTACGTGACCTTCCAGGAGCTGGCCACCCGGGTGAGTCACCGCAATACCGGCCGGGTCTGCAACGACCCCGTCGCGGACCGCATGCTGCAGCGCATCGCCGCCGACGAGAACCTGCACATGATCTTCTACCGCACCCTGTGCGCGGCCGGCCTGGACCTGGCGCCCGACCAGGCGGTCGCGGCCATCACCAAGGTGCTCACCCATTTCGTGATGCCCGGCCACGGTATGCCGAACTTCCGCCGCAACGGGGTCATGATGGCCAAGCACGGCATCTACGACCTGCGCCAGCACCTGGAGGAAGTGGTCGGTCCGGTGCTGAACAATTGGAATATCTTCGAGCGCAACGACTTCGGGCCGCGCGGCGAGAAAGCGCGCGAGGAGCTGGCCGCCTATCTGGACAAACTGGGCCAGGACGTCGTCAAGTTCGAGGAACAGCGCGACCGCATGCTCGCCCGGGAAGCCGCCCGCGGCGAATTGCAAAAGGTCTGACACCGGGGGGACGTTGTGTGCGATTGAAATAAATTCGGTTCGCTAAGGTGTCCCCCAGTGTGACGAGAGGAAATCCGTTGGGGGATGGCTACCTGGGCCGATACCGCCTCGACGAACTGCTCGGCAGCGGCGGGTCGGCGGAGGTGTGGCGTGCACACGACACCGTGGCGGATCGCACCGTCGCGCTCAAAATGCTGGCACCCGTCCTGACCGCCGATCCCGAATACCGGCGGCGCTTCGAGCGGGAGGCCCGGGCCGCCGCACTGCTGCACGGACCGCACGTGGTGCCCGTGCACAGCTACGGCGAGCTCGAGGGCCGGCTGTACATCGATTCGGAATTCGTGGACGGCCTCGATATCGAGGCCCTGCTCGAATGGGAGGGCCCGATGGCCGCGGACGCGGCCGTCGACCTCATCTCCCAGGTCGCCTCCGCGCTCGACGACGCCCACGCCGCCGGGCTGATCCACCGGGACGTCAAGCCGCAGAACATCATCGTCGCCCCCGACGACGTCGCCTACCTCATCGACTTCGGCACCGCCCTGCAGGACGGCCAGAGCGCCATCACCCGGAGCGGCATGCTGGTCGGCACCCCCGCCTACATGGCGCCGGAGCGGTTCGAGGGCGCCGCCTCACCGAGCTCCGACATCTACTCCCTGGGCTGCGTCCTCTACGAATGCCTCACCGGGCAGCGGCCCTTCCGGGTGCGCAATCCGGCGCAGCTCATGCGCGCCCACCTCGACCTCGCGCCCAAGCCGCCGTCCACCCTCGACGAGACCGTTCCGGCCGCCCTCGACGCCGTCGTCCTGCGCGCCCTGGCCAAGAACCCCGGCGAACGGTATTCCACCGCAGGCGAATTCGCCGCCGCCGCCAAGGCCGCCCTCAGCGCGCCCGCCGTCCCGGCCGAGTCGGCTGCCGAGGCACAGGTGACCATCCCCAACCCGGCCGGCACCGACGCGCGCACCACCGCCCTCCCGCGCCCGGCGCCCGCCGCGGGAATCCCGGCCGGAATGGATGTGCGTACGGTCGCACTGTCGAAGGAACCCGATCTGGGTCTGCCCACTCGCCGCTGGACCCGGCGACGACTGCTCGCCGCCGCGGGCTTCGCGGCCGCCACCACCGCCATCGGGATCGGCGCCGCGTTGTTCACGAGCCGTGCCGCGGAACCGCAGCCCGAGCAACGCGCCCGGACCTCGGCCGTACCGACCACGAAAATTCCTGTCCAGGAGGCGCTTCCACCGACCACCGAGCCGACGACCGAGCCTCCCGAGGACCCCGCCGCCGAATCCGTCACACCGACGCCGGACGACACACTGGCCCCCGCCGAACCGCCGACCGTCGACGCCCCGGCCGGCCCGAGGCTGCCCGGGCTCGAGATCCCCGGCCCCGGTCTTCCCGCTCCCGGCTTCACCCTTCCGGGCTTCCCCGGGCCCGCCGGCGGCAACCGCCACGGCGGCCGCCCGCACGGACAGAACAGCCAATAGTCCGCGCGCCGAACCTGTTCGGGGACCGGCGCGAATCAGGTTGCGGGAAACGCGTTTCTGTCAGTACTCGGCGCGCAGGTGGGTGACATCGCCCGCCGATACGGCGCGATCGCCGATCAGCAGCCTGCCGTATTCGTCGATGCCCGTGGCAATTCCGGTGAGAACCTCCCCGCCGGGTAGCTCCGCGCGGACCTGCGCGCCGAGGGTGGCACACCGTTCGCGATAGGCCGCGGACAGCTCGGTGATATCCCAGCCGGACGCCTCCCAGGCGGTGAAGCGGCGGGCGAACTCGCGCAGCATCGCCTGCACCAGCACCGTGCGATCGATCTCGGGAGCCCCGGCCAGCAGCAGGGACGTGGCGTGCGGGACAGGCAGTTCGGCCTCGGTGAGGGACACGTTCAGCCCGACCCCGACCACCACCGCCGGGTCCGCACCCGCGGCGGCGATCTCGGCCAGGATCCCGGCCAGCTTGCGGCCGTCGACCAGCACGTCATTGGGCCACTTGAGCACCGCCTTCACCCCGGCCACCGCGCGCACCGCGTCCACCACGGCCACGCCGGTGAGCAGCGGCAGCCAGCCCAGCACGGCGGGATCGATCCCGCGCACCCGCACCAGCAGCGACATGGCGATCTGCGCCCGCGCGGGGCTCACCCACCGCCGGTCGTGGCGGCCGCGGCCGTGCTCCTGCGACTCGGCGATCAGCACCAGCCGATCGGCACTCGAATCCGCGGCCCGCGCAACCAGATCCGCATTGGTCGACCCGGTCGACTCGACCACCTCGACGGCCGAGAAGAAACCCAGCTCGGGCACCTCGGCAACACTCCGGCCCAGCACGTCAACATCCAGCGGCGACCTGTCCATGCACCGCACGCTACTCCCCCGCCCGCATCCACACGGCAACGACAAGGGGCGGGTCCGGATCGGACCCGCCCCTTCGCGCCCGGCGCGCTACCGCGGCGCGGACACCGCCTGCAACATGCTCGCGAGGGCCTCGAACAGGCCCGTGAGCACCTGCTCGGAAATGTCCTCGCGCGCAGGCTCGGCCGCGTCGGACTCGGCGTCGGCGGACACGAGTACCGGGGTACCCGCGCCCGCCACCGGGGTGCCCGGGACCGGCATCACCCGACCCGCACACGGCATCTCCGCGTACTCAGGGGCGGCGGCGTCCCCCGTCGATTCGCCGCCACCCCCGGTACGGCCGTCGCACGCGAGCGGGGCGGTGCGCCCGCCGCCGCTCGCGCCGTCGTCGTCCGAGGTTTCACTGAATTCCGGATCGGTCACTGTCGGCTCCGGATCACGGATCCGCCACGCGGTGAACGATGCCGCCGCTGCCCGATCTGCTTGGTGTTCACTCCAGCTCCACATAACCGCCTCCCCAGGTCGTCGGTTTCGGATGCGACTCCAGAGTGACCCACGACCCGGGCCGAGCACGACCGGTTTTTCGGGTGCGGACGGCATCAAGGCTGGTAGATAAGGACTTTCACGACGAAGATCGGTGTCCGGACCGGACAGCGGGACGGGTCCGGCGGCTCGGATTCAGGCGTCGACCGGTTCCAGGCCGAGGGCGCCCGCGGTGAATCGGCGCACGGTCACCAGGCCGTCCGCCAGCGCGGCGTCGTATCCCGCACGGGCCCAGCCGGTCACGGTCGCGGTGCCGTCGGCATTGGGCCGCACACCGATCTCGGCGACCATCTCCGCGGTGGTGGGGATGCACACCGCCCACGAGAAGTGGGTCTCCTCAGCCCATTCGGCGCTGCGCCGAGCCACATAGCCGGGCTCGGTGATGCCGGCGTCGGCCAGGGCGGGCCGGTCGTCGATGCGCTCGTCCGCACGCAGGGCCCGCAGATACCAACTGCCCGCATTGATCTCGATGGGCTCCATCAGTCCTCCGATCCCCGATCCAGTCGCCGCTGCCGCCGGCGCTCCCGGTGCTCCCGCCGCTGCCCCGGATTGCCGCCGCCGTACAGCACCGCGCCCGCCAGCGGGATCAACAGGAACATCCACCACTGGTGGGTCACGAAGAACAGGATCAGCGCGATGATCGGGACGACCGGCATCACTCGATCACGCCAGTGCGCACCGAACCGCGACTCCCGTTGCGCCGGAACGCTCTTCTCCGCCACCGGCTCCGGCAGATCGGTGAACACCCGCTCGAGGTCACCGCGCGTCAGGGCGGCGGCCACGACCCCACTGCGCTCGTCGAACTCCGCGACGCTGAGCCGCCCCGCCGCGAAATGATCGGACAGCCGCTTCATCGCGTCCTCACGCTCGGCGGTGCCAATACGGATCTCGGGTGGTTCAGCCATGCCATGACATTAGCGCGAGTGGCCGCCCACCTGCAGGTGAGCGGCCACTCGGCGACTTGCGTTGCGCTAATTCATGCGAATCGTGTTGCGCTACTTGATCTCGGCCAGGACGGTGCCCTGGGTGATGGCGGCGCCCGCCTCCACCGAGAGACCGGTGATGACACCGGCCTTGTGGGCGGTGACCGGGTTCTCCATCTTCATGGCCTCGAGCACGACCACCAGGTCGCCCGCCTCGACGGACTGACCCTCTTCGACCGCGACCTTGACGACGGTGCCCTGCATCGGGGCGGTCACGGCGTCACCGGAGGCGGCACCGGCGCCCGCGCCACCGCGCTTGCGCGGCTTCGGCTTCTTGCGCACCACACCCGCGCCATTGGCGGACGCGGCCGTGCCGACCGAGAACTGGCCCGGCAGCGACACCTCGAGGCGACGGCCGCCGACCTCGACGACCACCTTCTGGCGCGGCGCCTCGTCCTCGTCCTCGATGGGCTGGGCACCGGCGTAGGGCTCGATGTGGTTGTCCCACTCGTTCTCGATCCACTTGGTGTAGACGTCGAACTTGGTGCCGTCACCGACGAACGCCGGGTTCTCGACAATGTGGCGGTGGAACGGGATGACCGTGGCCAGGCCCTCGATCTGGTACTCGTCGAGCGCGCGGGCGGCACGCTGCAGCGCCTGCTCGCGGTTCTCGCCGGTGACGATCAGCTTGGCGAGCATGGAGTCGAACTGGCCGCCGATGACCGAGCCCTCGACCACACCGGAATCGACACGCACACCCGGGCCCGCGGGCTCGGAGTACACGACGACCGGACCGGGCGCGGGCAGGAAGCCGCGGCCGGCGTCCTCACCATTGATGCGGAACTCGAAGGAGTGGCCGCGCGGGGTCGGGTCCTCCTTGATGGACAGCTCGTGGCCCTCGGCGATACGGAACTGCTGGCGCACCAGGTCGATACCCGCGGTCTCCTCGGTGACCGGGTGCTCGACCTGCAGGCGGGTGTTCACCTCGAGGAACGAGACGGTCTCGCCCTGCACCAGGTACTCCACGGTGCCGGCGCCGTAGTAACCGGCCTCGCGGCAGATCCGCTTGGCGGACTCGTGGATCTTGGAACGCACTTCGTCGGACAGGAACGGCGCGGGGGCCTCCTCGACGAGCTTCTGGAAGCGACGCTGCAGCGAGCAGTCACGGGTGCCGGCGACCACGACATTGCCGTGCTTGTCGGCGATGACCTGCGCCTCGACGTGGCGGGCCTTGTCCAGGTACTGCTCCACGAAGCACTCACCGCGACCGAAGGCGGCGATGGCCTCACGGGTGGCGGACTCGAACAGCTCGGGGATCTCCTCGATGGTGTGCGCGACCTTCATGCCGCGACCGCCACCACCGAAGGCGGCCTTGATGGCCACCGGAACGCCGAACTCCTTGGCGAACGCCACGACCTCGTCGGCGTTCTTGACCGGGTCCTTGGTGCCCGCGGCCATCGGCGCGTTGGCGCGCTCGGCGATGTGGCGGGCGGTGACCTTGTCACCCAGATCGCGGATCGACTGCGGCGAGGGGCCGATCCAGATCAGCCCGGCGTCGATCACGGCCTGCGCGAAATCGGCGTTCTCGGAGAGGAAGCCGTAGCCGGGGTGGATGGCGTCCGCGCCGGCCTTGGCGGCGGCGTCGAGGATCTTGTCGAACACCAGGTACGACTCGGCCGAGGTCTGGCCGCCCAAGGCGAAGGCCTCGTCGGCGAGCTTGACGAACGGCGCATCGGCGTCCGGTTCGGCGTATACGGCCACACTGGCGATACCGGCGTCCTTGGCGGCCCGGATCACGCGCACGGCGATCTCGCCTCGGTTGGCTACGAGGACCTTTGTGATCTGCGCGTTGGCATGGTTGGGCACTGAGCCTCCTGTGCTCTGGATACTTTCGTCTGTCGGCAGTGTAGGCATCGTGCC
This sequence comes from Nocardia sp. NPDC004123, assembly GCF_053603795.1. Lineage (NCBI taxonomy): Bacteria > Bacillati > Actinomycetota > Actinomycetes > Mycobacteriales > Nocardiaceae > Nocardia > Nocardia sp. NPDC004123. The sequence continues at coordinate 23,992 of NZ_JBSGGG010000002.1, forward strand.
AACAATCACCGAACCGAGGATAGGGCTACCGAAGAGTAGGCCCGAAGAGTGAGCAATGCGACTCTTCGAACGGTCCTTTTTAGAACCTGTTCTACCAGACCCTCCCGCGACCTTCCCCTGTGCATACCCCGGGAGGGGGGCGGGCGTTACGAGCTTGCCACGACCGCGGGCGGCTCGCCGGGTTCTTCGCCGATCACGATGGGCGCACCGACCGCATTGGCCCACTCGGTCCAGGAGCCGTCGTAGTTGCGCACACCGGGCACGCCCAGCAGATACGTCAGCACGAACCAGGTCAGCGCCGACCGTTCGCCGACCCGCGAGTAGACCAGCGGCGCGACGCCGGTGACCACCGCGCCGTAGATGACATCGAGCTCGGCCCGCGGCCGGAAGCGGGCGTCCGCGCCGACCGAGGAGGTCCACGGAATATTGACCGCGGTGGGAATGTGGCCCGCGCGCAGCGCCTGTTCCTCGGGGCGATCGAGAACGACCAGCTCCCCGGTGTACTCGTCGAACCCGCGCGCATCGATGAGCGGGCCGCCGAAGTGCGCGAGCACGTCCTGACGGAACGCGCGGGCGGACTTGTCGTCACGATCGGCCACCGGATAGTCGCCCAGCCCGGCCGCGGGCACCTCGAAGGTGGTGTCGCGGGCCTCGGAGATCCAGGCGTCGCGGCCGCCGTCCAGCAGGCGCACGTCCTCATGTCCGAAGAGGGAGAACACCCACAGGGTGGCGGCCGCGGTGCCATTGGATTTGTCGCCGTAGATGACCACGGTGTCATCGCGCTCGATGCCCTTGACCCGCATCAGGTCGGCGAAGGCCACGCCGTCGACGACGTCACGGGTGCGGGGATCGATCAGCTCGGTGCGCCAGTCGATCTTGATGGCGCCGGGCACATGCCCGATGTCGTATAGCAATATGTCTTCGTTGGACTCGATGATCTTGAGTCCCGGCGTGCCGATGTTTGCCGATAGCCACTCTGTGGTTACTAGTCGGTGAGGATGTGCGTAGGAGCCGAACGAGTGATGCGGATCCGGAGCGACGGGCACGTTGTGGTCCTTCACGCGTGGTGGGTTAGGTATTGGCGGTTCGAATCTCGACACCGATCGTAGGCATGTGGCGGTTACGTAACTCGTTTCAGATCACGAATCGGATGATTGAGCGAATTAAGCGCAGCTTCATCCGATAAAGTCTCTCGAGAGGAGGGGTGAGCTATGTCCGATTCTTGGCCGCGACGGCGACTGCTTGCGATCCTACGTGGCGCCAGCGAGCCTCTCGACGCCCAGGAACTGGCGCGCGTCACCGGACAACATGTGACAACGGTGCGTTTTCATTTGGACGTCCTAACCCGGGAATCGCTGGTCCGCCAATTTCAGCAGCCGCCGCGCGGCCGCGGTCGCCCGCGCATCGGCTATACCGCGGTACAGCGATCGGTGGGTTATCAGGAATTGGCGCAGGTGCTCGCCGATCAGCTGGGCAGCGATCCGCGCCGCCGCTCCGAGGCCGCCATCGCGGCCGGGCGCGCCTGGGGCTCGAAACTGGAGGCGGCGGACCAGCCCGTCGAAACGCTGGAAGACGCCAAGGACCTCACCGTCACGCTGATGTCGGAGCTCGGCTTCGCCCCCGAACGCGACCAGGCCGGCGAGACCGAAGAGTCGGCCCTGATCCGCATGACCGCCTGCCCGCTACGCGAACTGGCCCGCACCCACTCCGAGGTGGTGTGCGGAGTGCACCTGGGACTCATGCGAGAAGTACTGGACCGCAACGGCGGCCGCGAGAGCGTGACCGTGCGCCTACACCCGTTCGTGGAACCCGAACTGTGTGTCGCCCGCCTGGAACTACTGCAGGGACGCCCCGGCGAGGCCGGGCGCGAGGAGGGTCGGGCCGAGTCCGGCGAGCCTCGGCTAGCGCCCTCGACCGGCCGTATCGCACCGCAACTGCGGACCGCCACCGAACCGCAGCTACGCGCGGCCACCGACCCACAGCTGCGCAATACCGACGCCTGCTTCGGCCAGTAGCCGCCGCACGAGCGGCAGGCCGATACCGATCACACTCGACGGATCACCGTCGATCTTGTCCACGAACCAGCCGCCCAGGCCGTCCAGGGTGAAGGATCCGGCCACCTGCAGCGGCTCCCCCGTCGCGATGTACGCGTCGAGTTCATCGGGTTCGGGCTTGGCGAAATGCACCGTGGTGGAACTACAGTCGGCCGCCTCGGCGGTGATCTCACCGGCACGCAGCCGCAGCACGCAGTGCCCGGTGAGCAGATCGGCGCTCCGCCCGGCCATCTCGGCCCAGCGCGCGCGGGCGACCTCGGGGGTCAGGGGTTTGCCCTGGAGTACGCCGTCCACGAGCAGCATCGAATCGCAGCCCACCACAACGGAATCGGCGAAGGCGGGATCGGCCGCCAGCTGACCGGCGATCTCACGCGCCTTGGCGCGGGCCAGTTCGATGACGACACGATCGGGTGCGGTATCCGCGGGCAGCGCCGCGGCCACCGCGTCCTCGTCCACATGGGACACCCGGACGACCGGCTCGACGCCCGCATTGCGCAGGACGCCGAGCCGGGCCGGAGATTGAGACGCTAGTACGAAGACGGTCACAGGCCGTCAGTCGCGCGAGTGCGACAGCGCCGGAAAAGCGTAGGGCGAGAAGGGCGAAGAGCCGCGGTGCATCAGGGTCGGCACACCCCAGTTGTCGGCCGGGCCGGTCTCGGCCGGTGCGGCCGCGGCGCTCGCGGACGCGGCGGCGAACACGGTGAGCAGGGCGGCGAGCTCGAGGTCGGTCGGGTTGCCCTTCAGGACCCGGATGACCGGGTCGGTGCTCGACGGTGCGACCTCGGTGACGGCCGTGTCGACGGCGTCCGCCAGTTCATCGACGGTTGCTAGATCCAGTTCGGCGGCGCGCAGTACTTCTTCATCGGCCATGGTCGTCACAGCGCCAGTCCTCCTGTCCGTTCGCCGCAGGGTGTGCGGCGCGTTCGTGGCCCGTGTTTGTCCGGGCCGCAAACGGTATTCGATACAACCCTCGACGGCGAGGGCCATTCCTGAACATCTTCGCTCGGATGAGGCGATCGTGCGCGGTACGAGACCTTTGTCCCATTCGACAGTGTGCGCCCCACACACCGCGCATATCGCATTATCAGAGCGGAATGTTGCCGTGCTTCTTCGGCGGCAGGGACACCATCTTGCGTTCCAGCAGCCGCAGCGCCGACACGATCTGGCCGCGGGTGTGCGAGGGCGGGATGACCGCGTCGACGTAGCCGCGCTCGGCCGCCACGTACGGGTTCACCAGGGTGTCCTCGTACTCGTTCTGCAGCTCCAGGCGCAGTGCGTCGACGTCGTTGCCCTCGGCGGCCGCGGTCTGCAGCTGCTTGCGGTAGACGAAACCGACGGCGCCCGAGGCGCCCATGACGGCGATCTGCGCGGTCGGCCACGCCAGGTTCACGTCGGCGCCCATGTGCTTGGAACCCATGACGTCGTAGGCGCCGCCGTAGGCCTTGCGGGTGATGATTGTGATCTTGCCCACAGTGGCCTCACCGTAGGCATAGAGCAGCTTGGCGCCGCGCCGGATGATGCCGTTGTACTCCTGGCCGGTGCCGGGCAGGAAGCCGGGCACGTCGACCAGGGTGATGATCGGGACGTTGAAGGCGTCGCAGGTGCGCACGAAGCGCGCGGCCTTCTCCGAGGCGTCGATGTCGAGGCAGCCCGCGAACTGGGAGGGCTGGTTGGCGACGAAACCGACACTGCGGCCGTCGATCCGGGCGAAGCCGACGATCACGTTCATCGCGCGCTCGGCCTGGACCTCGAGGAACTCCTCGTCGTCCACCAGGCGCTTGATGACCTCGTGCATGTCGTAGGGCTGGTTCGGCGAGTCCGGGACGATGGTGTCCAGCTCGAGGTCGGCCTCGGTGAGGTTCTCCTCGATGGCGCCCGCGGCGGCGGTGGCCGGGAAGCGCGGAGCCTCGGCGCGGTTGTTGCTGGGCAGGTAGCTCAGCAGGTCGCGGACGTAGTCCAGGGCGTCCTGCTCGCCGGAGGCGACGTAGTGCGCCACACCGGACTTCACCATGTGGGTGTGGGCGCCGCCCAGCTCCTCCATGGTGACCTCTTCACCGGTGACGGTCTTGATGACGTCGGGACCGGTGACGAACATCTGCGAGGTCTGGTCGACCATGACCACGAAGTCGGTCAGCGCGGGCGAGTAGACGTGACCGCCGGCGGCCGGGCCCATGATCAGCGAGATCTGCGGGATGACACCCGAGGCCTGGATGTTGCGGTGGAAGATCTCACCGTAGAGGCCCAGGGAGACAACGCCTTCCTGGATGCGCGCGCCGGCGCCCTCGTTGATGCCGACCAGCGGGCGGCCGGTCTTGAGCGCCAGGTCCATGACCTTGACGATCTTCTCGCCGTAGACCTCACCGAGGGAACCACCGAAGACGGTGACGTCCTGGGAGAAGATGCAGACGTCGCGGCCGTCGATGGTGCCGTAGCCGGTGACCACGCCGTCGCCCAGCGGACGCTGGTTCTCCAGGCCGAAGTTCACGCTGCGGTGGCGGGCCAGAGCGTCGAGTTCGACGAACGAGCCTTCGTCCAGCAGGGCGAGGATGCGCTCGCGCGCGGTCATCTTGCCCTTGGCGTGGACCTTGTCGACCGCGGCCTCACCCATCGGGTGCTTGGCCTCTTCCAGCCGATTGCGCAGGTCAGCCAGCTTGCCGGCGGTGGTGTGGATATCAGGGGCGCCCGCCGACCCCGGCGAAGGCTGCTGCTGGACACTCGTCATGACGGGGAGTGTAACCAGTACCAGACCCCCTTCGTAATCCAGACGGGGCTACTCGCGAGTACGGTTATTGGCTACCCGCCAGTAGAAAGCCGCAGGTAGAGCGCGTGATTCGAGCACCGCACCGACTCGACTCGAACGCTGTTCAATAGCAAATTCCCCCAGTCATCCCGGCCCGGTTTTGGCCGGGTCCACACACTGCGGACCGGCGGGATTCCGGCCCGCGCGCGCCCCGGAAAGCCGAGGGGCTCAACGCATGACGCCGGTGTGGCCGGTCGAGTATCTGCCCGGCTGGGGCCAGATGGTGAGACCGTGCGGGCCGCGGCCGACGGGGATGCGCGCGAGCAGCTTCCACTCGACGATGTCGATGGCGTAGACCTCGCTGTTGTTGCGGCCGGAGACCCAGAAGACGCGGCCGTCGGCGGAGAGATTTCCCATATCCGGGCTGCCGCCGCCGGGGATGCGCCACTTGCTCGCCAGCTGTCCGGTCGCGAAGTCCAGGACCGAGATGCTGCCCTCCTTGCGGTTGGTGATGAGCATCTGCTTGGAGTCGCGGGTGACGTAGAGACCGTGGGTGCCCGCGCCGGTTGCGATGAAGCCGGTGTTGTCGAAGGTCTTGGCGTCGAAGACGTAAATGCCATTGGCCATCATGTCGGCCACGTAGAAGGTGCGGCCGTCGGGCGCGAGCTTGACGTCCTGCGGCATGCCGGAGCGGCCGCCGGGCAGATCGATCATGCGCAGCAGGCGCAGGCCCGCGATGTCGACCACGGCCAGGCGCCCGCCGAATTCGCAGCTGACCAGGGCGGTGCGGCCGTCGGCGGTGAAGTCCATGTGGTTGACGCCCGGGCAGTCGGGGACCGCGATGTCGTGCTGCTTCTCCCAGCTGTGCGGGTCGTAGAAGTCCAGGGAGCGGTCGGCCTCGGCGACGACGAGGGCGTACTTGCCGTCCGGGGTGAAGTACATGTTGTACGGATCGCGGACCGGGATGGGGTCGCCCGCCTCGCCGGTGCGGGGGTCGATGGGCAGCAGGCTGCCGCTGCCGATGGGGAGATCGTTGTTGGCGTAGAGCATCTGCATGTCGTAGGAGGGAACGACGTGCTGGGGTTCGCGGCCACCGGCCGGATAGGTGTCGATGACCTGGAAGGTGTCCGGGTCGATGACGGTGATGGTGTTGGATTCGCTGTTGGGGACGTAGACGCGGGTGGGCTGATCGGCCACGGCGGGACTGAGTTCGCGGGTGGCGGCGTAGACGTCGTCGGGCGAGAGCGGCGGCGGCATGCCGGGTAGCAGGTCCGGCGCCACCGCCGCGCCGGGTGGGATGGCCGGGGGCGCGGAAGGGCGCGGCACGGTGACCGCACCACCACTCGAGCAACCGGCCAGCATTGCGATGGAAATGACCAGACCCAGACGTGCACGGCGCGCGATCACAGGGCGCACCGTGCCATGGCGGCATTGCGGTGAGCTGACATGTCGTCGAATAGTAGGCGGCGACATGGAGGTTCGCGGCGCGATCACGGAGTGTCGCTCCGCGCCACGCGGTTCGGGCAAAAGCGACTATTCAGCAAACGCAGACAACTCGGACCCAACCGGTCGGGTTGCGGCTCAGGCCAATACGCGTCCGAGGGCGTCCACGGCCTCATCCAGCTCCGCCTCGGTTACCGTCAGCGGCGGCCGGAAACGAATGCCACGCTCGCCGGTGCCGAGGATCAGGATGCGCTCCCGCTCGCGCAGCCGCTTCACCGCCTCGTTACGCAGCTCCGGGGTCGCCAGGGTGATGGCGCACATCAGGCCGCGGCCGCGCGGATCGGTGACTTCCGCATGGGCCATGGACAATTCGGTCAACCGGGTGAGCAGGTACGGGCCCAGCTCCCGGGCCCGGCCCACCAGATCCTCGTGCTCCATCACCTCGAAAACCCGCCGGGCCCTGACCATGTCGGCCAGATTGCCGCCCCAGGTGGAGTTCAGGCGCGAGCTGACATGGAAGACATTGTCGGGCACCTCGTCCACCCGGCCGCCCGCCATGATGCCGCAGACCTGGGTCTTCTTGCCGAAGGCCACGACATCCGGTTCGAGGCCGAGCTGCTGGTAGGCCCACACGCTGCCGGTCATACCGACACCGGTCTGCACCTCGTCGAGGATGAACAGCGCGTCGTGTTCGTGGCACAGCTGCTGCATCGCACGCAGGAACTCCGGGCGCAGATGCCGGTCGCCGCCCTCTCCCTGAATCGGCTCGGCGATGAAACATGCTATGTCGTAGGGGTTTTCGGCGAAGGCGCGGCGCGCCTGGTCGAGCGCGTGCCGCTCGGCGGCCTCGATGTCGGGATGATCGGGTCCGACGTACGGAGTGTCGATCCGGGGCCAGTCGAACTTGGGGAAGCGCGCGGTCTTGACCGGGTCGGTGTTGGTGAGCGAGAGCGTGTAGCCGGTGCGGCCGTGGAAGGCTCCGGTCAGGTGCAGCACCTTGGTGCCGAGTTCGCCTGGGCGACCGTGCATTTCGTTGTGGCGCGACTTCCAGTCGAAGGCGGTCTTGAGGGCGTTCTCGACGGCGAGGCCGCCGCCGTCGATGAAGAACAGGTGCGGCAGCCGCGGATCACCGAGCACCCGCACGAAAGTGTCCACGAAGCGCGCCATTTCGACGGTGTAGACGTCGGAGTTGCTGGGCTTGTTGAGCGCGGCCGCGCTGAGGCCGGCCAGAAAGGGCTTGTCACCCAGCAGGGCGGGATGGTTCATGCCCAGCGTCGAGGACGCGAAGAAGCCGAACATGTCGAGGTACGCGGTGCCGTCGCGGGCGTCCACGAGCCGGCGGCCATGGGACTCGCGCAGGTCCAGTACCAGGTCGAAGCCGTCGGCGAGAATGCTCCCGGCGAGAATCTCATGCACCCGGGCGGGGGTGACAAGGGTGGTTTCGGCGGCCGCCCCGAGCCGATCGAGTTCGAGGGTCACGCCACCCAGCGTAAATGAACTTTTACGGCTATGCCGGTAAGTTCCGGAATAATTACGCCCGTGACCGGCGCGAAACCTGAATGTCTGCGGCCGCCGCGGCCTTACTTGTCATAGAATGTCTGCAAAATGATGGTGCTTCTCGTCCGGACGTTGGCCGTCGCTCGGATCTCCTGCAGCAGCTGCTCCAAGTGCCTGGGCGAGGCCACCCGCACCATGAGCATGTAGCTCTCATCGCCGGCGACCGAGTGACACGCTTCGATACCCGGAATGTGCTGGAGCAGTGCGGGTGCGTCATCAGGTTGAGATGGGTCGAGAGGAGTTATCGCGACGAAAGCCGACAGCATCTGGCCCAGCGCCTCGGGATCGACATTCGCCGTGTAGCCGCGAATCACGCCCCGCGCCTCGAGCCGCCGCACCCGCGACTGCACCGCGGACACCGAAAGGTTGGCCTTCTCTGCCAGATTGGACAGGGTGGCGCGACCATCGGCAATCAGCTCACGGATCAGCAGTCGATCGATGTCGTCGAGTACAAGTTTCGCCGGTGTATCCGCCATCAGCGAAGGCTAACGCAGCGAACCGAACTCGGTGCCGGAACCCAACCTGGAGCATGTAATGAGTCACGCACTGTCAGACGGGGTGACCCGTGAGCTCCGTGAGCAGACGGAGAAGTTGCTGCAACGCCTCGGTGTCGAAATGCCCCAGCCGGGTGAACTCTCGGCCCGCACCCCGATCACCGGCGACGAGCTGATCACCCTGCGCGCGAGCGATTCCGCGGCGGTCGACGCCGCCATCGCCCAAGCCGAGACCGCCTTCCGGAGCTGGCGCACGGTACCGGCGCCGCAGCGGGCCGCGGTGGTGCGGCGGCTGGCGGCGCTGCTCACCGTGCACCGGGACGAGCTGGGCGAACTGGTCACCGTGGAGGCGGGCAAGATCGGCGCCGAGGCGCGCGGCGAGGTCCAGGAGATGATCGATATCTGCGAGTTCGCCATCGGACTGTCGCGGCAGCTGTACGGGCGGACCATGCCGTCGGAGCGGCCCGGGCACCGGCTCATGGAAACCTGGCATCCGCTCGGGGTGGTCGGGGTCATCTCGGCGTTCAACTTCCCGGTCGCGGTGTGGGCCTGGAATACCGCGGTCGCGCTGGTGTGCGGGGACACCGTGGTGTGGAAGCCGTCGGACGCGACGCCGCTGACCGCGCTGGCCTGTCACACCCTGCTGCGCCGGGCGGCGCGGGAGGTGGGCGTGGATCCCGAAGTGCACCAGCTGATCCAGGGCCCGGCGGCGATCGGCGAGCAGCTCGTGGACGATCCGCGGGTGGCGCTGGTGAGCGCGACGGGTTCGGTGCGGATGGGGCAGCAGGTCGCGCCGCGGGTGGCGGCGCGGTTCGGTCGCTGCCTGCTGGAGCTGGGCGGAAACAACGCGGCGATCGTCACCCCCTCGGCGGATCTCGACCTGGCCACGCGGGGAATCGTTTTCGCGGCTGCGGGCACCGCAGGCCAGCGGTGCACGACGCTGCGGCGGCTGATCGTGCACGTGGATGTGGCCGGGCCGCTGCTGGATCGGATCTCGGCGGCGTATCGCCAACTGCGCGTGGGTAACCCGCTCGAGGAGGGCGTTCTCGTCGGGCCGCTCATCACCGAGCGGGCCTACGACGGCATGCGGGCGGCGCTGGAGCGCGCGCTGGCCGACGGCGGTGAATTGATCTGCGGTGGTGAGCGTATCGAGGGGCCGGGCGAGAACGCCTTCTACGTCCGGCCGGCCCTGGTGCGCATGCCCGCGCAGACCGAGGTGGTCCGGGAGGAGACCTTCGCGCCGATCCTGTACGCGCTCACCTACCACCGCCTGGACACCGCCATCGAGCTGCACAACGGTGTGCCGCAGGGACTTTCGTCGTCGATCTTCACCCGGGACCAGCGCGAGGCGGAACGGTTCCTGGCCGCCGACGGGTCGGACTGCGGCATCGCCAATGTCAATATCGGCACCTCGGGAGCGGAGATCGGCGGCGCGTTCGGCGGCGAGAAGCAGACGGGCGGCGGCCGGGAGTCCGGGTCGGACTCCTGGAAGGCGTACATGCGCCGGGCCACCAACACCGTCAACTACTCTGCCGAATTGCCGCTGGCGCAAGGCATTCGGTTCGAGTAGCACCCCCCGGCCTGCTCGCCGGACCGCCTAGGCCTCGGGCCGGTCTTCCTCGGCGGCGATCGCGCGCACCTGTTCCTCGTATCGGGCGCGCACCTGCTCGTCGGCCGGGTGCAGCGCCCGGTCGCCGTTGAAGAGCCTGCGCACCAAGCGGACCGCGGGCTCGGGTGCGGCCGCCAGCGCGACGTCGATGGGGCCCAGGTAGTTCGGGACGGCGACCTCGGCGCGGCGGGTGCGCACGGTCCCGAGCACGGCCTCGGCCACGTCCTCCGGGTCGACGGTCGGCATGCCACCGCCCAGCGCCAGGCCCGAGGACAGGCGGGTGCGCACGGCCGATGGCATGACGCAGCTGACGCTGACGCCGTGCGGCGCGAACTCCAGGCGCGTGGCGGCCGACAGGCCCACGGCGGCGAACTTGCTGGCGTTGTAGACGGCCAGGCCCGGAATCGGGATCTTGCCGGCCAGCGAGGCGACGTTCACCACGTGGCCGTGGCCGCGCTCGATCATGCCGGGGACGACCGCGCGCATGCCGTGGATGAGGCCCCAGACATTGACGTCCATGGTGGTGTGGCCCACCGCGTCCGGTTCGTCGAGGAAGGCGCCCGCGGGCATCACGCCCGCATTGTTGACCAGGATGTCGACCGGCCCGAAGTCGGCGACGACCTTGTCCCACTGGGTCCGGTCGCGCACGTCGAGCTCGAAAGCCCTGGCGTCCAGGGCGGCCGCGGCCGTCTGCGCGGCGGCGGTGTCCACATCGGCGATGGCGACCTGCGCACCCTTGCTCGCGAAGAGCCCGGCGGTGCACTGACCGATGCCGCGGCCCGCGCCGGTGATCAGAACCCGGGCGCCGGTCAATTCGATGGCGGGATAGCCGTTTCCGAAGATGCTCATCTGAACTCTCCCTGTTCGACCTGGCGGCGGGTGCTGCCCAGGCTGTGTTCGAAGGTGTCGAGACGGCGGCGGCCGTCCATGAAGTTGGGACCCATGACCGCGAGATCCCCGGCCGTGGCGTCGATGCGCAGCACCCGCACGCCACTGGCGCGCAGCAGGGTGATCTCGGCATCGAGCTTCTCGCTCATACGGTTTCGCAGCTGGCGCTCCAGGAAGTGGCCGGGGCCGGTGACCGGCAGGCGGCCGGTGGAGGCCATCGGGGCGATCACCACGACCTCGTCGAGGCCGGCCGGGATGAGCAGGTCGGCGGACGCGGTGGAGGCCGCGCCGCCGTCGATGAACCGGCGGCCCGCGATCGGGACGGCCGGGAACCAGCCGGGCACCGCCCACGAAGCACGCAGGGCCGCACCGAGATTCGCGTCGGGTGCGGACGGGGACCCGAAGGCCACCCGCTGGCCGCCGGCATTGTCCATGGCCACCAGCCAGGTCGCCGGGTGCTGGACCCAGTCCCGGCCGGGGTTCAGCCGCTCGGCCAGTCGCTGGAGCCAGGCCGGGTCGCCGCCCCCCTGCGGCAGCAACCCACTGCCCGCGGTGAGCAGGGCGTGACCGTTTCCGGGACGGGCCAGCAGTTCCCGGACCGCGCGGCCGGGCGCGCCCAGGCGTGGGCGCGGCAGCGGCGGGAATCGTCCGGGCTCCGAGCGCATGTGGTCGGTGAGGATCGGGTTGGTGGCGGTGCCGCGCTGCATGGCGACCAGGTCGTCGACCCCGATGCCACTGCCCAGCATGGTCAGCGCCTCCGCGCCCGCCGAGGTGCCGATCATGACGTCGGCGGTGCGCGGGTCCCAGTCGAGCACGTCCCGTACCGCGGCCAGCGCGGCGACGATCCAGGCCATGCCGACCGTGCCGCCGCACCCGATGGCCAGGCCACGTCGCTGTGACCCGTTCCTGTTACTCATGGTTTCGCAGACTAGCAGTTTTCACATACCGTCGGTATCCCAAATCCTGGAGTACATAGAATCGTGGCCATGGCACGACTCACCAGGACCGAGAGCCAGGCGCGCACCCGCGCGGACCTGCTCGCCACCGCGCGCGAGATGTTCCTGACGGACGGGTATGCCAAGACCAGCCTGGAACGGGTCGCCGAGGAGGCCGGGTACTCCAAGGGCGCGGTCTACTCGAACTTCCGGACCAAATCCGCGCTCTGCCTCGAGGTGCTGGCCCTCATTCACGAGACCAAGTTCACCGAGCTGAGCGACCTGCTCGCCGGCGAGGACGACCTGGAGGCGCGGATGGAACGCTTCCAGGGCTGGGCCGAGCGCACACTCGGCGATGTCGGCTGGACCCTGCTGGAATTCGAGTTCGCCATCGTGGCCCGCGACAACCCGGATCTGCAGGCCGCGCTGGTCTCCAGCCTGAGCATGATGCGCGGCGCGGTCGCGGTTCAGCTGCAGGCGCTGGCCGACTCCATGCACCTGACCCTGCCCATGTCGGCCGAGGACGCCGCGACCACGCTACTGAGTCTCGGCCTGGGCCTTGGCATTCAACGCGCCGTGGACCCCGGGATCTCGGCCCGCCTGATCACCGACGCCGTGCGGGCCATGCTGGCCGCCGCGCAGCGCATTCCGCAGCGCTAGCTGGTCACGGGCGGAAGTGGAGCGTCCATTCGCCCCGATAGTGCAGCCGGGTGACGGTGACGGGCGGAACATCGATGCGCCAGAAGGACTTTGCTGGCGCATCGAGGGTGACCAGCAGCGCGGCGCGGATCACCGCGGGATGCGTGACGGCAATGGTGGGTTCGCCGTCGAGGGCGATATCGGCGAGCCATTCGCCGGTGCGCTCGATGACGTCGACCACCGCCTCGCCGCCGTGACCGCGGAAGCCCGGGTCGGTCAGCCAGAGATAGAGGTCTTCCTTGGGCACGGACATGAGTTCGCCACCGCGCCAGGCCCCGGCGTCGAGATCGCGTAGTCGATCGTCCTCGTCGCCCGTGAGTCCCATGAGGGTGGCGGTTTCGACGGTGCGGCGCTCGGGGGCGGTGATCACCCGGGCGGCGGTCAGGCGGCCGCAGGCGGAGACCGCGCGGCGGCCCGCGTCCGTGAGGGGTTCATCGACCGGGAATCGTGCTCTGCGCATCGCCTCGGTCATACCGTGACTGACCAGGTCGAGTCGGAGCACCTTCTGCACGGTCCGAAGCCTACGCGCGGGATCTGGAGGCGTATCGCGATGCCGTGTATGACGGGGTTGCCCCCACAGATTGGCGGAGTCTGTCGGTGCGCGGGTGCAGACTGGGGCAATGCATCGGTTCTCACCCGCGACCAGAGAGTGGTTCGACGGTGCGTTCCCCGCGCCGACGGCCGCGCAACTGGGGGCGTGGGAATCGATCGCGGCGGGGCAGCACACGCTGGTGATCGCGCCCACGGGGTCGGGCAAGACGCTGTCCGCGTTCCTGTGGGCCATCGACCAGCTGGCCACCCGGGAACGGGTCGAGGGGCCGCGCAAGACATCGGTGCTCTATATCTCTCCGCTCAAGGCGCTGGCCGTGGATGTGGAGCGGAATCTGCGGGCGCCGCTGGTCGGGATCACGCAGACGGCCCAGCGTTTGGGTGTGGCAGCACCGGAGATTCGCGTGGGGGTGCGCTCCGGTGACACCAGCGCCGCGGATCGGCGCACCATGCAGCGCACGCCGCCGGACATTCTGATCACCACCCCGGAATCGCTGTTCCTCATGCTGACCTCGGCGGCGCGGGAGACGCTGAGCGGGGTGCACACGGTGATCGTGGACGAGGTGCACGCCATCGCGGGGTCGAAACGCGGTGCGCACCTGGCACTTTCACTGGCACGACTGGACCTGCTCCGCTCCGCCTCCCCGGGCTTCGAACGTCCGGCACAGCGGATCGGGCTGTCGGCGACGGTGCGGCCGCCGGAGGAGGTGGGGCGGTTCCTGGTCGGGAGCGCGCCCATCACCATTGTCGCGCCGCCCGCGCCCAAGACCTTCGACCTGTCGGTACGGGTGCCGGTGCCCGATATGACCGAACCCGATGCGGGCGCCGAGGATTCGGATCAACCGGGCTCGATCTGGCCGCACGTGGACGAGGCCATTGTGGATCTGGTGCTCGAGCACCGGTCGTCGATCGTGTTCGCGAATTCGCGGCGGCTGTCGGAGCGGCTCACGGCGCGCCTGAACGAGGCGTATGCGGCGCGCATCGGCGAGACGGTGGACACCGAGCACGCGCCGCCCGCCCAACTGGGCGCGTCCACGGAGGTGATCCACGGCGCCACAACGCTTCTCGCGCGCGCCCATCACGGGTCGGTGAGCAAGGAGCAGCGGGCGCTCATCGAGGACGACCTCAAGAGTGGGCGGCTGCGCTGCGTGGTCGCCACCAGCAGCCTCGAACTCGGCATCGACATGGGTGCGGTCGAGTTGGTGGTACAGGTGGAGGCGCCGCCGTCGGTAGCCTCCGGGTTGCAGCGGGTGGGCCGGGCCGGGCACCAGGTGGGTGAGATCTCGCGGGGCGTGATCTTCCCCAAGCACCGCACCGATGTCATCCACTGCGCGGTGGCGTCCCTGCGCATGACGGCGGGGCAGATCGAGCGACTCCAGGTCCCCGCCCACCCGCTCGACATCCTCGCCCAGCAGACCGTGGCGGCCTGCGCCCTGGAGTCGATCGACGCCGACGCCTGGTTCGACACCGTCCGCGGCACGGGAAGCTATGCGGCGCTGCCCCGTTCGGCCTACGAGTCGGTCCTGGACCTGCTGGCGGGACGCTACCCCTCCGACGAGTTCGCCGAACTCCGGCCGCGCATCGTCTGGGACCGCGACGCGGGCACCCTCACCGGCCGCCCCGGCGCGCAACGGCTGGCGGTGACCTCGGGCGGGGCGATTCCGGACCGCGGCCTGTTCCCGGTCTTCATGGTCGGCGAAAAAGCGTCCCGCGTCGGCGAACTCGACGAGGAGATGGTCTACGAGTCGCGGGTGGGCGATGTCTTCGCCCTGGGTGCGACGAGCTGGCGGATCGAGGAGATCACCTTCGATCGAGTACTGGTGACACCCGCCTTCGGGCTCCCCGGCCGGCTTCCCTTCTGGCACGGCGATTCCCTGGGCCGCCCCGCCGAATTGGGCGCGGCGCTGGGTGAATTCGTGCGCCTCGCCGGACAGGCCGTCGAACAACACCGCGCGGCCGGCCGGGGCACGGCCGAGCCCCCGGCGGCCGGACCGAAGGCAACCGGGAAATCCAAGGGGCGAGCTCCCGTCGAATTGGCACAGGCTCTGGCCGAATTCGCCGCGGGTCACGATCCCGAAGCCGAGGCGGCGGACTCGACGAAAGCCGCTGTTTCGAAAGCACGCGCCTCGAAAGCCGCCGGGCGCAAGCCCACGCCGGAATCCGAACTCGAGCGGGTCTCCCGGACAGCGGGCCTGGACGAGAACGCGACCGGGAATCTGGTGGCGCTGCTCGCCGAACAACGGGAGGCCACCGGGCAGCTGCCGACGGACAAGACGCTGGTGGTCGAGCGGTTCCGGGACGAACTGGGCGACTGGCGGGTGGTGCTGCACTCGCCGTACGGGCTGCCCGTGCACGCGCCGTGGGCACTGGCCGTCGCGGCCCGGCTGCGGGAGCGGTTCGGGGTGGATGCCGCGCCGACCCCGTCGGACGACGGGATCGTGGTGCGCCTGCCGGACACCACCGACGATCCGCCGGGGGCCGAGCTGTTCGTGTTCGAGACCGACGAGATCGACGATCTGGTGACCGAACAGGTCGGCGGCTCCGCGCTTTTCGCGTCGCGATTCCGGGAGTGCGCGGCGCGGGCGCTGCTGCTGCCGCGCCGGGATCCGGGCAAACGCGCGCCGCTGTGGCAGCAGCGTCAGCGGGCGGCGCAGCTGCTGGACGTGGCGCGCAAGTTCCCCGAGTTCCCGATCCTGCTGGAGACCGTGCGGGAGTGCCTCCAGGACGTCTACGACCTGCCCTCGCTGCGGGACCTGCTGGGCCGGGTGGCGCGGCGGCAGATCCGGCTGGTCGAGGTGGAGACGGCCGCGCCGTCGCCGTTCGCGAATTCCCTGCTGTTCGACTACATCGGGCAGTTCATGTACGAGGGCGACAGCCCGCTGGCCGAGCGGCGGGCGGCGGCGCTGTCGCTGGATTCCAGCCTGCTGGCGGAGCTGCTGGGCCGGGTCGAGCTGCGGGAGCTGCTGGATGCCGGGGTGCTGGAGCAGACCGAGCGGGAATTGCAGCGACTCACGCCCGAGCGGCAGGCGCGGGATCTGGAGGGGCTGGCCGATCTGCTGCGACTGCTGGGCCCGCTGACGGCCGCGGAGGCGGCCGAGCGGTGCGTGGCGGAGCCGCGCGAATGGTTCGCGGAGCTGGTGAAATCGCGCCGGGCACTGGAGGTTTCCTTCGCGGGGTCGCAGTGGTGGGTGGCCATCGAGGACGCGTCGCGGCTGCGGGACGCGCTCGGCGTGCCGCTGCCCATCGGGGTCCCGGCGGCCTTCATCGAGCCGGTCGCCGATCCGCTGGGCGATCTGATCGGCCGCTACGCGCGCACGCACGGGCCGTTCACCCTGACGCAGGCGGCGCATCGTTTCGGGCTGGGCCCGGCCGTGGCGGCCACCGCGCTGCACCGCCTCGGGCTCGAGAAGCGGGTGGTGGAGGGCGAATTCACGCCCGGTGCGGCGGGCGCGGAGTGGTGTGACAGCGAGGTGCTGCGCCGCCTGCGCCGGCGCTCGCTGGCCGCCGCCCGCAAGGAGGTGGAACCGGTGGCGACCGCCGCGCTGGGCCGCTTCCTGCCGTCCTGGCAGCATGTCGGCTCCGGGGAGCTGCGCGGCGTCGACGGCGTCGCCGCGGTGGTGGAACAGCTCGCGGGCGTGCCGATTCCGGCCTCGGCGTGGGAATCGCTGATCCTGCCGCTGCGGGTGCGCGACTACTCTCCCGCCATGCTGGACGAGCTCATGGCCACCGGCGAGGTGATCTGGTCGGGGCACGGGTCGATCACCGCCAAGGACGGCTGGATCGCCCTGCATCCGGCCGAACAGGCGGGGCTGACGCTGCCGCCGCCCGATGACATCGATCTCACCGAACGGCACATCGGGCTGCTGACGACCCTGGGGGCCACCGTGATCGGCGGCACCGTCGATGCGGCCGCGCGGGTCGCGGGGGCGGAGGGCGAGGAGCCGGTCGGCACCACCCTGCCGAAGGGCGAATACCAGGTGGTCGCGGGCAATACCGGGGGCGCGTACTTCTTCCGGCAGCTGGTGGACAGTGCCGGCTCCGACGACGAGGCCACCGTGACGACCGCACTGTGGGATCTGGTGTGGGCCGGGCACATCGGCGGCGACACCTTCGCGCCCGTGCGCGCCCTGCTGGCGGGCACCACCCGCACCACCACCGCGCACCGGACGCCGCGCCGCGCCCCGCGCGGTCGAATGTACCTGCCGCGCACCGGAATGCCCGCCCGCGCCGCCTCGCCACAGGTGTCGGGCCGCTGGTCGCTGCTGCCGGAACGGGTGGCCGACACCACGATTCGCGCCCACGCCACCGCCGATGTGCTGCTGGAGCGGTACGGCGTGCTGACCCGCGGCTCGGTGCAGAGCGAAGGCGTGCCGGGCGGGTTCGCACTCATGTACCGGGTGCTCACCGAGTTCGAGGATCGCGGCCGCTGCCGTCGCGGATACTTCGTGGATTCGCTGGGCGGCGCGCAGTTCTCGACCACCGACGTGGTGGACCGCCTGCGCTCCTTCGACACCGATCGCACCCGCACGGCGAGCGATGGCTTCGCACCCGAGCCGGTCGGCATCGCGGTGGCCTTGGCGGCCTGCGATCCGGCGAATCCGTACGGCGCGGCGCTCCCCTGGCCCAAGGCGGCGGCCGAGGGGGCGGGACACCGTCCCGGTCGCAAGGCGGGTGCGCTGGTGGTCCTGGTCGACGGCGAACTCGCGCTGTATCTGGAGCGCGGCGGCAAGACCCTGCTCACTTTCACCGAGGACCCGGCGGTGCGCACCGCCGCGGCCACCGCCCTGGCCGCCCTGGTCCACGACCGCCGGGTGGACTCCCTGGTCATCGACCGGGTGAACGGGGAATCGGTGCACGGCAACACCTTCGCCGGCTTCCTCACCGAGGCCGGTTTCGCGACGACCCCGAAGGGCTTCCGGCTACGGAGCCGCCCGTGAGCGCGCATGCCTGAGGGCGACGCGGTCTTCCTCACCGCCAACCGGCTCCGAAAAGCCCTGGCGGGCAAGGTGCTGACCCGCAGCGACTTCCGGGTGCCCAGATACGCGACCCTCGACCTGAGGGGCCGGGAGATCGAGAGCGTCGGGACCTACGGCAAGCACCTGTTCGTCCGCACCCCGGACCTGAGCATCCACACCCATCTCAGGATGGAAGGCGAGTGGCGGGTCTATGCGCCCGGACAGCGGTGGACCAGACCGGGTTTCACCGCGCGCCTGATCCTCGCCACCGCGGACGCCGAAGCCGTCGGCTTCTCCCTCGGCCTGGTCGAAGTCCTGCGCCGCCCCGACGAACACACCGCGACCGACCATCTCGGCCCCGATCTGCTGGGCCCGGACTGGGATCCCGCCGAGGCGGTCCGCCGCCTGTCCGGCGACCCCGGCCGCCCGATCGGCCTGGCCCTGCTCGATCAGACCAACCTCGCCGGGATCGGCAATATCTACCGCAGCGAAGTCTGTTTCCTCCGCCGCGTCCATCCCGCCACCCCGGTCGGCGAGATCGAGGACCTGCCTACCCTGGTCGACGAGGCCCACCGTGTCCTGGTCCAGGCCGCCCACGAACCACCTTGGCGCGCACAGGCATACGGCCGCCAGCACCGCCCCTGCCCGCGCTGCGGCACGGCCCTGGTCGTCCATCTGCTCGGCGACGACGCGAACGCCACCCGCGCCGAACGCGGCATCTACTTCTGCCCCCGCTGCCAGCCGCCCCACCGCTGACCGCTCTCGGCGGCCGGGCCGTGGTGCGATATTTCACGCGACAGGCACAATTCGTCGCTGCCGAAATGCGTTCCCGGGCCCGGTTTCCGGGCCTAGGGTCATCGACCTGGGCGATATCACCACCGCCCGCGGCACCGAGGTGATGCTGCCGCTGTGGGTGCGGCTCATGGGCGCACTGGGCACCACCGAGTTCAACTACAAGTTGGTGCGCTGAGCGTCCAGCACTTCCCGGCGCGCCTCCGGGGCCACCAGGCGCAGCGCGTCGGCGGAGGCGTCGTCGGGCTGGGTCTGGGAGTCGATCTCGGCTCGGACCCGGGCGGTGTAGATCGCCACCTCGCGCTCGATATCGGCCTCCGACCAGCCCAGCACCGGGGCCACCAGCCGCGCCACCTCGTCGGCGGAATCGATACCGCGGTGGGCGTATTCGATGGAGATGCGGGTGCGCCGGGCCATGATGTCGTCCAGGTGCAGGGCGGCCTCGGCGACGGCCGCGTAGACGGCCTCCACCCGCAGGTAGCCGGGCGAGTCCGTGATCGGTTGCAGCAGATCGGGTTTGCCGTCGGCGAGACCGAGCACCTCGTCGATGAGGGAGCCGTAGCGGTTGAGCAGGTGCTGGATCCGGTACGGGTGGACGCCGTACTTCTCGGCCAGGTGCGGGGTCTGGTTCATCAGCGCGTGATAGCCGTCCGCGCCCAGCAGTGGCACCTTCTCGGTGATGGTGGGCGGTACCCGCTGCGGAATGTACTGTGCCGCTTCGTCGACCGCGTCGTAGGCCATGACCCGGTAGGTGGTGTACTTGCCGCCGGCGATGGCGACCAGGCCGGGGGCGATGCGGGCCACCGCGTGTTCGCGGGACAGCTTGGAGGTCTGGTCGCTCTCCCCCGCCAGCAGCGGCCGCAGACCCGCGTAGACGCCGGTGATATCGGCCTGGGTGAGCGGGGTGACCAGCACCTTGTTGACTTGTTCGAGCAGGTAGTCGATGTCGGATTTGGTGGCGGCCGGGTGCGCGAGGTCGAGATTCCAGTCGGTGTCGGTGGTGCCGATGATCCAGTGGTCGGTGTTCCAGGCGATGACGAAGAGCACGGACTTCTCGGTGCGCAGGATGAGCGAGGTATCGCTGGCGATGCGGTCGCGCGGCACCACGATGTGCACACCCTTGGACGCGCGCACATGGAATCGGCCGCGTTGCTGTGCGAGCGACTGGATTTCGTCGGTCCAGACGCCGGTGGCATTGATGACGACATTGCCGCGCACCTCCGTGGTGCGGCCGTCCTCGGTGTCACGCACCTTGATGCCGACCACCCGGTCCGCCTCCTTGAGGAAGCCGACCACCTGCGTGGAGGTGCGGATGACCGCGCCGTAGTGGGCGGCGGTGCGGGCGACGGTCATGGTGTGGCGGGCATCGTCGACGACGGTGTCGTAGTAGTTGACCCCGCCGGTGAGGGCGTCGCGCTTCAGGCCGGGGGCCTGCCGCAGCGCGGCCGAGCGGGTCAGATGATGCTGTCCGGGAACGGATTTCGCGCCGCCCATGGTGTCGTAGAGCACCAGGCCGGCGGTCACGTAGGGACGCTCCCAGCCGAGGTGGGTGAGCGGGTAGAGGAATTTCAGCGGCTTCACCAGGTGCGGCGCCAGCGTGGACAGCGCCAGCTCGCGCTCCCTGAGAGCCTCACGGACCAGCCCGAATTCCATCATCTCCAGGTAGCGCAGGCCGCCGTGGAACATCTTGGAGGAGCGGCTGGAGGTACCGGAGGCCAGGTCGCGGGCCTCGACCAGGGCGACCTCCAGGCCCCGGGTGGCGGCGTCCAGCGCGATTCCGGCGCCGACCACGCCGCCGCCGATGACGATGACGTCGAAGGTGTCCTTGCCGAGCCGCCCCCAGGCAGCCTCACGCCACTCGGGGCCGAGGAACTGCGATCGCGATTGATTCGTCATGCGAGTCTCCTCCGGGCTAATTTTCGGCTACCCAGCGCTACCGTAGCCCACAGTAGTAGGTCCGTTCGGTTAGCCTCGATCAATGCGTCGCTATGTGGCCGCCATCGATCAGGGCACGACGTCGAGTCGGTGCATCGTCTTCGATCATCAGGGCCGAATCGCCGGAGTCGCTCAGCGGGAACACGAACAGATCTTCCCGCGACCCGGATGGGTCGAACACGATCCCGAATCCATTTGGCGCAATACCGAATCGGTGATCGCCGAGGCATTGCGGACTTGCGGCATCGGGGCCGCGGAGGTGGCGGCCGCCGGTGTCACCAATCAGCGTGAGACCACCGTGGTCTGGGAACGCGCCACCGGCAAGCCCATCCACAACGCCATCGTCTGGCAGGACACCCGCACCGCCGACCTCACCACGGAACTCGCCGGCGACCAGGGCCCCAACCGCTACGCCGACCGCACCGGCCTGCCGCTGTCCACCTATTTCGCCGGGCCGAAACTGCGCTGGATCCTCGACGCCGTGCCGGGCGCGCGGCAGCGCGCCGAATCCGGGGAACTGTGCTTCGGCACCATGGACAGCTGGATCCTGTGGAACCTGACCGGCCTGCACATCACCGACGTCACCAATGCCTCGCGCACCATGCTGATGGATCTGCGCACGCTGCAATGGGATCCGCAGATCTGCGCCGAATTCGGCGTGCCCATGGCCATGCTGCCCGAAATCCGCAGCAGCTCCGAGGTTTACGCGCCCATCACCGTCGGCGCCCTGGCCGGCGTCCCAGTGGCCGGCATTCTCGGCGACCAGCAGGCCGCCACCTTCGGCCAGGCCTGCCTGTCCCCCGGCGACACCAAGAACACCTACGGCACCGGCAATTTCATGCTCATGAACACCGGCACCACCCCGGTCTTCAGCGAGCACGGGCTGCTCACCACCGTCTGCTATCGGCTCGGCGATCAGCCCGCGGTCTACGCCCTGGAGGGCTCGATCGCGGTCACCGGCTCGCTGGTGCAGTGGCTGCGCGACAATCTGGGCATCATCTCCGCCGCCGAGGAGATCGAACCGCTGGCCCGCACGGTCGCCGACAATGGCGGCGCGTACGTGGTTCCCGCCTTCTCCGGCCTGTTCGCCCCGCGCTGGCGGCCCGACGCGCGCGGCGTGGTGGCCGGCCTGACCCGCTTCGTCACCAAGGGGCACCTGGCCCGAGCCGTGCTGGAGGCCACCGCTTTCCAGACCCGTGAGGTCATCGACGCCATGCGCGCCGATGCCGACGCGCAGCGCCTGGATGTCGAGAAGGTCACCCTCAAGGTGGACGGCGGCATGGTGGTCAACGAACTGCTCATGCAGTTCCAGTCCGACATCCTCGACGCCACCGTGGTCCGGCCGGTCGTCACCGAGACCACCGCCCTGGGCGCCGCCTACGCGGCCGGTCTCGCGGTGGACTACTGGTCCTCCACCGACGACATCCGCGCCAACTGGGCCGAGGACAAGCGCTGGACCCCGGCCATGCCGGCCGCCGAGCGCGACCACCTCATGGGCGAATGGAACAAGGCGGTGGAACGCACCTACGACTGGGTGTGAGCACTACTTGCGAGCACTACGCCGACGCGTGCGCCTTGGCCAGCCGGTCGACGGCTTCCGCGAGCGTCGCCTCGTCGGAGGTGGTGAAGCACAGCCGCATCGAGTGGGTGTAGTCCGTGGAGACGGCGAAGGCATTGCCGGGGACGTACGCGACGCCCACGTCGAGCGCCCGGGACAGCAGGGCGGTGGTGTCGGTGCCGTCGGTGAAGTCGACCCACACGAACATGCCACCGGCGGCGTCGGTGCTGGAGACGCGGTCGCCGAAGCGGCCGCGCACGGCGTCGACGAGGGCCTTGGCGCGGGTGCCGTAGACCTGGCGGACCGAATCCACGTGGCCGGCAAGCCATTCGGTGTCGGCGAGCAGGTCCGCGGTGATCTGCTGGGTCAGCGCCGAACCGCACAGGTCCGCACCCTGCTTGAGCAGCTCCACGGCGCGGCACACCGGGGCGGGGGCGATCATCCAGCCCGCGCGCAGCGTGGGGGCGAGGATCTTGGAGGCGCTGGAGAGGCGGATCACGTTGGGCGAGTAGGTCGCCACCGGGGCGGGCGAGGGCCGGTCGAACCAGAGCTCGCCGTACGGGTCGTCCTCGATGATCCAGAAGCCGTACTGCTCGGCCAGATTCGCCAGCTCGCGGCGGCGCTCGGGGCTCAGGGTGACCCCGCCCGGATTGTGGAAGTTGCTGACCGTGTGGACCACGGCCGGGCGCTCCCCCGCCGCCAGCAGCTCACGCAGGGCGTCCAGGCGCATGCCCTCGGAGTCCAGGGGCACGGCCATGATACGCGCCCCGGCGGCCCGGAAGACCTGCAGCGCACCGACATACGCGGGATCCTCCACCACGACCAGTGCGCCCGGGTCCAGCAACACCTCCGACAGCAGCGAGAGCGCCTGCTGCGAGCCGTGGGTCACGAAGATCTCCTCGACCGGGACCGCGCGGCCCAGCCGGCCGGACTCGCGGGCGGCCAGCACCTCGCGCAGCGGGCCCCAGCCCGGGGACTCGGTGTACTGGAGCCGGGAGCGGTCGGACAGCGCCGCGTCGGCGGCTACCGCGATGCGGTCGCGGGGCATGAGTTCGGCGTCCGGCAAACCTCCGGCCAAGCTGATGATGTCCGCGCGCGAGGTGAGCTTGAGCAGGTCACGAATCGCCGAGCTCTGCAGGCCGTCGAGACGCCGCGCGAGGGGCGGGAAGGTCGCGGACATGGAAACACCTCCGAAGGCGATGCCGGGGTATGCGAAATTCCACCATGTCACACGGCTACCAGGATATGAAATCCCATTCCCGAATCATGGGACGATAGGTCCACTTCGGCGCCGGTGGACCGGCCCCGGCCCGCACAAGACGCCCAGGTCCGGCTACTCGATCGACATGATCAGGTGTTTACCGTCACGCACCGTGCTCATGATGTGCTCGGTGTAGACATCGGTGGTGCCGTCCGCGTGATGCTCGGTGATGTCCACGTCGTAGGACTCCGGGGCGACCTCGACGATCTTCAGGCAGTAGGTGGTGCCCGGCTTGAGCAGATCGATGCCCTTGTGCTGGATGACGTCGGCCGGCTGGACCGTCGTCGCCTCCGGCACCACGAACGTGCGCGCCTTCGCGCCGTTGCGGTCCACGTAGAAGGCGTGCTCGAAGCCGAGAATCGCGTCGACGCCGCTGCCGGTGCCGCCCGCGCCGTTGCCGATCGTGAGCTTGCCGTCCTGCTTGGCCGGGCAGCTCAGCGCGGCGTCGGTCGCGGTGGGCGCGGCCGCGCCGGTGGTGGTGGCCCCGCCGGCCGCCGTGTCGTCCTTGCCGCGGGTGACCGCGAAGACCGCGGCGCCCGCCACCGCCAGCACCAGCACCGCCGCGCCCGCGATCAGGCCGATCCGGCGCCACGGCGGGCCCTCGGACTCCGGTTTGCGCTCCGGCACAGGAGTTTTCGGCGCCAGCGCCTTGGCGATCGGATCGTCCGCCCAGGACAGCGATTCCGATTGGGCCGCAGCCGATTCCGATGGCGGCGCGGGCGGGAAGCCGCTGGGCGCGGAGCGCCACCAGGAATCCGCGGGCCCGTCCGGCTCGGCGGTCTCATCGCCGCCCGCCGAATTCCATTCGGCGGCCGACGGATCGGCGGCGCGGGGCGTCGCCGCGTCCGTGGCTGCCGCTTGCGACCCGCCAGGCGGGATTCTCACGGTCTGTTCGACATCGGTGGTAATCGCGGGCTGCCCGGCGCCGTCCACAGCCGGATACTGGCCCGTGGACATGCCGGTGACGGGCGGGTACTGACCGGTGACCGGCTGCCACGCGTCGGGCGCGGGAAACTGCGGCGGCGCGCCCGCGGGCCGCCAGGACAGATCGGGACCCTGCGGAGCGGGCGCGGGACTCCAGCCCGGGGCGGCGGCGGTGGGCGCGGGACCGAAGTCGTTCAGCGACGGACCGAAATCATTGAGCGACGGCCCGAAGTCATTGAGCGAGGGCCCGAACCCGGAATCCGGCGGCCCGGCCGATTCCGGCTGTCGGCCCTCGGATACCTGACGGTCGGCGGATTCGTCCTTGCCCGAAGCCATCACCCGTCCTTTCGCCACAGACGCGTGGGGCGGTCGCTCCCGACCGCCCCACGCGACAACGCTGCTCCCGCCGGCACCGTATCCGGTCCCTGAGGGACCTGTCAGTACTGAACCGAACCGCCCACCTGCGCGGTCACCCCGGCGACGTCGACCGATTGCGACGGCCGATCACCCTCGGGGAGCTTACCAATCTGGGCCGCGGCCTCCAGGACGGTAGCGCCGCCCGGCAGCAGGCGGATGAAGTTCTCGGCATCGGCCTTGGCCGCATTGGCCGCGGCGGTGTCGAGCACGAACTCCATCTTCTGGTCGTTGTCGGGACCATTGCCCGCGAACGCGGTCACCTTGATCTGGTTGACCTTGGTGAAGTCCAGCGACATGCCGGCCTCACCGAGGCCGCCCGGCGTGGTGTAGCCGATGGTGCCGACGTAACCGTCCAGGTTGCTGAAGTGGTGGGTGTTGGCGGCCCAGCCCGGCAGCACCGCGCCGCCGTCGAGGTTGACGCCGAGCTCGGTGTGCGGACCGGTCATCTCGACCACCGGCGCGGCCGGGGCGGTGTCCACCGCGGGCGACTGCCAGTGCGGCTGCTGCTGCGGGGTGACGGTCGGCTGGCCGGTCATGGTGTCCACGGCCGGGTCCTGGCTCGGGGTGGTGACGGCCGGCTGCGCGTTCTGGTCGTTCGGCTTCACCGGCTGGGCGCCCTGCTGCCCCGGCTGGGTCTGCTGGCCCGGTTGGGTCGGCTGCGGGGTGGTGACCGCGGGCTGGGCCTGGGTCGACTGACCCGGCACCGGCAGCGGCGCCACGCGCGGCACGGTCACACCCGGCTGCGAGGGCCGCAGCGACTTGGGCTGCGCGGGCTGCGGGTCGGTACCGGCCGGCTGCACGTTCGGATCGCTCTTGGGCGCGTTGGCGTCCGGCTTCGGGGTGGTGCCGTCCGGCTGGGTGGCGCCCTGCGGCTGACCCGAATCCGGCTTGGCCGCACCGTTGTCCGGTGCCGGGGTGTTCGGCGTGGTCGGGGTGGTGACGCCCGGCTGGCTCTGCTGCGGCTTGGTGGTGCCCGGCTGCACGTTCTCCGGCTTGGGCGCGGGCACGACCTGTGCCTTCGCGTCCGGGGCGGGCGACTCGGTGGGCGGCTGGGTGCCGTCGGGCTGCTGCTGATCGGCCGGGACCGCGCCCGGGTCGGCGGGGGCGGCGTTGGCGGGCGCGGACAGCAGCGACACCACCGCGGCCGCACCGGCCAGCGTCAGGGAGGTGCTCGCCTTGATCCGACTCGGCTTGCGGTGCTTCACGTTTCGCTCAATTCCTTCGTCCCTCGGCGGCACGATCGCTCCGGGCATCGAAGAGCCTCGCATCGGAGGGGAATTGAGAACCCCCCGTACGTAACGCTCGCGACCGCCCTGCCGATCGCTTCCGCCGCGAACTTAATCACAAGGGAGACAAGGCAGCAAGACGGGCCGGTAACAAAGGGGTCCGAAACGTATTGCGGCTAGTCCAGATCGTCGTGCCGCATGAGCTGACGCGCGGCCTCGGTGACCGATCCGGTGAGCGACGGATACACCGAAAACGTCTGGGCCAGATCATTCACCGTGAGGTTGTTCTGCACCGCCAGCGCGATCGGCAAGATCAGTTCGGAGGCGATAGGGGCCACGACGACACCACCGATCACCACGCCGGTGGCGGGGCGGCAGAAGATCTTCACGAAACCCCGTCGCAGGCCCGACATCTTGGCGCGCGGGTTGGTGTTCAGGGGCAGCATGACCGTACGGGCCGGGACCTCGCCATTGTCGATGGCGGTCTGCGAGACGCCGACGGTCGCGATCTCCGGGCGCGTGAACACGGCGGAGGCAACGGTCTTCAGGCGAATCGGCTGCACGCCCTCACCCAGCGCGTGGTACATGGCGATGCGGCCCTGCATGGCGGCCACCGATGCCAGCGGCAGCAGGCCGGTGCAGTCGCCGGCCGCGTAGACGCCGGGCGCGGTGGTCCGCGAAACCCGGTCCACCCGCAGGTATCCGCCCTTGTCCAGCTCGATCCCGAGCCGTTCCAGGCCCAGCCCGGTGGTGTTCGGAATGGAACCGACGGTCATCAGCGCGTGGGTGCCGCTGATATTGCGGCCGTCGGACAGCTTCACCACGATGCCCTCGGCGGTGCGCTCCACCGCGTCGGCGCGGGCGTGCTTGACCAGCTCCACACCGCGCTCCGCCAGCGCATCCTCCAGCACCAGGGCGGCGTCGGCGTCCTCGCCGGGCAGCACGCGGTCGCGGCTCGAGACGAGTTTCACCTGCACGCCCATCTCGGTATAGGCGGAGACGAATTCGGCGCCGGTCACACCGGAACCGACGACCACCAGGGTCTCGGGCAGCTCCTTGAGGTCGTAGAGCTGACGCCAGTTCAGGATTCGCTCGCCGTCCGGCTCCGCGCCGGGCAGCACGCGCGGGCTGGCGCCGGTGGCGATGAGCACCACCTCGGCCTCGATGACCCGTTCCTGGCCGTCGGCGAGGGTGGCCTTGACCAGGTGGGTGGCCAGACCCGGGGCCTGGTCGATGAGTTCCCCGTAGCCGGACAGCACGGTCACGCCGGCGGTCTGCAGCTTGACGCGGATATCGGAGGACTGGGCCTGCGCGAGCGCCTTGACGCGGGAGTTCACCTCGGCCAGGCGCACCTGCGCCTGCGAGGGATGCACGGTGATGCCCAGGTCACGAGCGCGGCGCAGATCGGTGCGCACGCCGGTGGAAGCGATGAAGGTCTTGGACGGCACGCAGTCCCACAGCACGCAGGCGCCGCCGATGCCGTCACTGTCGATCAACGTGACCGGCGCCCCGTGCTGTGCCGCCACCAGCGCCGCTTCATATCCGGCGGGGCCGCCACCGATGATCGCAATGCGGGTCATTGTTCCTCCGCTTTCAGGTCGGCACCCGGGATCTCCGGTGCCGGTCTCTAACGTTATCCCCGCAGCTACCTACAGCTTTAACCGCGTCTCCGGACAATTTTCACACTGTGGCGCATTCCATTCGGGGAGGCGGCGTGTCATGACGGGCGGACGCGCGAACTCGCCGTCACCCCAGGCAGAACCGGCATCGAGCGGGGCGAACGCGGCTTCCGGCGATTCCGCGGCAATCGATCGGGCCCGCGCGAACCGCCTTGTGATCGGGATCGGGGATGGTCTTCCGGGTTTGTTCGATAGGCTTTCCTGGTGCCGATTTACGCCGCCTATGGGTCCAACATGGATCCCGAGCAGATGCTCAAGCGCTGTCCGCACTCTCCGGTGTACGGAACCGGCTGGCTGGAGGGGTGGCGACTCACCTTCGCCGGCGACGACATCGGCTGGGAGGGACCGCTGGCGACGGTGGTCGAAGAAGCCGGGCAACGGGTCTTCGTGGTGCTCTACGACGTCCCCGGTGAGGACGAGCTGAGCCTCGACCGCTGGGAGGGGTCGGACTTCGGCATCCACAAGAAGATCCGCCTGCGCGTCACCCCGAACGCGGGCACCGGCAGCGAGCCGGTACTGGCGTGGTTGTACGTCCTGGATGCCTACGAGGGCGGGCTACCCTCCGCGCGCTACCTGGGCGTCATCGCCGACGCCGCCGAGAAGGCCGGTGCGCCAAACGATTACACGCACGCGCTACGCACCCGCAACAGCAAGAACGTCGGCCCCGGCACCTTCGGGCCGTAGCGCGCGGCGCATCGGACGCAGTCCGACGGATCAGCGGGGCAGGGCCGGAAGATTCGGCGCGGCGCCGCTGTTACGGGAACCGGAAACGATCTCCGAACCGTCGAAAGAGTGAAGCCGATGCCCGCCACCCCCGTACCCGCCCCGATCGCCGAATTCCTGTCCCGCCCCAACCCGGCGATCTTCGCCTCGAATCGCCCGGACGGCCAGCCGGTTTCGGTCGCCACCTGGTATCTGTACGAGAACGGCCGAATCCTGGTGAACCTGGCCGACTTCCGTAAGCGCCTGGACTACCTGCGCGAGGATCCCCGCATCAGCCTCACCGTTCTCGACGGCGACAACTGGTACAGCCACGTCAGCATCCAGGGCCGCATCGTCTCCCTGGAGAACGACCCCGACTCCTCGGTCATCGACCGCATCGCCCAGCACTACATCGGCAGCGACTACGCCGTCCGCGACCAGAAGCGCGTCTCCGCCTGGATCGAGATCGACCGCTGGCACGCCTGGGGCGACATCGCCGGCAAGGTGAAGTAATTCCGCCGCAAGGCGAAGCAATTCCCCGAAACGTGAAGCCGGGCCGCACTTTTCAGTGCGGCCCGGCCTCGTTGTCTCTGGTCAGCCGGCGTTCAGCACGATGTTGGTGAAGACCCGGACTCCGGCGGCGAGGGCGCGCTCGTCGAGGTCGAAGGTGGCCTGGTGCAGGTCGAGTTGCTCGCCCTGACCGGACCAGACGCCGAGCCGGGCCATGGCGCCGGGAACCTCCTCCAGATACCAGGAGAAGTCCTCGCCGCCGCCGGACTGCGGGGTGTCGGCGAGGGCGTCGGGGTCGAGACCGCGGATGGCGTCCTCGAACATGCGCACGGCCTGCTCGTCGTTGACCACCGGCGGCACGCCGCGCTTGTAGTTGAGCTGGTAGCGGACGCCGGTGGGTGCCAGCAGGCCCTCGACGATCTCGCGGACCATGGGCTCGAGCAGCGACCAGGTGGCGTGATCGCCGGTGCGGACGGTGCCGGTGAGCATGCCGGTCTGCGGAATCGCATTGGGCGCCTTGCCCGCCGACACCGCGCCCCACACCATGACCGTGCTGGTGCGCGGGTCGATGCGGCGGGAGAGCAGGCCGGGCAGGCCGGTGATGACCGTGCCGATGGCGTAGACCAGGTCGCTGGTCAGGTGCGGGCGGGAGGTGTGGCCGCCGGGCGAGTCCAGCACCAGCTCCACGGTGTCGGCGGCGGAGGTGATCGGACCGACCCGGATGCCGACCCGGCCCACCTCCAGCCGCGGGTCGCAGTGCAGCGCGAACATGCGCGAGACGTCCTCCATGGCGCCCGCGGCGACCATGTCGATGGCGCCGCCGGGCATGACCTCCTCGGCGTGCTGGAAGACCAGCCGCACGCCGACCGGCAGGTCCTCGATCTCGGCCAGCGCCAGCGCGGTGCCGAGCAGGATCGCGGTGTGCGCGTCGTGCCCGCAGGCGTGTGAGACGCCCGGCACGGTGGAGGCGAACGGCAGCCCGGTGTACTCCTGCAGCGGCAGCGCGTCCATGTCGGCGCGCAGGCCGATGCGCGGGCCGTCGGGGCCGATGTCACAGATCAGGCCGGTGCCGCTCGGCAGCGTGCGCGGCTCGAGCCCGGCCTTGACCAGCCATGACTCCACGAATTCGGTGGTACCGAACTCGGTCCGGGACAGCTCCGGGTTGGCGTGGATATGGCGACGCCACGTCGTGAGGTCGTCCATGTGCTCCGCGAGCCACGACTCCACTACCTCGTGCCCGGTCGCCGATTCCGTCGCGGCGCCGGCCGGCGTCTGCGTGTTGTTCACGCACGACGCCGCCAGTGGTCCGTTGACGCGCGCCGCGGACCGGCCGGTTGTGCTCACCGAATGTCCTCCTGTCGCTGAAACTGCCGTTGTATGACTCGTTCCGACAACCTGTCCCTGTGCAATTTGTCGCCTGCGATGTGTATCGCGGTGCGAGCCAGTGCCGTTGCCCCGTCCAGGACGGCGCGATCGGCCGACGCGTTCACGGCGGCAGCCGCGAACGCGGGCTGGTGGGTCACCGCACCGCCTGCATCGATGCCGATGACCGGGTGGATACCGGCGATGACATTGGTGACATTGCCCATATCGGTGCTGCCCAGCGGCCGTGCCGCCTCGAATTCCGGGGCGATCGGCTCGCGGCCGAGTGCGGTGATCTGCTCGCGATAGGCGCACAGCAGTGCGCTATCGGGAGTGAGCTCGGTGTATGTCGGCGCAAGCTTCCGGATTTCGTGTGTGCACCCGGTCGCCAGGGCACCTGCCTCGAAACATGCTGATGCTCGTTGCATCAGATCATCGAGGGTCGCGGAGTCGACCGCACGTAGGTAATACAGCAGTTCCGCGTGTCCGGGCACGATATTCGGGGCGACGCCGCCCGATCCGACTATACCGTGGAGTTGTTGTCCGGGCAGGAGATGTTGTCGTAGCAAACCTAGAGCAACTTGCGCGACGGTCACGGCATCGAGGGCGTTTCGCCCGTACTGCGGCGCGGCGCTGGCATGCGATTCCCGGCCGTGGAAAACCACCGACAAATCGGCGAGGGCCAGCGAATGTGCACCGGCGATATCCTCCGGGCCCGGGTGCACCATCATGACCATGGCGACATCGTCGAAGACACCGCGCTCGAGCATGAGCACCTTGCCGCCGCCGGACTCCTCGGCGGGCGTGCCCAGCACCTTCACCGTGATGCCGCAGGCGTCGGCGACCGCGGCCAGGCCCAGCGCCGCGCCGACCCCGGCGGCGGCGATGATGTTGTGGCCGCAGGCGTGGCCGATTTCGGGGAGGGCGTCATATTCGGCACAAATGCCGACTACCAGGTCTCCGCTACCGTATTCGGCGGTGAATGCGGTCGGCAGTTCCGCCACGCCCGATTCGATGCGAAATCCGCGTTCCCGCAACGGCTCGATTGTCTTTGCGACACTGCGGAATTCCTCGAAGGCCAGCTCGGGTTCCGCATGAATGTCGTGGGAGAGTGCGATCAGCTGATCGCGGTACCCGGCGACGGCCGCGTCGGCCGCGGCGAGCAGGGCCGGATCCGCCGATGCCACGGCAGCATTCGAGGACGGCACAGACGAGTCGTGCCGACCGATCGGTACGCAGGATCTCCGGTCATCGCCGTTGCGCGATGGTGACATCCCAACAGTCTCGCACTGCCGCGCAACTCTGTCGCAGCAGGTAAGCCGGAAAATCTCCGGCAGAGTGCGGGACACGCAGAAATCATCGCGGCACGCTCAGCAATCAGGGGTTCGAGGGCGAGCCCTCGAACCCCTGCACAGCGGACGGAACGGACCTTTACGGATTGAAGGCCAGGTTCTCCGGGGTCGTCTCCACGGCCAGCCCGGCCAGCGCCTGCTGGTGCAGCGCGCGCTTGATGACCGGCAGGTTCGGCTTGCGGTTGCCCTTGAGCATGTCGGCCCGCGCGACCGCGGTGGCCAGCAACACATCCGCATCCGCCTTGGCGTCCACGATGCCCGCGGCGATGGCGTCATCGGCGGCGTAGCGG
Source organism: Nocardia sp. NPDC004123 (assembly GCF_053603795.1). Taxonomy (NCBI): domain Bacteria; kingdom Bacillati; phylum Actinomycetota; class Actinomycetes; order Mycobacteriales; family Nocardiaceae; genus Nocardia; species Nocardia sp. NPDC004123. Next base: position 55,923 of record NZ_JBSGGG010000002.1, read on the forward strand.
CGGCCGGTGGTCATGGCCTCCACCGCGACCTGATTGACCAGGCGATTGGTCAGCAGCGCGTTCATGGCGACGGTGAACGGCATACCCAGGTGCACCTCGGGCAGGCACCAGAAGCCGCGGTCGGCGCGCATGATCCGGAAGTCGCAGGAGGTGGCGAGCATGGCGCCGGCGCCGAAGGCGTGGCCGTTCACCGCGGCGACCGTGGGCAGGCCGAAGGCCAGCAGGCGGCTGTAGAGCGAGTGCACGCGGTCGAGGTACCAGCAGTTCTTGTCGAAGTTGCCGAACAGCCAGTCGGTGTCGAGGCCGTTGGAGAAGAACTTGCCGTCGGCGGTGACCACCAGGGCGGCCGGGCCCTCGGACGCCTCGACCTCGTCGAGCAGCGCGTGGACCTCGGTGATCCAGTCGGGGTGGAAGCGGTTCTCGTTGTCGATGGCCTGTCCCTCGGTCCCGAGGTACAGCACGAACACATCCCCATCACGCTTCAAGTACGGCATGCGTGCAGCGTAGCGGGGGCGGGGCAGATACCTACCGACGGGTATTTATGCCGACGCGACGACTGATTTCGCGAGGATCGGGGTAATTCATCGGGTACGTCCGAAATCGGGTCGGCACCCGACCGCCGGCACGACTGCCGGCGGCACCCGAGCCGGGCGCAGAAATTGCGGGGAGGCGGTTCCGACAAAGGGGATGAAAAAGGCAGGTCGGGGACACACCCGGGGCGTACGAGATCACCTGGTACTAGGGTGGGCGACATGCTAGCCGAGAAGGCCATGGGCGGGGTTTCCGAACTAGCCGCCGAAGCCATTGCGCAACGAACGGGAGTGCAGCAGCACCGGATTGCCGTGGTGCTGGGGTCCGGCTGGCAGGAAGCTGCCGCCGAGATCGGCGAACCGGCCGCCTCCATTCCGATGGCCGAGGTGCCGGGATTCGGATCGCCCACCGCCCAGGGGCACCAGGGCACCATTCATTCCGTCACGGTCGGTGACGCGCCGGTGCTGCTGCTCATGGGCCGCCAGCATCTCTACGAGGGCCACGCGCCCGGCCAGGTCGTGCACAATGTGCGCACCGCACTGGCCGCCGGCGCGCAGACCGTGCTGCTCACCAATGCCGCGGGCGGGATTCGTGACGGGCTGTCGGTCGGCGAGGCGGTACTCATCTCCGACCACATCAACCTGACCGGGCGCACCCCCATCGAGGGCGCGAACTTCGTCGACCTGGTCGACGCCTGGGATCCCGAATTGCGGGCGCTGGCAAAGGAAATCGAGCCCGGCCTGACCGAGGGCGTGTACGCGGGCCTGACCGGGCCGCAGTACGAGACCCCCGCCGAGATCCGCATGCTGCGCACCATGGGCGCGGACCTGGTCGGCATGTCCACCGTGCTGGAGGCCATCGCCTGCCGCGAGGGCGGGGCCAAGGTGCTCGGCATCTCGCTGGTCACCAACCTGGCCGCCGGGGTCACCGGCGCGCACCTCTCGCACGCCGAGGTGCTGGCCGAAGGCCACGCCGCCGCACCGCGATTGGGCAAACTGCTGCGCGGCGTGCTGGAACGCCTCTAGGCGCGCGGGGATGCTGCGCTTCGGAACCGCCGGGCTGCGCGGTCCGCTCCAGGACGGCCCGGACGGCATGAACGTGGACACCGTCTCGCGGGCTTCCGCCGGGATCGCCGCCTGGCTGCGCGACCGCTGCCTGGGCGGCGGACTGGTGATCGTGGGTCGCGACGCCCGGCACGGCTCCGCCGAATTCGCCGCCGCGACGGCGGAAGTCTTTGCGGCGGCCGGTTTCTCGGTGCTGACACTCCCCCGCCCGCTGCCCACACCGGTGGTGGCCTTCGCGGTCCGCGAACTGAAAGCCGTTGCCGGAGTACAGATAACCGCCTCCCACAACCCCGCCACCGACAACGGCTACAAGGTCTACCTCGACGGCGGCTCCCAGCTCATCCCACCGGCCGACGCCGAGATCGAGCGCTGCATCGACGCCGTCACCGGGCATATCCCCCGCACCGCACCTGCGGCCCCGGACCCGAGCATTCTCGGACTACCCGCGGGCACTCCCGCCGAAGAGTTGGGCGAGGAGATCGTCCGCCGCTATCTGGCCCGAGTCACCCTGCTGCCCAGCCTGATCGGCGGCGAGGCCGCGACCCGGCGGCGCAGTGAGATTCGAATCGCGCTGACCGCCATGCACGGGGTCGGCGGGGAGTTGGCGGTGGCCGCGCTCCGGGGTGCGGGGTTCGGCGACGTGCTGGTGGTCACCGAGCAATTCGCGCCGGATCCGGATTTTCCGACGGTCGCGTTTCCGAATCCCGAGGAGCCGGGCGCGGCTGATCTGCTGCTGGGGCTGGCCGAACGACTGGACGCGGATATCGCCATCGCGCTCGATCCGGATGCGGATCGGTGCGCGCTCGGGGTGCGGGGACCGCACGGGTGGCGGATGCTGCGGGGCGACGAAACCGGGGTGCTGCTGGGCGATTTCGTGCTGCGGACGGCCGCGCCGGACTCCCTGGTGGCCACGACCATCGTGTCGTCGCGGCTGTTGAGCAAGCTGGCTCCGGCGCGCGGGGCACGGTACGCGGAGACGCTGACCGGGTTCAAGTGGCTGGCCCGCGCGGGTGCGGGCCTGGTGTACGCGTACGAGGAGGCGATCGGCCACTGCGTGGACCCGGCCGCGGTGCGCGACAAGGACGGTATCTCCGCGGCGGTCGTCGCGGCGGATCTGGTGGCACAGGTGAAGGCGGAAGGGCGAACGCTGTTCGACGTCCTCGACGACTTCGCGGTCGAATTCGGTGTGCACGCCGGGGATCAGGTGTCGCTGCGACTGCCGGATGTGAGCGAGGCTGCGGCCGTGGTGGCCCGGCTGCGTGAGATGCCACCGACCGAGATCGCCGGGGAAGCGGTGAGCTGCACCGATATGGCGCGGCTGCGCGGGCAGATGCGTACCGACGCACTGGTTTTCGAGGGCCCGACACTACGCGTGGTGATCCGGCCGTCCGGTACCGAGCCGAAGCTCAAGTGCTATCTGGAGACGGTCGTGCCCGTGGCCGATCGGGACGGTCTCGCCGAAGCCAAGGCCGCTGCGGCGCAGCGGCTCTCCGAGATCCGGATGTTCTGCGAGAAGCTCTGAGCCCGGAAGCGGTTCAGCGCGGGCCGAATTGGCGATCGCCGGCGTCGCCGAGACCGGGGACGATATAGGCGTCGGAGTTGAGGCCGCGGTCCACCGAGGCGGTGACCAGGCGCACGGGATGACCCGACTTCTCCAGGGCGGCAATGCCTTCCGGCGCGGCGACCACGCACAGCACGGTGATGTCGTGAGCATTGCGGGTAGCCAGCAGGTCCAGGGTGTAGACCATGGAGCCGCCGGTGGCGAGCATGGGGTCGAGCACCATGACCGGGGTGCCGGACAGATCGTCGGGTAGCGACTCCATGTACGGGGTCGGCTGATGCGTCTCCTCGTCGCGGGCCAGGCCCACGAACCCGATCCGGGCGTCCGGGATCAGGTTCTCCGCGGTCTCCACCATGCCCAGCCCCGCGCGCAGCACCGGAACCAGCAATGGCGGAGCATTCAGCCGCGTCCCCTCCGCCGCGGCCACCGGCGTGACGATCGGGAATCGCTCCACCGAGGCGTCTCGCATGGCCTCATAGACCAGAATCCCGGTCAGGTCCCGGAGCGCGGCCCGGAATGTCGGATTGGTCGTCCGGGCATCTCGCATGGTGGTCAGCAAAGCGGCAGCGAGCGGATGGTCCACGACGAGTGTGCGCATACGAAAACCATAGGTCAGCACCGCCGTCCGCGATCCCCGCCCACCGGAATTCTTCCGCCCCGGGAACCGCCCGGCCCCGCCCCGCGTCCAACCCCGTGCAGCACACATCCATCCCGCGACCCGCATGAAGGGGGCATTCATGCACCGCCTCTCGATCCATCCCGACGGCCTCACCTCCTACGCGACGACCACCACCGTCCTCGGCGCAGATCTCGCGGCCGCCGCCGCGCATGCCGCCACCGCCGCCCCCGAACTACTCGTGCCCGCCTTCGGCCTCATCGGCGCCGACTTCCTCACCGCCTACGCCGCGGCGCACGGCACCCACGTGACCACTCTCGACGAGGTCTCGACGGCCCTCGCCGCCATGAGCGCCGCCACCGCCACCGCCACGGCCGCCTACACCGGCCACGACAGCGCGTACGCCGCGACGCTGGGCGCCGCCGGCGCGGAGTCGAGCGCGTGACAGCCGCACCCGAGATCCGCTGGGCGGCAAGGCAGCGCGGCGGGGTGGATCGAAAAGGATTGCGGTGCGGGAGGACTCGGGCGGGAGTGGGCGGATGAGCGGGGAGCCGGCGGTCGGGGCGCTGGCGGAGCCGATCGTCGAGTTGCTGCGCAGCTTCGGGTCCGGGTCCGGCGGGGCCGCCGAGGTGCTGCGGGAGACGTCGGCTGCTGTGGAGCGGGTTCGCACCGAGAGCCGGGCGAGTGTCGACCGGATGTCCGACGCGTGGCGGGGGCGGGCCGGTGATGCGGCGGTGGACGAGGCGCTGCGGGTGCAGACCTCGGCCGCCATGGCGTCCGAGCGGGGGCGGGCCATGGCGGCGATCGTGGAGCGGGCGGATGCGGAGGTCGCCGCCGGGCGGCGGGAGGTGGAGGAGATTCTGCGTTCGTTCACGGTGGAGGTCGAGGCGATGGGTGCGGCCGGGTTCACCGCGGGTGGGGTCGCGGCCCTGGTGGAGTCGGCGATCGATCACATCGGGCAGGCCATGCGGGTGGTCGAGCGGGTGCGGGCCGAACTGGCTTCGGAGACTGCGCTCATGGCGGAGTTGGCGCTACCCGTCCCGGCGCCCGGCCAGGTGACACCCGAGTCGTCCGGACCGGGCGATGCGATGGTCGTACCGGCGGCGAGCGTGCCGGTGGACAGTGTGGCGCCGCAGGCCGGGGCGAGCCTCGCGGCCGCCGGGGGCGCGGTCGCGGCGGCCGGGGACACGCTGCTCGGGTCCGGGCTCTCGCCGGGCGGCCCGCACACCGGCCCGGCGTCGGTGACGACGCCGAAGACGCCCGATCGCGGCCATGATTCGACGGTTACGCGGCCGCAAGGGGGTGGGGTGCGGGTGACGCTGCCGGATGGGAGCACCGTCGAAGCGCCGAATCAGCAGGCGGCGGATGCGGTTCGGAATGCGTTGAGTGCGGTGGGGACACCGTATGTGTGGGGTGGGGAGACGCCCGGGGCAGGGATGGATTGCAGCGGTCTGACCCAGTGGGCCTATGCGCAGGCGGGTGTCTCGCTGCCGCGGCTGGCGCAGGAGCAGGGGTACGGGCACCAGCGGGTCGGTCCAGGGGACTTGATGCCCGGTGATCTTGCGGTGTGGGACGGCCACGTTGCGATGGTGATCGGGAACGGGCAATTGGTGGAGGCGGGCGATCCGGTTCGGATCGGGCCGATCCGGACCGAGAACAGCGGGATGCGGTTCCTCGGTTTCTACCGGCCCACCGCCTAGGTACTACCGGTCCACAGCTATGGCATTCGGGCCACGAACAGGCGTTTCGAAGGGAGACAGGATGACGCGACCACAGGTTCCGGCGGTGACCGTCGCCGCGGCCACCAATGGATCCGGCACGGTGTCGGTGCGCGCCACCGATCAGGGCATGCCGGTGGAGATCCGGTTCGAGCGCGCTGAATACCGGTACGGCGCACCGGCTCTCGCCGCCGAGATGCTGCGGCTCACCCGGTGCTCGGCGATCGTGGCCCGGGCGCGGCGGCGCGAACAGCTGGCCGAGGCCGGCGTCCCGGAGGCGATGCTGGACCGGCTGGGCCTGCCCACCCGGCAGGCCGCGGTGGACGAGCTGGACCGGCTCGACGACGCCGATGCCGGACAGACCAGTTGGCTGCGGAACCGATGAGCGCCGAAATGGACGCACTGGTCAAGGGCGTCGACGACAAGCTGGAAGCACTCGAGGCCACGCTGCGCGGGCTGTCCCGGATAAGTGGCCGCTGCACGTCCGAGGACGGTGCGGTGACCGCCGAGGTCGATGGCGACGGCGCGCTGACCGGGCTGTGGCTGGCCGAGTCGGTGACCTCGCGCGCTCCCGCCGAGGTGTCGCGGCTGATCCTCTGGACGTGCCAGCGGGCGGCCGCCGAGGCGACCGCGCGGCGCTCCCGAATCATTGCCCGATTGAACGACTCACTGTCCGGCGGAGACGCCTCCAGAAATGTTGGGGGGCGGCCCGGATAGTGCCTGACGCGGCGACTGGATAGGCTTCCGGTCATGGCTTCTGGAGACATCGTCCCGATCGCGCTCGGCCTGACCAAAGGCGATCTTGTCACCCTCTGGGCACCCCGCTGGCGAGACGGTGACGATGAGTGGCAGGCGTTCCTCGGTCACGAGGAAGACCTGTACGGATTCGAGTCCGTCGCGGAGCTGGCCGCGTTCATTCGCACCAACTCCGACAACGATCTGGTGGATCATCCGGCCTGGAAGATCATCGCCGGATTGTCGGCGGCCGAACTGGAGCCGGAGGAGCAGTACGTCTTCGATCTGGTCGGCGTGCCCGAACTGGCCGCGGACGACCCCGATCCGGAGGTGGTCTCCGAGCTCGAGGAGACCCTCGAGATGGTCCGCAATATCGGCGACGTGTGCGAACTCGACACCGTCACCAAGTTCTTCGGCTCGCACCCGGTGCTGGGCGCACTGGCCGGCGGCGTCGGCGCTTTCGCCGGGCGCGAGGGCGAGGAACTGTGGGACCAGATCGGCGCGGCCATCGCCAAGGATTGGGAAGCGGTCATCGACGCCATCGACTCGGTGGTGACGATTCCGGAGGTGGACGCCGACGCGGTCTCGGTCGCCGAGGCGGAACTGCTTGCGGCGCAGGAGAACATCGTCGACGCCGAGGACGCGGCCGAGAGCGATGACGACGAGATCGAGGCCGTCGACCTGGACGAGGACGACGAAGAGGACGAGGAGCTCTCGTTCTGGCACGAGGTCGGCATCGACCCGGTCAAGATCGTCACCTCCGACGGCACCGTCTTCACCCTGCGCTGTTACGTCGACGACGAGCCCATCTTCCTGGGCAAGGACGGCACCATCACGGTCTTCGGTTCCGAGCGCGCCCTGGCCCGCTACCTGGCCGACGACCACGACCACGACCTGGCCCGGGTGAGCACCTACGGCGAGGTGCAGACCGCCGCCGTGGACGGCTCCCTCGATGTCGAGGTCGACGAGGAGAACGTCTACGTCCTGCCCGGCCTGTCCGAGGATCTGGCGGCCGGCCCCAAGTCCGTGGACACCGACCAGCTCGACCTGGCCGTCGAATTGTTCACCGACGCAGCCGATTACGCCGAGGACGACTCGGTCGAAGCGGCCCTGGCCGTGTCCACCCCGCTGGGCTGGTACGTCTCCTACCTGCTCAACCCCGACCCGACCCGGATGGCCCCGAATCCGCCGTTCGCGGCGGAAGCGGATGCCTGGAAGGTCCTGGAGTCGGCCTTCGAGGGACGCCTGCAGAAGGGCTGATCGGAGCTGCGATTCGGGCCGCACCTCCGGGTGCGGCCCGAATTGCTTTGCGGGACAACCTATTCCGGCAACACTGTGGTATCCCTATCCCAGCAGCACCGCGTAGCCCGGCTTGATCACCTCGTCGATCAGGCGCAGGCGGTCCGGGAACGGGATGAACGCCGACTTCATGGCATTGATGGTGAAGCGTTCCAGATCGCTCCAGCCGTAGCCGAAGGTCTCCGACAGCTTGAGCATCTCCTTGCTCATGGTCGTGTCGCTCATCAACCGGTTGTCGGTATTGACCGTCACGCGGAAGCGCAGGCGGGCCAGCAGATCGAAGGGGTGCTTGTCGAGCGAGGGCACCGCGCCGGTCTGCACATTGGAGGACGGACACAGTTCGAGCGGGATTCGCATGTCCCGCACATAGTTCGCGACCACGCCGAGCTCGGGACCGTCGGCCGAATCGGTGATGTCGTCGGTGATGCGCACACCGTGGCCGAGGCGCTCACAGCCGCAGAACGCGACGGCCTCGTGAATGGACGGCAGCCCGAAGGCCTCGCCCGCGTGAATCGTGAAGTGCGCCAGGTTGGCCCGCATGTAATCGAAGGCGTCCAGGTGGCGGCTGGGCGGATAGCCCGCCTCCGCGCCCGCGATATCGAAGCCGCCGACGCCGCGGTCGCGCCAGCGCACGGTGAGCTCGGCGATCTCGCGAGAGCGGGCCGCGTGCCGCATGGCGGTGAGCAGGCAGACCACGGTGATCGGGGTGCCGGCGGCCGCTGCCAGGGCCTCGCCCTCGCGGAATCCGGCGATGGTGTGCTCGACCACCTCGTCGAGGGTGAGCCCGGCCTCGAGGTGCTGCTCGGGCGCGAACCGCACCTCGGCGTAGACGACGCCGTCGGCGGCGAGATCCTCGGCACATTCGCGGGCCACCCGGCGCAGGCCCTCCGGGGTCTGCATGACGGCGACGGTATGCGCGAAGGTCTCCAGATAGCGCTCGAGCGAGCCGCTGTCGGCCGCGTCCCGGAACCAGTCCGCCAGCGCGGCGGCATCGCCTGCCGGTAACTGGTCATAGCCGCAGGCGCGAGCCAGCTCCAGCACGGTCGCGGGCCGCAACCCGCCATCGAGGTGATCGTGCAGGACCGCCTTCGGAGCCTGGCGGATCGAAGCAAGAGTGAGGGGCATCGGTCCAGTCATGTAGCAACGTTAGCCGCATTCCCGTGCCGCGGCAGGACGGTTGACCGGACTCACCCCACAGTTCGGCATGTCGTTGCCGTCACGTTGCTGACCAGTACGAATCCTTCACCTATCGGGCACCGGCGAGCACCTAGCGGGAGCAGGCGACGCCGGTCCCGTCCGGATCGAGCAGCACCGAATACCCGGGCTGGCCCAGGTAGATCGGGCCCCCGCCCTGCGCCCACACCTGTTCACAGCTGGTGTAGACGGGTGACGGTTTGGCCTTCTTCTCGGTCGAGGGCGGCGTGACATCGCCACGCGAGAGCGAGTTCGGCTGATGGTCTCCGGAGGAATCGGATGGAATATTGTCCGCGGGCGAGGCCTGCGCGACCGGCGTCGGCGACCACGCGGCGGGCAGCACCGCGCCCAGCGGCGCGACGAGGCCGAACACGCCCAGCGCGGCCGCCGCCGCGGCCCGGCCTCGGAAATCGGTTCTGTGCTTCACAATTCCAGGCTAGGCCGGGTCAGGCGGTGATGCGGCCCAGAATCAGCGGCTGCTGGTCCACCGCCTCGGTCTCGGAGATCGTGTACGCGCCGCGCAGGATCTCGAGCGCGACCGGGAACGCCTCCGGAGTATCGGTGTGCAGGGTCAGCAGCGGCTGCCCCGGAACAATGGAATCGCCTGGCTTGGCATGCATTTCGATACCCGCCCCGGCCTGCACCGGGTCACCCTGCCGGGCCCGGCCCGCGCCCAGCCGCCACGCGGCCAGCCCGACATCGAGGGCGTCGAGGCGGGTCAACGTGCCCCCGCCGTCGGCGCGCAGGGTTTCGGTGTGGCGGGCCTGCGGCAGCGGCGCGTCCGGGTCGCCGCCCTGGGCGCGCACGATGTCTCGCCACTGGTCCATGGCCCGGCCGTCGGCGAGGGCGTCGGCCGGGTCGATGTCGGTGATGCCGGCCTGCGCCAGCATCTCCCGTGCCAGAGCGAGGGTGAGGTCGACGACATCGGCGGGGCCGCCGCCCGCCAGCACGTCCAGGGATTCGCAGACCTCCAGGGCGTTTCCGGCGGTATGGCCGAGCGGGGTGTCCATGGCGGTGAGCAGCGCCACCGTCCGCACGCCCGCGTCGGTGCCGAGTTCGACCATGGCGGTGGCGAGTTCGCGCGCCTGGTCCAGCTGTTTCAGGAAGGCCCCGCGCCCGACCTTCACGTCCAGCACCAGTGCCCCGGTGCCCTCGGCGATCTTCTTGCTCATGATGGAGCTGGCGATCAGGGGGATGGATTCCACGGTCCCGGTCACATCACGCAGCGCGTAGAGCCGTTTGTCGGCGGGCGCGAGGTCGGCCCCGGCGGCGCACACCACGGCACCGACGGCGGGATCCGACAGCAGCTTCCGCATGCGGTCCACCGGAATGTCGGCCTGCCAGCCGGGAATGGCCTCCAGCTTGTCGAGAGTGCCTCCGGTGTGGCCCAATCCGCGCCCGGACAGCTGGGGCACGGCGGCCCCGCACGCCGCGACCAGCGGCGACAGCGGCAGCGTGATCTTGTCCCCCACCCCGCCGGTGGAGTGCTTGTCGACGGTCGGGCGGCCCAGATCGGTGAAGTCCAATCGCTTCCCGGTGTCGATCATGGCCCGGGTCCAGCGCGCGGTCTCGCGCCGCGTCATGCCGCGCCACACGATGGCCATGGCCAGCGCCGACATCTGCTCGTCGGCCACCTCTCCGCGCGTGAACGCGTCCACCACCCAATCGATCTGCGCGTCGGTGAGTTCACCGCCGTCACGCTTGGCCCGAATCACGTCCACCGCCGAGTGCACACTCACACCCTCCACCCTGGCATGCGCCCGGCCCGATGTGCACGGATTCCCGGGCGCGCCACGGCGATCAGCGGTTATAGCCCTCGAGCACCGAGGGTCAGAGTTGTCCGGCGGCGAGGTCGCCGGGGCCGAAGGAGTCCGGCAGCAAGGCGTTCAGGGTGACAGGGCCGCCGTGGTGATCGACCAGCAACTCGCCGCCGCCGTGTTCGAGCAGGATCTGCCGGCAGCGTCCGCAGGGCATGAGCACGGCGCCCCGGGAGTCACAGACCGAGACCGCCCGGAGTCGCCCGCCTCCGGTTGAAATCAAGTTACCGACCAGTACACATTCGGCGCAGAGGCCCAAACCGTATGAGATATTTTCCACATTGCAGCCGCTCACCACGCGATCATCGGCGGTGAGAGCCGCGGCCCCGACGGGGAATCGAGAGTAAGGGGCATAAGCCTCTTGCATGACTTCAAAAGCCTTGCCACGCAGGGTCTTCCAGTCAATATCCGACATTTCGGACCATCCTCCCATGGACGTGGCAGCACCCGCGTGATAGGCGTTCCGCCTGGTCGCAAAAATCAGGAAAGGCAAACCTAACTCACAACAATTTGGCCCAACGAGCGGCACGCCGAATTAGTTCCCCTTCACAGCTGGGTTTAGAGTTCACGACAGATCGGTTCAGGTACCCGAAGCGGGCCTGCAGCACTGCCACCGGACGTTTGATTCCGCTCGTGAGCAGGTGGTTTCGACAGTCCGAAGGCTCCGCGCCGGATTCTGACCGGGTCCATCAACGACGTTGGAGGCACCGCACTCTATGACCACGCTAGAAGCTCCGGCCAAGCCGAAGCGGACCCTGTACCGAGGCGACCCCGGCATGTGGTCCTGGGCTCTGCACCGCATCACCGGCGTGACGATCTTCTTCTTCCTGTTCGTCCACGTCCTCGATACCGCGTTGGTGCGAGTCAGCCCGGACACCTACGACCACGCGATCGAGACCTACAAGAACCCCGTCGTCGCCCTGATGGAGATGGCTCTCGTTGTTTGCGTGCTGTTCCATGCGTTCAACGGCATCCGCATCATCCTGGTCGACTTCTGGTCACAGGGCCCGCGTTATCAGCGGCAGATGCTCTGGGTCGTGCTGGCGATCTGGATCGTCGTCGCCGGCGCCGGCGTCGGCCGCCAGTTCTTCTACCTGCTGACGAATTGAGAGCCGACATGACCGCACCCGTTCTCGGCAAGTCTTACGACCGCCCCGCCTCCCTCGACGCTCCGCGCGCCCCCCGTCGCGTCGGCGGCAACAACTTCGAGAAGTACGCCTGGCTGTTCATGCGTGCCTCCGGCCTGCTGCTGGTCGTGCTGGTCATCGGCCACATGACGATCATGCTGATGCTCGACGGCGGCGTGCACCGCCTGAACTTCGCGTTCGTCGCCGGCCGCTGGGCCTCGCCGTTCTGGCAGATCTGGGACCTCGCCATGCTGTGGCTGGCCCAGCTACACGGCGGCAACGGCCTGCGCACCGTCATCGACGACTACGCGCGCAAGGACTCCACCCGCTTCTGGCTGAAGACGCTGCTGGTCGTGTCCATGATCCTGGTCATGGTCACCGGCACCTACGTGATCTTCACCTTCGACCCCAATATCAGTTAGGAACAGGCCACCTCGATGAGTGAATCCCGACCGATTCAGGAGCACCGCTACGACGTCGTGATCGTCGGTGCCGGTGGCGCTGGAATGCGTGCGGCGATCGAGGCCGGTCCTCGGGTCCGCACCGCCGTACTGACCAAGCTCTACCCGACCCGCTCGCACACCGGTGCGGCGCAGGGCGGTATGTGCGCCGCGCTCGCGAATGTCGAAGAGGACAACTGGGAGTGGCACACCTTCGACACCGTCAAGGGTGGTGACTACCTGGTCGACCAGGACGCCGCGGAGATCATGGCCAAGGAGGCCATCGACGCCGTGCTCGACCTGGAGAAGATGGGTCTGCCGTTCAACCGCACGCCCGAGGGCAAGATCGACCAGCGTCGCTTCGGCGGCCACACCCGTGACCACGGCAAGGCGCCGGTGCGCCGCGCGTGCTACGCCGCCGACCGCACGGGCCACATGATCCTGCAGACGCTCTACCAGAACTGCGTCAAGCACGACGTGGAGTTCTACAACGAGTTCTACGTGCTGGACCTGATCCTCACCGACACCGACCGTGGCCCCGTCGCCACCGGCGTGGTCGCCTACGAGCTGGCCACCGGTGAGCTGCACGTGTTCCACGCCAAGGCGATCATCTTCGCCACCGGTGGTTCGGGCCGCATGTACAAGACCACCTCCAATGCCCACACCCTCACCGGTGACGGCATGGCGATCGTGTTCCGCAAGGGACTTCCGCTGGAGGACATGGAGTTCCACCAGTTCCACCCGACAGGCCTCGCGGGCCTGGGCATCCTGATCTCGGAGGCCGTGCGTGGTGAGGGCGGCATTCTCCGTAATGCCTCCGGTGAGCGCTTCATGGAGCGCTACGCGCCGACCATCAAGGACCTGGCCCCGCGTGACATCGTCGCGCGCTCCATGGTGCTCGAGGTCCGAGAAGGCCGCGGCGCCGGCCCGAACAAGGACTACGTGCTCATCGACGTGACCCACCTCGGTGAGGACGTGCTCGAGGAGAAGCTGCCCGACATCACCGAGTTCGCCCGCACCTACCTGGGCGTGGACCCGGTCAAGGAGCCGGTGCCGGTCATGCCGACCTGTCACTACGTGATGGGTGGCATCCCGACCCGCATCCGCGGCGAGGTGCTGCGCAACAACACCGACATCGTTCCCGGCCTGTACGCCGCGGGCGAGTGCGCGTGTGTGTCCGTGCACGGCGCCAATCGTCTGGGCACCAACTCGCTGCTGGACATCAACGTGTTCGGCCGGCGCGCGGGTATCGCCGCCGCCGAGTACGCCGCGCGTGCCGAGTTCGTGGACATGCCGGAGGACCCCGCGCAGATGGTGCAGGACTGGCTGGCCGGCCTGCTCAGCGACCACGGCAACGAGCGCGTCGCCGACATCCGCACCGAGCTGCAGAACTCCATGGACGACAAGGCCGGTGTGTACCGCACCGAGGAGAGCCTCAAGTCCATGCTCGAGGAGATCCAGGTCTTCAAGGAGCGCTACTCGCGGATCACCGTGCAGGACAAGGGCCGTCGCTACAACAGCGATCTGCTCGAGGCCGTCGAGCTGGGCTTCCTGCTGGAGCTGGCCGAGGTGACCGTGGCAGGTGCGGTGAACCGCAAGGAGTCCCGCGGCGGCCACGCGCGCGAGGACTACCCGGACCGCGACGACGTCAACTTCATGCGGCACACCATGGCCTACAAGACCAGCCCGGAGCTCATCTCCGACATCCGCCTGGACTACAAGCCGGTGGTGCAGACCCGCTACGAGCCGATGGAGCGTAAGTACTGATGACTGCTGTCGCTGAAACGCCGCAGAAGCCGGCTCCGGTGCCGGACGGGTCGACCATGATCACGGTCAAGATCGCCCGCTTCAACCCGGAGGACGGGAAGGGCCAGCACTGGGACGAGTTCAAGGTTCCGGTGCTGCCGACCGACCGGTTCCTGAACGTGCTGATCTACATCAAGTCCTACCTGGACGGCACGCTCACCTTCCGCCGCTCCTGCGCGCACGGCGTGTGTGGCTCGGATGCCATGCGGATCAACGGCGTCAACCGCCTGGCGTGCAAGATCCTCATGAAGGACATGCTGCCCAAGGGCGGCAAGGAGCTGACGGTCACCGTCGAGCCGATCCGCGGCCTGCCCGTGGAGAAGGACCTCGTGGTGGACATGGAGCCGTTCTTCGACGCCTTCAAGGCCGTCAAGCCGTACCTGATCACCCGTGGCAACGAGCCGACGTTCGAGCGCATCCAGTCCCAGCACGACCGCGCCCGCTTCGACGACACCACCAAGTGCATCCTGTGCGCCTGCTGCACCACCTCCTGCCCCGTGTACTGGAGCGACGGCAGCTACTTCGGCCCGGCCGCGATCGTGAACGCGCACCGCTTCATCTTCGACAGCCGTGACGAGGGCGCCCGCGAGCGCCTCGACATCCTCAACGATGTCGAGGGTGTGTGGCGCTGCCGCACCACCTTCAACTGCACCGACGCCTGCCCCCGTGGCATCGAGGTCACGAAGGCGATCCAGGAGGTCAAGCGCGCCCTCCTGTTCACGCGGTGAGGATTACCCACTCCCCGGACCCTCAGGGGTGAACCCCTGAAACCCCGGAGTCCGGGGCGAAACTCGAAGGCCGCCCGCATCTTCCGATGCGGGCGGCCTTTCCTGTGAGACGAAGGACACGGGAACCGGGGTGGCGGGGTCGGGCGTTTTCCTTGCGAAGGCACCAAGTCCGGTCGCGGCCGGGCGCGCACGTAGAGGAACGTCCTGTGATCTGCTTCTTCGACCCGGCTCACGGCCCGGCCGCCATGCAAGTGACGTGGCAGCCGCAGTGGGGGGTAGCCCGTACCGTCGAGGTCTGCCAATTCTGTGCGCAGCGTATCCAGACCACGCAGCCGCCGTTCTATCAGCCGATGCAGCAGGGTTATCCGCAGCCGGGGTATCCGCCGCAGCCCGGCTATCCGCCGCCCGGTTACCCCGCACAGCCGGGATATCCGCCGCAACCCGGGTATCCGCCCCAGCCGGGGTATGCCCCGCAGCCGGGGTACGCTCCCCCGCCGCCGCGCCAGGGCCACAGCACCGGCGCCATGATCGGGGCGGGTGCGGCCGGTCTGGTGGGCGGCATGCTGATCGGCGAGATGATGTCCGACGATGACGAGCGCGACGAAGAGCGCGCCTATGAACGCGGATTCGACGACGCCGGCCGTGGCGACTACAACGGCGACGACTACAACAACGACGACGGCTTCTTCTGATCCATCGGCCGCAGCCGTCCGAAATATCGAGGCCGCCCGCATCTTACGGATGCGGGCGGCCTTGTCCTGTTGCGGGCCAGCGCCGTTCGCGTGCGGTGCCGCGCTGCCTACACCGTGGTCTGATCCTGGAAGCGCGCCAGCGACTCCCACGACCAGGTCAGGCTGCCATCGGCGAGGTCGGCGAGAACGCCTTCCAGCCAGTGCGATTCGGCGGCGATGAGCGCCCGCTGGTATTCGTCCTCGAGCATGGTGATGCGCGGCAGCCCGAACTGCCCGGCCTGCGCCATGCCCGCGTCGATCGCCTCCAGGTCGGCACGCCGGGCGACGGCCCGCTTCTCGAGTTCGGCGCGTGCGGCGGCGGGGGTGAGCAACATCAGAAACGACAGTGCCGCAGGGAATTCCGGGAATTCGTTGCGTGGCGTGCTGACCATCTCGTTGATCCAGGCGATGCACGAGGTCCGGCCCGCGTCGGTGATCTCGTAGACGGTGCGCTCCGGGTACTGCTGATCGCGCCCCGTCTCGCGCACGGCCACCAGCCCGGCCTCCTGCAGGCGCGCGATCGTCTTGTAGAGCTGCGCGCGCTGCCCCACGTTCACGACCTTGTCCTTGCCCCACTCCTTGATGCGGCGCTGGATGGCGTAGGGGTGCATCGGCTCCAGGTGCAGGATGCCGAGCACCGCCATGGCCAGGGGCGACCGCTTGAACTGCGTGGCCTGCGTCGATGCTGTCATGCCGTCCATTCTACTAGGTGCCCAAAAACTAGTTTCGAAGAACTAGTTGCAAAGTAACTAGTTTATGTGCCACTATTGAGGAGCAGGCGAACCCGACCAGCACCACCACCTCCGAGAGGACAGGGCCATGAACGCCATCGACACCACCAACTCCGGCGCCGACACCGTCAAGATCCACACCGACCACGCCACCACCAAGCACCTGGGCGACTGGACCCACTCCTCCTCGTTCGAGGTGAAGGCCCGCTACGGCAGCGTCGTCATCGACCTGCGCTCGCCCTGGATCGAGGGCGAGCAGGAGATCGTGGTGCACGCCGACCTCGACCACGCCATGGTCAAGCTGCTGGTCCCCGAGGACGCGGTCATCGACCAGACCGAGCTGGCCTGGACCGGTCGCGGCCGGGTCAAGGACATGGCCCGCCCGCAGGACGCCGCCGGCCGCGTCATCCGGCTCACCGGTTCCAGCACCAAGAGCGAGTTCCGCATCCACCGCGGCGGTATCGCGGTGCTGTCGGCCCTGTTCAGCCGCGAGTTCTTCGAGGACGCCAAGCAGGCGCACCGTGAGGGCCGCACCCCGACCCTGCTCGACCCGGCCAACGCGCCGCGCTGATCACCGCCTCCCGGCGGGCCCGGCTGCAAACGGGCCCGCCGGGAGACCGGCCGAGCCGCCGCGTCGGATACGGGTACGAATGCCTACCTGACAGCGGCTCGCCACTCGTCGTTCCTCGACACCGAACCCGCCCAGCTGGTCAATCTGACCAGCTGGGCGGCTTTTCGTTGTCTAGATCACATGCCGGTGCTTGCATCGAAGTATGTTCACCGAGGCTCAGCTGTACTCGCCGGTCACAAAGGGGACCGACGGCGATGTGACAGTGCACTTGAGCGACGAGCATCCGGGTGTGCACGACCCCGTGTACCGGGCCCGCCGCAATGCGATCGCCGCCATGGCGCTGGAGTACCGGCCCGGGGCACAGGTGCCGCGCATCGACTACACCGCGGAGGAGCAGCAGGTCTGGCGGATCGTCTCCGCCGAACTGGTACGCAAGCGGGAGCGCTACGCGTGCGCGGAGGTGATCACGGCCGCCGAGCGCCTCGGGCTGCCCTCGGACCATATTCCGCAACTCGACGAGGTGACCGCGAAGCTGGTGCCGCTCACCGGATTCCAGTACGCGCCGGCCGCCGGACTGGTGCCGCTGCGGGAGTTCTTCGGCTCGTTCGCCGACCGGATCTTCCACTCCACCCAGTACATTCGCCACCACTCCGCGCCGCTCTACACCCCGGAGCCGGACGCCGTGCACGAAATCCTCGGGCACGCCAATCAATTGGCCAGCCCGCGCTTCGCGGCCGTGTACGAGACGGTCGGCGCGGCGGTGGCCCGGCTGGAGACCGAGCGGGCTCTGAAGTTCCTGGCCGACGTGTTCTGGTTCTCGATGGAATTCGGGGTGCTGCGCGAGCACGGCGAAGTACGTTGCTACGGTGCGGGACTGCTGTCCTCGTTCGGCGAGATCGAGGAATTCCGCCAGGCCGAGCTGCGACCGCTGGACATTCACGCCATGGGGACCATCACCTACGACATCACCCACTACCAGCCGATTCTGTACTGCGCCGAATCCGTCGGCGAGATCGAGGATGTGGTCGGCGGGTTCTTCGAGACCATGACCGATGAGACGGTGGAGCGGCTCACGGCGGTGAAACCGGCCTAGAGCGGCATACCCGCCTCGAGGAAGTCGATGACGCGCATGATCTGCTCCGGGGTGAACGGCGCCTCGCCGATGAACGCGATCATCGCTCCACTGAGCGCACCCGCGAAGGCCCGCACCTCGAAATCCACTGCGGCACGGCCGGTTCGCCGCGCGATGATCTCGACGATCAGTTCGATGCTGCGCTCGAACTCCCGGGCCACCGCTCCCCGGAGCTCCGGAATCGAGTAGAGCAATTCCACCCGCTGCTGTTCGAAGGCGAATTCCTCGGGCGACAGGGACGCGAAGGAATCGAGGGTGGCCTGCTTGAACGCGGCCAGCATGGACAGTTCCTTCGGCTGCTTCTCGATGGCCGCGATCATGATCGGGTCCAGATCGTCGGCCAGCGCCACCTGCTCCTTGGAGGGGAAGTACCGGAAGAAGGTGCTGGGCGAGATGTCGGCGGCCGCGGCGATCTGCTCGACCGTGGTCTCGTTGTAGCCCTGCTCGCGGAACAGGCGGAAGGCCTCGGTGCGAATGGCGCGGCGGGTGCGTTCCTTCTTGCGTTCACGCAGGCCGCCTCCGGCCGCGGTCTTCACCGGGGCCGGAGGCGTCGCGGAGGCAGTCTCAGCCGACATGGACCGATTGTCCCGCATCGAGATCGGTGGTCACGACCGGATCCTTGCGGCGGATCACGAAGGCGGCCAGCACCGCGGCGACCGCGCAGATGGCGGTGCACACCCACAGCATGGCGCTCATGCCGTCGACGAAGGCGCTCTGCACGTGGGCCAGCAGGGCCGGGTCGCCGAGCTTGCGGGCCACGCCGACCCCGGCGTTCACGCCGTCGGAGATGGGTGCGCGGTCGAGATCGCCCAGGCCGGAGCGGTACTGGGTGGACAGCACGGTGCCGAGGATGGCGACGCCGATGGTGCCGCCCGCCTGCCGGAGCGCCTGCAGCAGCGCGGATCCGGAACCGGCCCGCTCGGGGGTGAGGTCGTCGGTGGCCGCGCCCATGGCGGCGGGCATCACGAATCCCATCCCGAGGCCGAGTAGCACCAGCGCGGCGGCCGCGAAGCCGTATCCGCTGTCCACGGTGATGAGCGCGCCCATGCCGAGACCGGCTGCGAGCAAGGCGAATCCGGCCACCAGCACGGTGCGGACACCGACCTTCGGCAGCAGCTTGTCCACCACCCGGGAGCCGGCGGCCAGGCCCGCGATGAGCGGCAGCAGGCGCAGGCCGCTGCCGAGCGTGTCGGCTCCCAGCACCGCCTGGAAGTACTGCGGCATGGTGAAGAACAGGCCGAACATCGCGAAGTTCACCAGCACCATGAACACTGTGCCCCAACGGAATCCGGGCTCACCGAAGAGTCCGAGGTCGACCAGTGGGTGCGCGGTGCGACGCTGCCACAGCACGAATGCTCCACCCAGCACGACGCCCGCGGCGATGGCGGTCCAGGCCAGGGCGTCACCCCAGCCCTCCTGACCGCAGCGGATGAAACCGTAGGTGATGCCGAGCATTCCGGCCGCGGACAGCAGAGCGCCGGGCAGATCGATGCGGAAAGCGCTCTCGCTCTTGGATTCCGGGACCAGCAGGCCGACGGCGGTCGCGCCGATGATCACCAGCGGCACATTGAGCAGGAAGGCCGAGCCCCACCAGTAGTGCTGCAGCAGCCAGCCGCCCACGATCGGGCCCAGGGGCAGGCCGATGGCGGTCGAGGTGATCCAGATGGTGATGGCCCGCTGCCGTTCGCGCTGCTCGGGAAAGAGGGTGGGCAACACCGCCATGGACAGCGGCATCATGATCGCCGCGGCCAGGCCGAGGACCACGCGGCCGGCGACGAGCTGGCCGGAGGACGTGGCGAAGGCGCACGCCACCGAGGCCACACCGAACAGCAGCAGCGCGGCGAGCAGGAACTTCTTGCGCCCGTATCGGTCGCCGAGGGCTCCCGCCGGGAGCATGAAGGCGGCCAGGGCCAGGGTGTAGGCACTGCTGAACCACTGCAGCGCGGAGGTATCGGCGTGCAGGTCGACCGCGAGGGTGGGCAGGGCGACGGTGAGCACGGTGACGTCGAGGCCGATGGTCAGCATGGCGACCGCCAGGGCTCCCAGCGCCAGCCAGCGGCGCACTCCCTGAGCTTTCATGACAGTTCCAATCATTTGGGATCTTCTCGATAATGAGAGAGTCTCTCATTTCAGAGAGACTGTCAATTCTTGTCGTGTCATGGGTCGGGGCGGGCCGGGATGGGGTGAATCACCATTCCGCTGTCTGGTACTGGAGTCCCAAATGCTTGTCGCGACATGAAGTCCCCGTGCTGTTACCGTCATGCGGTCCGTTTCTGAGATCGATGACCCCCCAACGGGTCTGGACACGTGAGGCACGAAATGACCGACCAAGCAACCGAATCCGTCGAGACCCCGCTGCACCTGCAGGGTCGTGACGCCGTCATCGCCGCTGCGGCACCGGAGGATTGGCGTGAAGGCGCGCCCGACTACCACCTGAGCAAGGAAGTCATTCCGGTCGAGCGCACCACCCAGCACGCGCCGGATTCGCTGGAGCACATCGTCGAAGAGCTGGTGAAGGTCTTCGAGATGGAGGTCTCGCACAAGAAGGACCCGGCCACCTGGGTCTCGCTGGTGGCCGAGCACTACCGCGGCCGCGTCAACGGCGGAAACTGGCAGGACGCAGAAGAATTCGCGAGCATCGGGTCCTACAACATCCTGATCGGCGAGAACCCCTTCTACGACGCCGCGGGCGAGACCTTCGAGACCTCGCACAAGATCTTCCACACCGCGTTCCCGGGCGGCTTCTTCTGGGAGGTGCTCGAGGTGCTGTCCGGCCCGCCCACCGTCACCTTCAAGTGGCGCCACTGGGGTCGCTACGAGGGCGAGTACAAGGGCCACCAGCCCACCGGCGAGCTCATCGAGATGACCGGCGTCACCATCGCCAAGGTCTCCGAGGACCTGCGCATCCTCGAGCTCGAGCACTTCTACGACAACAACAAGCTGCTCGGCCCCCTGGCCCACGGCTGCCCGGTCACCCACACCGCCAACTAGCCGCTCCCCCAGGCCGACACGGTCGCGGCCGCGCCGCGGCACATCGCGCGCCGGGGTGACCGGTCGGCTATAGAGTCGGGCGCGATGAGTATCCGCAGGTATTCGCGCCGAACCGGGCACCCGGCCGCTGGTCGGCGGCGCGCCCCCCTTGTCACCGTCGCGGCCCTGGCGGCCGGTCTCACCGTGTTCGCCGGGGTCGCCGTCGGGCCGCTACCGGGTGCGGCGCAGGCCCAACCGTCCGCCACGACAACGCCGTTCACCACGCCCAATACCGACGGCTGCCCGAACAAGACGGCTCCCCCGCCGCCCATCGACACCTCCGAGGCGCCCGAGCCGGGGCAGACGGCGCCGGCGGCGCTGCCGATTCCGAATCCGCCGATCGGGGGCAAGCAGCTCGGCGGGTGCGGCGTCATCCTGCCGTCGGGGGCGGGGCCGCTGCCGGAGGGGATCTCGGCCACCGCCTGGGAGGTGGCGGATCTGGATACCGGGCGGGTCATCGCGGCCAAGGATCCGCACGGGCGCTACCGGCCCGCCTCCACCATCAAGGTGCTGCTGGCGTCGGCGGCGATCCCGGCGCTGGACCTGGACAAGACGGTGATCGGCACCCAGGACGACGCCAACGCCGACGGCACCCGGGTCGGGATCGGACCGGGTGGGCGCTACACCAACAAGCAGCTGTTCCAGGCGCTGATCATGGCGTCGGGCAATGATGCGGCGCATGCCATCTCGACCCAGCTGGGCGGGGACGACGCCACCGTCGCCACGATGAACGCGCTCGCGAAACAGTTGCAGGCGTTGGACACCCGGGCCGCCACGCCCTCGGGCCTGGACGGGCCGGGCATGAGCATCTCGGCCTACGACCTGGCGCTGCTGTTCCGGCACGCGATGACGCTGCCGCTGTTCGCGGAGCTGATCCACACCGAGCAGGTGGACTTCCCCGGCTACCCGGCCGACCCGAAAAACCCTGACGACAAGGATCATCCGGGCTTCCCGATCGGCAATGACAACCATCTGCTCTTCGAGTACGACGGCGCGATCGGCGGCAAGACCGGCTACACCGACGACGCCCGGCAGACCTTCGTCGCGGCCGCGCAGCGCAATGGCCACCGCTATGTGGTGACGCTGCTCAAGGCGGACGTGCGGCCCTTCCGGCCGTGGGAGCAGGCGGCCAAACTGCTCGACTACGCCTTCGCGCTGCCGGCCGGCGCGACCGTGGGCAGCATGCCCGACGGCAGCTCCGGGGGCGCGAATCCTTCGGTGGCACTGGCGAGTCCGCCCGCCCGGACCGATGCCGAGCCCGCCCCGGCCGCGGATTCGGGTTCCAGCTCCGACCACCACGATCTGCGGATCGCCTTGATGGCCGTCGGTGTGATCCTGGTCCTGGTGCTGCTGTTGAGCGCGCGCCGGATGAGCCGCCGCCGCTGAGCGGTCAGCGGCGGCGCAGCGTCGAAAGCAGCGTCGCCGCAAGGGCTCCCGCGCCGAACCAGGCCGCGCCCGCTCCGGCGGAGAGTCCGCCCGCGGTGATCCGGGGGCGGATGATCGCCGGGGCGGGCGGCGGGATCTCGGCGGGCACCTCGTTGTCCGCGGCCGTGGCGGCCCAGGCGGTGGCGAAGAGGATGATCCGCGCGGTGAAGTAGCTGAAGACCATCAGGCCGATGATCGGCCCGAAGACCACCCCGGCCGGGCCGTTGACCACCGATCGCAGAATGACCGAGGCCAGCTGCTTGAACGCCTCGAAGATGACCGCCGCGATCATGGCCGCGCGGGCGGCACTGCGGAAGGTGACCGGATGCAGCGGCAGGCGCGCGATGATCCAGACGAACACGGCCCAGTTCGCCACCACCGCCAGCAGCAGCGACGCCACGGTGAGCAGGACCTTCGCCCAGGCCGACTCGTGCACGTGCAGGCGGTCGAGCAGGTGGGTGATCAGGCCGCCGGAGGCCAGCACGGACAGGCCGAGGGAGACGAGGATGGCGAGGAACAGCCCGATCAGCGCCAGCAGGTCGGAGACCTTGGCGAGGAACCAGTTTCGCTGCTTACTGGGCTGATCCCACTGCTCGGAGAGCGCTGCCCGCAGGTTGCCGATCCAGCCCAGCCCGGCGTAGGCGCCGGTCAGCAGACCGATGGAGCCCACGCCCGTCCGCGACTCCACGGCCCGGTGGATCAGGTCGTTGATCTGGCTGCCCGCGTCGCCCGGAATGTTCTCGACGATCTTGTTCTGAATATCGGTGAGCCACTGCGGATTCCGCGACAGCGCGAAGCCGGCCACGGCGAAACCCACCATCAGCAGCGGAAACAGCGACAGCACCGTGAAATAGGTGATGCCCGCGGCGTAGTAGTCGCCGCGCTGACGCTGATAGCGTTCGCCCGCGCGGACCAGGTGATCCAGCCAGGGACGACGCTGGATCTGCCGCGCGATCCACGCCTTCACGTTCCCGAACACACCGCCACCTCCGCACACCCGGACGCGCGGCGGCCGGTTCAGCGGGCCAGGAAGCCCACCCGGTCGTACACCTGCGCGAGAGTCTTCCCGGCGACCTCCCGCGCCCGCTCGGCCCCCGCGGCGAGGATACGGTCGAGTTCACCCTGGTCGGACATGTATTCTTGCACCTTCGCGCGCAGCGGCGTGACGAACTCGATGAGCGCGTCGGCGGTGTCCGATTTCAGGTCGCCGTAGCCCTTGCCGGCGTAGTCCTGCTCGAGCGTCACGATCGGAGTGTCGGTCAGCGAGCTGAGGATGACCAGCAGATTGCTCACGCCCGCCTTGGTCTCCGGGTCGTAGCGGATCTCACGCTCGGTGTCGGTAACCGCGGAGCGGATCTTCTTCGCCGAGACCTTGGGATCGTCGAGCAGGTTCAGCAGGCCCGCGTCGCTGTTCGCCGACTTGCTCATCTTGGCGGTCGGATCCTGCAGGTCGTAGATCTTGGCGGTGCCGGTCACGATGTGCGGCTCGGGCACCACGAAGGTCTTCTTGTAGCGAGTGTTGAAGCGCTGCGCCAGGTTTCGGGTCAGCTCCAGGTGCTGGCGCTGGTCCTCGCCGACCGGCACCAGCTGGGCGCGGTAGAGCAGGATGTCGGCGGCCATCAGCACCGGGTAGGTGAACAGACCGACGGTGGCATTGTCCGCGCCCTGCTTGACCGACTTGTCCTTGAACTGGGTCATCCGGCTCGCCTCGCCGAACCCCGTGATGCAGTTCAGCACCCACGCCAGCTCGGCATGCTCGGGCACCTGGGACTGCACGAACAGCGTGGACTTCTTGGGGTCCAGCCCCAGCGCCAGCAGCTGCGCGGCCGAGATCTTGACCCGCGTACGCAGCTGCTTCGGGTCCTGCGGCACCGTGATGGCGTGCAGGTCCGGAATGAAATAGAAGGCGTCGTAGTCGTCCTGCAAACGCACCCAATACTGCAGCGCGCCAAGGTAGTTGCCGAGGTGGAAGGAATCGCTGGTGGGCTGGATTCCGGACAGGACCCGCTGCTTACGCTCAGCGGCGGCTTCAGGACTCGACATGGCTCGAGCTTAATTTGCCCCTCCGCTTCGCTCCGGGGCGGGTTCGCGGCCCCGAGGTCTCGTTCTTCCCGCCTCCGCTCCGCTCCCCCGCTCCAAGGCGGAGGTCTATTCCAGCCGCAGTCCAGAACGAGACGGCCGCGAACCTCTGGGTCGTCCGCCAAAGCAGCCGGTCACGCGCCGATTCGGTCCGACAAGGGGCGCGGATCGACGCCCGGCATGCTGGGGCGGCCAGAGCCGAGTAGGCGCTGTTCGCGGCGGGTGGCGAGTTTGTAGAGGGGGTAGCTGGGGCCGGTCATCGGGGCGGTCAGGGGGTTGCCGACCAGGGGTGGGGAGAGGTGGGCGGTGCGGACGGCTCGGGCCAGGCCGTGGAAGGCGACTTGTTCGCGCAGGCCCCAGTCGAGGTCGTACATCTCGCGGACGCGCTCGGGGAGGCTGCCCTGGACCAGGAGGGAGAAACCGGTGAGGGCCTGCTGGATGGGGGCCGGCAGGGGGTGGGCGACGCGCTGGCCCATGAGGTAGGAGCCGACCAGTTTGGCCTCCTCGGTGAGGTGGGGCTGGTCGGAGGCCAGGTAGCCGTCGAAGTAGTCGCGGAATTCGCGGTAGGTGTAGGGGGCGGCGCTGCGGGGCATGCCGAACAGTTCGCCCCAGCGCACGTAGTCCTGGTACAGCCCTTCCCGTTCGGTCGGGGTGAGGCGGCGGACCAGCAGATCGTGCATGACCTCGGCGGAATCGAAGGTGAAGGCCATGGTCATGAACATCAGATGCGGGTCGGCCGCGGAGTAGTGGGTGCCGGCCGGGTTGGCCGCGCCCGCATCCTCCGGCAGCACGCCGTCGACCGGGGCGTGCCGCTTACGGGTGAAGGCCCGGGCGCGATCGGCCTCTTCGCGGGTGCCCAGGGAAACGGCCTCGAACAAGCGGCCGGTGAGGGCGAGCCGGGTGTAGGGCGTGGTCCGATGCTGGGTGTTCTCGGCGGTTCCGACATAGAGCAGCGGATGCACCGCGCCGATCACCAGCGCTCGCTGGCCGTAGGTGAGTCCGACCGCACGCTTGCGCATGACCCTGCGGATCATCGAGTCGTCGGAGAAGTAGCCGCTCTGAGCCGCGCGTGCAGGCATCGTTGCCTCCCGGTGGGTGTGATGCGGGCCATCACATCTGGCAATAGAGTCCCCCAGATTCCAGATTCTGGCAAGAGCTTCTGCCAGAATCGCGGCCGTGCCAGAATCGGTTCGTGACCGGGCAACGGACCTACGGCGGCATCTCCGCGGACGAACGCCGCACCCAGCGCCGCACCGCCCTGCTCGACGCCGCCCTCGACATACTCGGCACCCAGGGCATCGACAAGCTCACCGTCTCCGCCCTGTGCACCGGCGCGGGACTCAACGAGCGCTACTACTACGAGAACTTCGACAACCGCGACGCCGTGCTGTCGGCACTGTTCGACACCATCGCCGAGGAGCTGGCGCGCGCCCTGCTCGCCGCACTGCACACCGCCCCCGACGACCCGCGCGCCAAGGCGCACGCCGCCATCACCGCGGGCATCCACGTCCTCACCGACGATCCGCGCAAGGCCCGGGTGGCCCTGGTGGTCAGCTCCGCCACCCCCGAATTACGTACCCGCACAACGCACACCATCAAGGCGTTCGCGAATATCGTGGCGGCCGAGGGCATCGACTTCTACGGCCTCACCGAGCGCGACCCCCTGCCCGTGATCGGTTTCCGCGCCACCTACCTGGTCGGCGGCCTGGTCCAGACTCTCACCGCCTGGCTCCAGGGCGACCTCCCCATGACCCGCGACGAGCTCATCGACGCCACCACCGACGTTTTCGTGCTGCTGGGCGAGGATCTGGCCCGGCAGATCCGTCGCTGAGCCGCGCGCCCCCCAGCCGCCGGAATCGTAGCCCCGCAGGGGAATCCGGGTCAGCGCACGATGGCGATCACGGCGGATACGCCCGGGTCGTCCTCGGTGGATTCGACGTAGCAGTGGGCGTCGCCGACGGCGAAGGACACCTGCGATCCGGCCTTGTCCGGAATGGATTGCGTCCAGCGGATGGCGCTGGTGTGCGCGTCGATCGCGCGGAGGGTGCGGTCGGCCAGCAGGTAGAAGGCCCCCGCGCTCGGGTATCCGCCGACATCGGCCGCGGCGCCCTGATCGGCGATGGAGATACTCCACAGCTTGGCCGCCTCGCCGCCGGGAGTCATGGCATGCAGCCTCTCGCCGTCACACAGGTAGTAGGCGTCGCCGGAACCGAAGACGACGCCGGCCGGGTAGGGCAGGGCGGGCGTGGTCCACAGCGCCGCACCGGTTTTCGGGTCCAGGCCGGAGACGATGTGGGCGCCGTCGGTGGCCAGCACGGCGCCCTGGACCAGGCCGGTGGCGATGGTGCTGGCCGACACCGCCGAGTCGCCCGCGCGGGACCAGGCGATCGCACCGGTCCCGAGGTCGAGGGCGACGAGATCGCCGCCGGTGCCCGGACTCTGGTTGTAGAGGAGCGAACCGCTGTCGGGCACCGACAGCGCCTCGGCGTCGCAGGGCACCCGCCAGCGGACGGCCTTGCTCGTCATGTCCACGGCCCAAGCCTCGCGCCCGCCCTTGTCTCGATCGGAGGCGATCAGATAGAGCACCGAGTCCCGCACACCGAAGACGCCGCCGAGCACGACCCCCTCGGGTGCGTCGAAGGACCAATTCCGTTTCCCCGACGCCAGATCCACGGCCACAGCCCGATCCCCGGCGGCATCGGGTTCGGCCCCGCAGACCACGAGGGCGTTGCTCCAGACGCAGGAATGACGGCCGATCCCCGGTGTCGTGATCGGGAACCGCCACAACTCGCGTCCGCTCCGGGCTTCGAGCCCTGTGAGCACGGCGGCGTTTTCCACCACTACCGTGCCGGCGCCGTACCGCAGTCCCCGCACCCCGTCGTCGACCTGGTATTTCCAGGCGATGCTGCCGGACGCCGCGGTCCCCGCCACCCGCCGCGGTGCGGCGCACGCGGCCGCCACCCCGGCGAGGGCGAGAATCGCCCCGTCCCGCAACACTTTTCGACGACTGATCACAACCGGACCCCACTCGCTCGACACACTGTCAGCGACTATAGGGGGAACCGCCCGCGCCCGAATACAAAACCGCCCGGCCTTTTCCAATGGATCGGGTCCACGGGATCGGGCCGGGCGGTCAGCACATCCGGGCTAGCTCGCGGCGCCGGTCTTCGGGTCGAGCTGCAGGGCCGGCTGCGCGGCGGCCTTGAAGTCGAACATGGCGTCGAGGGTGCCGGCCTTCTCGTCGAACGAGTCGTCGCCGATCCGGCCGGTCTTCCAGTTGTCCTCGATGAACTTCAGCACCGAGGCCTGGTCGGTCACGCCGTGGTCGACGAAGTTGGCCTTCGAGTAGGGCGAGACGACCAGCAGCGGCACGCGCTGGCCGTAGCCGCAACGGCCCTGGTACTTGGCCGGGTTCGCCTTGGCGTCACCGCAGACGCCGGGGCCGCTGTAGCCGTCCTGCTCGGAGGCGGAGTTCATGACCAGCTTGGGCGCCGTGTGGTCGTACCAGCCGTCGGAGTCGTCGTAGGCGATGACGACCGCGGTGTCCTTCCAATCCGGCAGTTTCTGCAGGTGGTTGATGGTCTCCACCAGGAACTGCTGCTCGTCCAGCGGATCGGAGTAGGCGGCGTGGCCGTCCTGGTAGCCGGCGGCCTTCAGGTAGCTGACGGCGGGCAGGTTGCCCTTGTCGGCGGCGGCCCAGAAGTCGGTCAGGTCGTACTGGTGGTTGGCCTGATCGTCGTGGCCGATCTTGTCGACCGAGGTCGGCGGCAGGTGGTGCGGGTTGGCCGTCGACGCGAAGTACTGGAACGGCTCGTGGTGCGGGATGTAGTCGCCCTTGGTGTCCCAGGCCTTGTCACCGGTCTTGCCGGTACCGCCCAGTGCCACACCGACATTGTGGGTGGCGCCGCAGACGGCCTTGCCGTCCTTGGTGTCGGTGGGCTTGAAGCCGCCCTGGAAGAAGCCCCAGCTGACGCCCTTCTTGTTGAGCAGGTCACCGATGGTGGTGCCGCTCATCTGGACGGTGTCGCGGTTGGAGCAGTCGTCGCCGTAGGGCTGCGGGTCGCCGACCACGGTGCCCTGGCCGTTGCCGGCGTTCTCCAGCACGGTGTCGGCGGGGAAGGGCTGGCCCGGCTTGGGCGGCTCCATCTTGGTGACGCCGTGGGTCTGGCCCGCGACCAGGTTCAGCGCGCCCACGGTGGACGGGCCGAAGGTGGAGGTCCAGGAGTTGTCGCTCATCGCGTAGTGCTGCGCGTAATTCCACAGCGCGGTCACCGAATTGCCGTCGTAGTAGCCCATGACCAGGCCCTGCGGGCCGTAGGTCGGTGGTTTGCAGGCGCTGCCCTCGGACACGTTGGTGTGCTCGACGAACTGGTCCATCTTGCCGCCGTCGAGGGCGAGCTGCTCGTCCTTGTACTCGTGGTCCTGGTCGCAGGTGATCTGCTGGTTCGGACCGCCGAGGCGCACGGGCTGCGCCTTGTTGGGGTTCTTGGTGAGCAGATCCGGCGTGAGGCCGTCCACCTTCGGCGTGTTCGGCTGCGCGGTGAACTTGGTGCCGTCGGTGTTGGCCGCGTTCGGGTAGGTGCCGAAGTAGTGATCGAAGGAGACGTTCTCCTGGAAGATCACCACCACGTGCTTGATGGGCGTCGCGGTGTCGGTGTCCGGCGCCGCCTGGTCGGACGACGACGAACACGAGGTGGCGCTCAGCGCGACCAGCGCGGCGAACGCGGCGGCGGCGCGGCTTCGTTTGCCGAAGCGGCGTACCGAGGCAGGCATGGAACCCTCCAGGTCTATCCGGATCGCGTCAGGCCGCGATCGCATAGCGGAACCATTGCAGCGTCCAGGACAGTTTTGTTCGACCGCAGGTTAACTGGAGTGGAAAGTCCGGTGAATCAAGAATTTTCGGTTTCGGGGTCGAGAGCCAGCGGTATCACGGGCAATCCGGGTGGCGTGGCGTCCTGCAGGACCACCCGGAAGGGGATGCCGCGGGCCGCCCAGATGGTCGCGCAGTCGGCCATGGCCTCGGCGAACCAGTCGCGCTCGTCGGGCTGCCGGTCGAGCATGAGCGCGGCATTGCGGATCACCACCACGTATCCCTGTGCGGCCCCGACGAATTCGTCGAGGTCGCGGAGGCATTCGTCGAAGGCGTCCTTGTTCTCCCCGAAGTAGTAGGGGAATTGGAAGGCGGCGGCGAACTCGTCGAAAACCTCGGTGACCGTGCGCATCTTGCGGCCGCGCAGTTCGCGGGCGAGGTAGTCGTCCGGAATCCGATAGCGGACGCCGGAGAATTCGGCCGCGCCGATGGGCAGCACCCCGAGCACCGGAGCGGGAGCCCGGCGCTCGGCGATATCTTCGGCGGGAGCGGAGAGGAACTGCGACAACGGCATCGGCTCGGTCATTCAGCGCATCCTCGTGAAGGTTTTGTAGTGGTCCCCCGTGTAATAGGCCGAACCGTCGCTGCCGGTGATGATGCGTTCGGCATCACGGGTCTGGCCGGGCTGCTTGGGATTCACATCCCATTCCTGATAGCTGATCGCCTTGCCGGAGACGTCCTTGCGGGGCAGGCTACCGTCCCGGTTGTTCCAGGTGTCGCCGCCGTGGGTACCGGGCGCGTTGGCGGAGCCCGGCCAGCGACCGGCGTCGATCTCGACCAGGGTCTTGTACGCCTGATCGGGCACGCCGGCCACCTTGGAAGGCGGGGCCGCCTGATCGGCCACGCCGGGAGCCGGTGTCACACCACCCGGCTTTGCGGTCGTCTTGACCACCGATGTGACAACGGATTTGGCGCTACCCGTGTTGCTCGGATGGTCGGTATTGATCCGGTTGGCGACGATAGCGGCGATCAGCGCGAGCACGGCCACCCCCAGCGTCAACCAGGCGCTCTGCTGCTTGGAGAGCTTTTTCATCGGTACTGCACCGTCACCGGCGCGTGGTCGGACCAGCGTTCGGCGTAGGTTGCGGCCTTCTCGACCACGGCCTGCTTGGCGCGGGCGGCGATCGCGCCGCGCGCCAGCTGGTAGTCGATGCGCCAGCCGGCGTCGTTGTCGAAGGCGCGGCCGCGGTAGGAGTGCCAGCTGTAGGGGCCGGGGACGCCGGGGTGCAGTTCGCGGACCACGTCGACGTAGCCGGCGGCCAGCATGGACGACACCCAGGCGCGTTCCTGCGGCAGGAAGCCCGCGTTCTTGACGTTGCCCTTCCAGTTCTTGATGTCGAGCTCGGTGTGCGCGACATTCCAGTCGCCCATGATCACGAACTCGCCCGGGTGGGCCAGCATGCGTGCGCCGATGGCGTCCAGGAAGCGGTACTTCTCGTCCTGTAGCGGGGTGTCGGCCTCGCCGGTGTGGACGTAGACGCTGGCGATGGTGAGATCCTCGAAGTCTGCCTCGACATAGCGGCCGAGCGTGGCGAATTCCTCGACGGGAGACCAGCTTCCATCCTGGAACAGGCCGACGCCGACGCGCACCGCGTCGGGCTGGTGCCGGGACAGGATCGCCACGCCCGCCCGGCCCTTCAGGCCCGGTTCCGCATGGCTGAGGAACCATCCGGCGTCCAGCGCGGGCGCTAGCGCGCTACGCGTTTGCTCATCGGTCGCCCGGGTTTCCTGCAGGCAGACGATATCGGCCTCGGTCGCGGCCAGCCACTCGAGCAATCCCTTGCCCGCCGCGGCACGCACCCCGTTCACGTTGCACGTACTGATGATTTTCGCCACTTCACGACCGTACAATGCGGCTTACCGACTCTCTTCACGGACATCGAGGTCCAGGAAGGGGTGACGACGATGACGTCAGGCACCACCCGGCCCACCGCCCCGCCCGCGCCCATCCGCGCGCTCCACACCGGCTCCGGCGAACCACTGCTCCTGCTGCACGGATTCATGCTGTCCCCGCATTGCTGGGAGCAGGTGGCGCAGCGCATGTCGAGCCATTGCGAAGTGTTCGCTCCGGCCTTCACCGGGCATGGGGCGGCCCCGAACTCGAGGGCTGGTACCTCGATGTCAGCGCCCTCGCCGACCGGGTCGAGGATCAGCTCGACGAGATGGGCTGGCGCACCTGCCATATCGCGGGCAATTCGCTCGGCGGCTGGGTCGGCTTCGAGCTGGCCCGCCGGGGCCGGGCCCGCACCCTCACCGCTATCGCGCCCGCGGGCGGCTGGCAAACCCCCTCCGCGCTGCAGCTTCGCGTCGGGCTGAAGTTCCTGTCGATGGTGCCGTTCGTGGAGATCGGCAAGCATCTGCCGGCCGCCGTCGCCTACAGCGGGTTCGTCCGGCAGGCGGTGGCGCTGCTGCTCACCAAGAACACCGAGGCGGCCTCGCGGGCGGGCATCGAGGCGGCCATCACCTCGGCCATGCACTGCAAGGCGATGCTGCCGATGCTGGTGAGCGGGCTGCGATTCCCGGCCCTCGAGCACCTGGCCACGCTGCGCACCCCGGTGCGGCTGCTCATGTGCGAGAACGACCGGATCATTCCGAATCGCCTGTACGCCCGCCGTTTCCTGGAGGAACTGCCGGAGTCGGCGGACCGCATCCTGGTCCACGATGTCGGCCACGTCCCCATGCTCGAGGCGCCCGACCGCATCGCGACCCTGATCGCCGAGCACGTCTACGCCAACCGCACCCGCTTGCGGGCCGTCTGACTGGCACCGAATCACCCACGCTCGCAGGCACGCCCAGTGTTACCTGGAACCGCGCACCCGAACTCGTTCAGTTACATAGGATTACGGCGGATCCACGTCGCCGGGTTCGCGGCCCGTCTCGTTCTGGACTGAGCGGAGCGGAGGAGCGAAGCGGGGGAGCGCAGGGAGGGAAGAACGAGGCCTCCAGGGCCGCGAACCCGCCCGGAGCGAAGCGGAGGGCAATTCGATACTGACAGGGGTGTGTGGAGAGATGACGGAACAACCGCAAGTAGACCAGTCCAAACCCAGCATCGCCCGGGTGTACGACTATCTCCTGGGCGGCAAGGACAATTACGCGCCCGACCGGGAGGTCGGGGACTTCTTCATCAAGGATCTGCCGGGTTCGGTGGATATCGCGTACGCGAATCGGAATTGCCTCGTGCGCGCCATCGGCGAGATCTCGCGCGCCGGGATCAAGCAGTTCGTCGATATCGGCAGCGGCCTGCCCACCGCCGACAATGTGCACCAGGTGGCGCAGCGGCACCAGTCCGAGCCGCATGTGGTCTATGTGGACAACGACCCCATCGTGCTGGCGCACGGCCGCGCGATCCTGGAGACGGACGAGTTCACCACCGTGATCCAGGCCGACCTGCGCGATTCCGAGGCCATCCGCCACCATCCGGAGGTGGAGCGGCTCATCGACTTCTCGCAGCCGGTGGCCGTGATCTTCAGCGCCATCCTGCACCACCTCAACAATGACGAGAAGCCCGAGCAGGTGGTCCGCTACTGGGCCGATCAGATCCCTTCCGGCAGCATGCTCTACATCTCCCACTTCCGGTCCGGCTTCAACGAGGAGACCCGGGTCGCCGAGCAGAAGCTGCAGACCACCTTCGGCCGCGGCCGCTGGCGCACCGACGAGGAGATCCTGGGTCTGTTCGGCGATCTCGAAATCCTGGAGCCGGGCCTGGTGCCCTGTTCCCTCTGGCGCCCCGAACCCACCGCCGAGGGCGTGGCCCGCATCGGCAGCGACCACCACGACCTCAGCGTCTGGGAGCAGCTGATCTCCGCCGCCCTCTCCCGCAAGCCCTGAGCGCCGAAATCCCTTGTGCCGCCCGCTGATCGCAGCACACGATCAGCGGGTGTTCAGTCGAACCACTCCGGATCGCCCGCGGCGATGAGCTCGCGGAGTACGGCCGGGTCCGCGAGTGCGTCCCGCAGCAACGCCCCGAGCGCCCGCAGCGCCGGCGCGTCCTGGCCGTACGCGACGAACGTGCCCGCCTCGGGGTCGAAGCTCACCCGCTCCCCTACCCCGGCCTCCTGGGCCGCCACCGCCGACCGCGCCACCCCGGCCCAGCCGTAACCGTTTCCGTCGTAACCGAATTCGGCGAAGACGGGTTCGGTGGCGAGCATGTGGTTGTCGGACAGCATCAGGCAGTAGTGCCCGGGTTTGTGGTCGTATTCGAAGAACACCAGTGGGGCGAAACTCTCACGATCGGTCACGCCTCGAACCCTAGCCACGGCCCCCGACAAACCGATATTGAGTGAAACACCATCATGTTGGACGTATGACCAGTAGAGTCGGGACGGCCACCCGGCCGCGCGGCAAGGGGCCGCGTCCGAAGCACTGTGGGAGATTTCGCTGAGATGAGAACTGCGCGGGTTCTGTGTTCGGTCCTGTCGGCACTGGCCATCGTGTCCAGCGGGTCTGCCGTGGCCGGGGCGGCGCCGGCCGATAGCGGCTCGGGGTCCGGAAGCGCCGGCTCGGGGTCCGGGAGTTCCAGCGGCTCGGGGTCGGGCAGTGCCAGCGGGTCCGGGACCGGGAGCGCCGGCGGTGCGCCGACCAGCGTGCCGTCGCTCGGCCCCGACTTCATGTGGGGCGTGGCCATGGCCGGATTCCAGTCCGAAGGCCATGCGCCGGACAGCAACTGGAGCCGGTACGCCAATTCCGGCAAGGCGCACGACCCGTACGGCAATTCGGTCGACTTCTACGACCGCTACGCCGAGGACATCGATCTGGCGGCCGGGATGGGCCTGAAGGTGTACCGGCTCAGCATCGAATGGGCGCGGGTGCAGCCGCAGCCGAATGCCTGGGACGAGAACGGCTTCCGCTTCTACGACCAGGTCATCCAGAAGATCCGCGCGGCGGGGATGCGGCCGATGCTGACCCTCGACCACTGGGTGATCCCCGGGTGGGAGGCGGATCGCGGGGGCTGGAAGAACCAGGGCATGGTGTCGGACTGGCTCACCAATATGCGCAAGGTGGTCGACCGATACGCGCCCGACGACCCGATGTGGGTGACCATCAACGAGCCCATGGGCTATGTCGCGCAATCGATCAAGATCGGCGACATCGGCGTGCTCGACGCGCTGCCGATGTTCGACCGGCTGGTGCAGGCGCACACCGCGATCTACGACTACATCCACTCCCGCCAGCCCGGCGCGCGGGTGACCAGCAATATCGCGCAGTACCCGATCGTGCAGAACCTGACCGACCTGCTGTTCGCCGACCGCATCCGCGGCAAGCTCGACTTCATCGGCGTCGACTTCTATTACGGCGCCTCCCTGACACACCTGCCGAGCACCGCGCTGCTGGGCGACGAGCTGTGGAAGAACGCCATCGAGCCCGAGGGCATCTACTACGACCTGCGCACCTACACCGAGAAGTTCCCGGTCTTGCCGATCTACGTGGTGGAGAACGGACTTCCCACCGACAACGCCGCCCCGCGCAGCGACGGCTACGACCGCGCCGACCACCTGCGCGACACCGTCTACTGGCTGCAGCGCGCCAAGGCCGACGGCATCGACGTGATCGGCTACAACTACTGGAGCCTCACCGACAACTACGAATGGGGCAGCTACTCACCGCGATTCGGCCTCTACACCGTCGACGCGAAAACCGACCCGACCCTCACCCGCCGCCCCACCGACGCAGTGGCCGCGTTCAAAACCATCACCGCCCAGGGCGGCGTCCCCGCCGACTACCGCCCCACCCGCAAGCCCGCCCTCTGCTCCATCATCCTGCCCCTGGAGAGCTGCCTGCGCCCTGTCTCCGTCCCGTAGGTCGCTACTTCGAACATGCGGTACACGGCGTCCGGGGCCGCCACCGGCGACTGGTGGCGGTCCCGGACTTCATGCGCGCCTAGTAGGCGAGCAGTCCCTTGGCGACGTGGGTCACCTGGATCTCGTTGCTGCCCGCGTAGATCATCAGCGACTTGGCGTCGCGGGCCAGCTGTTCGACGTGGTACTCGGACATGTAGCCGTTGCCGCCGAAGAGCTGGACGGCGTCCATGGCGACCTCGGTGGCGATCTCCGAGCAGTACAGCTTCATGGCCGAGGCCTCGGCCAGCGTCGGCGGCTTGCCGGCGCGGGAGCGTTCCAGGGCGTGGAAGACCATGTTCTGCACATTGATCCGGGCGATCTCCATCCTGGCCAGCTTGAGCTGGACCAACTGGAAGCGGCCGATCTCCTGCCCCCACAGCTTGCGCGTCTTGGCGTAATCCACACAGAGCCGGTGGCATTCGTTGACGATGCCCAGCGCCATGAAGGCCACGCCGATGCGCTCGGCGGTGAAACTCGAACGGGCGCTTTCCCGTCCGTCGCCGCCCTCGTGCTGCTCGGTCTCGCCGAGCAGCCGGTCCCGGCTCAATCGCACATTGTCGAAGAACAATTCGCCGGTGGGTGAGGCGTGCAGGCCCATCTTCTTGAACGGCTTGCCCTGGGTGAAACCCTCCATGCCCTTGTCGAGCACGAAGGTCAGCACCTTGCGTTCGCGCTTGGCCGCGATCGTCTTGGACTCGGGGGCGCCGTCGCCCTCGTCCAGCTTGGCGTAGACGATGACGGTGTCGGCGTAGGGACCGTTGGTGATGAAGGTCTTCTGCCCGTTGAGAATGTAGTCGTCACCGTCGCGGCGGACGTGGGTCTTCATCCCGCCGAAGGCGTCCGACCCGGAGTCGGGCTCCGTGATCGCCCAGGCCGCAACCTTTTTCATGGTCACGATGTCGGCGAGCCAGCGTTCCTTCTGGGCGAGGGTGCCGCGCGAGAGGATGGTCGTCGCACCGAGCCCGATGCTCACGCCCATGGCGGTGACCAACCCCATGCACACCCCGGACAGCTCGCTGACGAGCACCGCCATCAGCGATTCCTGCCCGGAGAAGGGCCCGCCGTCGCCGCCGGCCTTCGCTTTCTTCTCCGGCAGCGGCTCCCCGGCTGCGAGCGCTTCCTCCCGCTTGCGTTGCTTGGCAAGCAGTTTGGCGACCGTCTCCGAGCCCAGCGCGTCGATGCCGAAATCGGCGAACAGCTTCCGGATGATCGGATACGGCAGCATCTCGCCGCTGTCGAGGGCATCGAGGTGCGGGCGCACCTCCTTGTCGATGAAACTCCGCACCGCGCCGCGGATCAGCTCATCGGTCTCGGACCATTCGAACATCGTTGTCCGCCTTCCTGATTACGGCAGTCGACCGGCGATATCGTCGATGGACCAGGGCCCCTCGGTCTCGATGGTCTTCACGTCGTGCCAGCCCGCCAGTTCGGAGATCGCGCCACCCTGCACCGCGAACACCTTGCCGGTGATCGGACACTTCTCGGTGGCAAGATACGCCACCAGCGGCGAGATATTGGCCGGACTGAAGGCATCGAACTCGCCCTCTTCCAGACCGGCCTGCTGCGCGGCCATCATCTCGCCCATGCCCGGCGTGGCGAGGGTGAGCCGGGTGCGCGCGATCGGCGCGATGGCGTTCACGCGCACGCCGTAGCGGGCCAGCTCATCGGCCGCCACCAGGGTGAGCGCGGCGATACCGGCCTTGGCCGCACCGTAATTCGCCTGCCCCGCATTGGGGACCGTGGTACCCGACGCGGACGCGGTGTTGATCACCGCCGCGACCGGCTGATTGCCCGCCTTGAACTGCTCCTTCCAGTACCCGGCCGCGTGCCGCAGTACCGCCGCGTGCCCCTTGAGGTGCACGGCCAGCACCGCGTCCCACTGCGACTCGTCCATGCCCGCCACGAAGGCGTCGCGCAGGATGCCCGCGTTGTTCACCACGACATCCAGCCGCCCGAACTCCGACACCGCCTGCTCCACCAGGTTTTTCGCGCCCTGCCGATCGGCCACGCTGTCGGTGTTGGCGATCGCCCGCCCCCCTGCGGCGAGGATCTCGGCCACGACCTCGTGCGCCGGGCCGGTGTCCGCGCCCTCACCGGCATTGCTGCCGCCCAGGTCGTTCACCACGACCGCCGCACCCTCCCGCGCGAACAGCAGCGCGTGCTCCCGGCCGATCCCGCGGCCGGCTCCGGTGATGATGGCGACCCGTCCGTCGAGTGCACCCATGACTGTCTCCCTAAGAGTTGTCGGAAATTTCGGCCAGGCCGTCGCTGAGGACGGTGTCGTCGCCGCGGACCGTGCGGAAGGCGTAGGTGGTGACCCCGTCGGCCGAGCCGACCTTCCAGATCTGGGTCTCCAGGTCGTCGTCCGGGAAGACCATCTTGGCGAAGCGCACCGCATACCGTTGCAGCCGAGCCACATCCGAGCCCGCGACCTGGTTCAGCACTCCCCACGACGACATGGCCATGGTGCAGAGCCCGTGCGCGATGATGCCGGGCAGGCCGGCGTCCCGGGCGACCTGATCGTCCAGATGCAGCGGCACCGGATCACCGGAGGCCGGCGAATACCGGTACGTCTGATCGGCGTCGACGTGCGCGGCCACCGTGGCCAGCGGCGCCCGCTCCAGCAGCGCCGGATCGAAACGGTGCGCCGGAGGCTGCTCGCCGGCCTGCTTACCCGCGTCGACATTACGGAAGAACGCGGTCAGATACTGCTCGTTGACCGGTTCCCCGGCCTCGGAACGGCATTCGATGAGGATGGTGATGGTCGAGCCGTTGTCCTTGCCCTCGAACCCGATGGCCTTGGCCCGCGACACCAGCTTGTCGCCGGGCCGGATGGGCCGGTGGAAGTGGAAGTCCTGCTCCCCGTGCACCACCCGCCCGAAGATGTTCATCGGGGCCACCTCGATGACCGGCATCATCATGGCCTCGAAGACGGGCACGATGGCGAAGACCGGCGGAGCCGCATCGCCTTTCAGGTGCGCGGGAATGGGATCATTGGTGGCCGCGGCATATTCGGCGATCCGCTCGCGCGTAACCTCGAACGCCTCCTCGTCGGACCAGGAACCCAGCCCCGACTCGTCGAATTCGACAGCGGTGGAAGCCATCTCGTGCGCCCGCTCGCCGTCAGGCCGCTGTGGCGAGCGCATCGAGCGCGGCGAGAGTCTTGTCCAGCTGCGTGAGGCCGTCCTTCTCCACCGCCTTGCCCAACGCCCCCTTGATCAGCGCGCCCTCGAAATCACCGGACACCGAGAAGCGGCTGCCCGCGCCCTCGGGGGTGATGTCGAAGGCAAACTGCACCTTCACCCCGGCCATGCCGGTGCCGCTGAGCACCAGCCTGTTCGGGGTCTCGACGCGCTCGACCACCCACTCGATCTTGTTGGCCATGCCGAGCATCATGATCTTGGCGGTCAGCTTCGCCCCCGGCGCCAGCACGGCCGGCGGCTCCTCCATCCAGCGCTCATGGATGGAGAACCATTTGTCCCAGGTCTGCGGGTCGGAGACCACGGCCCACAGGCCGTCGGGGGTGGCGGTCAGGTCCTTGGAAGCTTCGATGTGTCCCACGGGATTACCTCTTCGTAGTCGGGGATGGAGGGTGCGGATCAGCGTTCGGCGCGCTGGTAGGCGGTGACGACGGCCGCGCCGCCGAGCCCGATATTGTGCTGCAGGGCGGCGGTGACGTTGCCGACCTGCCGCTTGCCGGCGGCGCCGCGCAGCTGCCAGGTGAGCTCACTGCACTGCGCCAAACCCGTTGCACCCAAAGGGTGTCCCTTGGAGATGAGCCCGCCGGAGGGGTTCACCACCCACTTGCCGCCGTAGGTGGTCGCGCCCGAGTCGATCAGGTGTCCGGCCTCGCCCTCCCGGGCCAGGCCGAGCGCCTCGTACAGCAGCAGTTCGTTGGCGGAGAAGCAGTCGTGCAACTCGATGACCTGGAAGTCCTCGGGGCCGAGTCCGGCCTGCGCGTACACCTGCTCCGCCGCCCGGACATTCATGTCGTAGCCGATGAGGTTCTTGGCGCTGCCGTCGAAGGTGGACTGGAAGTCGGTGGTCATGGCCTGGCCGACGATCTCGACCGCCTGCCGCGACAGGTCGTGGCGGTCCACGAATTCCTCCGAGGCCAGGACGACCGCGCCGGACCCGTCGGAGGTCGGCGAGCACTGCAGCTTGGTGAGCGGGTCGTAGATCATGCGCGAGCCCAGGATGTCGTCGAGCGTGTACTCGTCCTGGAACTGTGAATACGGGTTGTTCACAGAGTGCTTGTGGTTCTTGTACCCGATCCTGGCGAAGTGCTCGGCGGTGGTGCCGTACTTCTTCATGTGCTCGCGCCCGGCCGCGCCGAACATCCACGGGGCCACCGGGAACAGCACTTCGGAGATCTCCGCGAGCGCCATGATGTGGCGCGCCATGGGCTGTTCGCGATCGTCCCAGGTGGAGCCGAGCGAGCCCGGCTGCATCTTCTCGAAGCCCAGCGCCAGCGTGCAGTCGGTCAGCCCGCCCCGGATCGCCTGTGCCGCAAGGTAGAGCGCGGTCGAGCCGGTGGAGCAGTTGTTGTTGACATTGACCACCGGAATGCCGGTCAGGCCCAGTTCGTAGACGGCGCGCTGGCCGGAGGTGGATTCACCGTAGACGTAGCCGACATAGGCCTGTTCGATCTCGCGGTAGTCGATTCCGGCATCGGCGAGGGCCTTGGTCCCCGACTCCCGGGCCATGTCCGGGTAGTCCCAGTCACTGCCGTCCTCGTTCTTGCGCCGCCCCGGCTTCTCGAACTTCGTCATGCCGACGCCGACGACGTAGACCTTGTTCGTCATCGAACTCCTCACATAGGGGAACGAAAACAAACATACAAAGCTGTATGTAAGTAGGCAAGAGGGGGACGCGATTCTCGACATCGAGCACAAGATCGGCAGCTCCGGCGGGTACGCCCGGACATACCGCCGATGCGGTGACCCCACCCGCGCAAACATCGAAGGCCCCCGCCGCACACCGCGGCGAGGACCTTCGGGCCGAATCGATCAGCTATTCGCCGGCGATCCGGAAGTCGGGCATCCGCGCCTCGGCCGCCAGGCGCAACTGCGCCGAGGCCCGCAGCCAGCGCCGGTGCGCCCGCTCGGGATCGGGAGAAATGAAGTTGGTCACCAGGATTCCGCGCAGCGTGTCCATCGCGGTGTAGGCGAAATCGCGAACGTTCTTGCGATCCAGCTCATTCGGCACCAACTGCGCGACGGCCAGCAGCACCGCGTTGTTCACGAACGGCTCGACCTTCTCCATCTCGACCGCGAGCACCCGATCCGTGCGGCTGGCCACCCACAATTCGATGGCCGCGATGAACAGCGGGCCCTGATGCAGCTCCCACATGGCCTCCAGGGTGGCGCCGATCGGATCGTCGCCGCTGCGGACCCGCCGGATCTCCTGCATGGCCGCCTCGGTGCGCCGCTGCGCCAGATGACTGATCGCCGCGACCACCAGCTCGCTCTTGGAACCGAAATGGTGCACCTGCGCGCCCCGGGTCACACCCGCGCGCTCGGCCACCCGCGGCGTCGTCGTCCCGGCGTAGCCGTACTCGACGAGGCAGTCGATGGTGGCGTCCAGCAGTCGCGTCCGGGTCTCGCTGCTGCGCTGTTCCTGGGTGCGGCGCGGGGGTTTCGAGACGGCGGAGCTGGTCATGGGAGGATCGTACACTTACATACAATCGTGTATGTTCGCGCCGGGGTTGCGGGCCGGAGCCGGCCCGCACCGTGGCAGCGGGCGATACTACGTCTCGGAGTTGTACAGACAGGCGCTGCAGGACCAGCCGGAGTCGGTCATGACGCAGTCATTGAGCCGGATGTTCTGGTTGCCGATGGTCTGGCGACAGTTGATCGCACAGCCGTTGAGGTCACTACCGCAGGTCACCGGGTCGGCGGAGGCGACGGCGGGCACTGCCAGTCCGAGCAGCACACCTCCGGCGAGCACGGCGATTCGAACAGCACGCATGACGGATACGTCCTTTCTGCAAGAGAAGAAGGTGTCCGGTCGAGAGCGCTCGTATTCGGCCGATAACTCGACGAGATTGGCCCCGTTCGCTGTGAATTCCGCTCGAGGAAGGCTGTGAGTCTTTCATCCTGAATGTGAGGTTTACACCCGGTGTGCCGCATACATTTCCACGGCCCACGGGCGCTATCTCGATCTCACTGTTCGCCCCGGCGCAGCAGTCCGCGGGCGTCGGTCGCCGCGAGCGCCCCGGCCACGAGAAGCGGTTGAAAGAGCAGCCGCACCGCGCGTTTGGTGTCGGTGTCGAGACCGAAGGCGTCAGCGCGATTGACCAGTTGTGCGACGTTGCCGGGAAAGACCGCGACGAAGAAGGCGGCGGTCGTAGCACCGAGGAAGCCCCGTGCAGGCTGCTTCCAGGTACCGAGCAGGGCCCCGCCGAGTCCGATCTCGACGACACCGGACGTGACGACGACAAAGTCGGGATCCAGGCGCAGCCAGTGCGGGACCTGCGCCCGAAATTCCTTGCGCTGGAAGGTCAGGTGACCCGTTCCAGCCGTGAGGAGCGCGGCTCCCAGAGCCGCTTGACCGGCGGCCCGCAGCACCTTCTTCAATCCCGCGGATTTCGGTGACATTGGACAATCTCCTGCCTGAGCCCCGGACGCCGATACCGCCGGGGGTGATGGATGCAAATACGGACCAGATACATCGTGGGCGATGCTATTTCTGGCCGGCGCACCGCGTCAATGCGGCAGCACACCGCCGCGCCGCGCTGCAACCACGGTCACCCCGAACAGCAGCGTGCCGAGGACCGCGAGACCGGCGCCCACGGCGGCGGGCGCGGTGTACCCCAGCCCCGCCGCGATCACCAGGCCACCCAGCCAGGCACCTGCCGCGTTCGCGATATTCAGTGCCGCGTGGTTGAGAGCGGCGGCGAGGGTCTGGGCGTCGTGGGCCACGTCCATCAAACGGGTCTGCAGGGCGGGG
This sequence comes from Nocardia sp. NPDC004123, assembly GCF_053603795.1. Taxonomy (NCBI): domain Bacteria; kingdom Bacillati; phylum Actinomycetota; class Actinomycetes; order Mycobacteriales; family Nocardiaceae; genus Nocardia; species Nocardia sp. NPDC004123. The sequence goes on from NZ_JBSGGG010000002.1 coordinate 97,916, forward strand.
GCCAGGGCCGCGCCGGATGCACCGACCAGGAAGGCGCCAACGGCCGCGGTATAGGGATTGTGCGCTGCCACAACGTATCCGGCGAGGATCACCACCATGGCCAGCAGGGAGAGGAGGATCGCGCGGTCCACGCCGCGGTCGGCGAGGATGCCGCCGGCGATATTGCCCGCGACCATGCCCAGGCCGAAGAGCATGAGAACCAGCGGAACCAGGCCGACGCGGAGGCCGGCCACACCGGTGAGAGTGGTGGTGATGTAGGTGTAGACCGCGAACATGCCGCCGAAGCCGACGGCGCCGACCAGCAGGGTGAGCAGCACCTGGGGGCGGCGCAGGGCCGTCAGTTCGGTGCGGGGGTCGGTCATGCGAATGCCGTGCAGGTCCGGCACGAAGCGGGAGATGGCGGCGACGGTCGCGATGCCGATCACGGCGACCACCACGAAAGCGTTCCGCCAGCCGAGGTGCTGGCCCAGCCAGGTGGCTGCAGGAACGCCGACGACATTGGCGGCGCTCAGGCCCAGCATAACTGCGGCAACCGCCTTGGCACGCTGCCCCACCGGCGCCAGCGAGGCCGCCGCCAATGACGCCACACCGAAGTACGCGCCGTGCGGCAGGCCCGAGACGAACCGCGCCACGGTCAGCGTCGCGAAGCCTGGCGCGATCACGCTGGCCGCATTGCCCAGCGTGAATGCCGCCATCAACGCCATCAGCAGCCGCTTGCGCGGGACCCGCGCGCACAGCGCCGCGATCACCGGCGCACCGACGACCACACCCAGGGCGTAGGCCGAAACAATGTGTCCGGCAGTCGGTTCGGAGACCTTCATCGAGCCGGCGATATCGGGCAGCAAACCCATGGTGACGAATTCTGTGGTACCGATCCCGAACCCGCCCAGGGCCAGCGCCAGCATGGCGGGCACATGCCACCGCCCACGTGGCCCCGCCTCGGGCGCGGAGCTGACAGCCTCGGGCGCGGACCCGACGGCCTCGGGTGCGGAGCCGACGGGACGGTCCATCCCGTCGAGGCTCATCTCGTCGGCGGATGCGGTGGTGGCTGCGGACACGGATTCGGGCACAACCAAGCGCAACACAGTGGCGAACGGTCCCGATACCGTCCGGTCCGGTGATTTCACTCACCGACCGGCCCGGATCATGGGCCGGCCCACGCCACGCGACCGCCGGGACGCTGGTCCCGGCGGGCGGCCCGCGCGCCCCCGGTCAGACCGTGACCGGTGCGGCGACCCGGCTGGGATCCGCCTCGCCGAGCGGCGGAATGACGGGAAAGTTGCTGCGGAACAAACTATCCGGGTCGAACCGGTCCTTGATCTCCAGCAACCGCGCCAGCGTGACCGGATCGAAGACCGCGGCCGGGGTCTCACCGGAATCCAAGTAGGTGAACGGTTTCCGGCCACTCAGGTACGGACGCAGCGCATCCAGCACAGCGTCACTGCGCTCGACGACGGCCGCCTCGACGTCCGCGGTCGGCGCGGGGCCGAGCAGCGACAGCAGGTACGGCTCGGCGATCCCGCCCGCGCAGCCCGCGTCGGCGCGCGGCCGGGTCAGCGCGCCACCCAGGTGCCGGACCTGGACCAGCGCGAGCGGCCCCACCCCGCCCTGCGGCGCGGCGGCGGCCAGCAGCGCGTCGCTCACCCGCGCGGAGAACTCGGTGAGCAGCTCACCGCGCACCCGGGCCGGGCTGGGGTCGGTCGGCTCCATGCAGACGCCGCCGACCTGCGCGGCATCCAGCGGCCGCCGGGTGTCCAGCACCGCATCCGGAATCTCGTCGAACAACCGCAGCGGACCGGTGACCGCGCCCAGCGCGACCACGTCCACGGCCACCATGGCCCGGCCGCGCAGCATCTCGGGAATCTCGGGGAACGGCGGGAATTGCAGGAGAGTCAGCCAAAGGCTCAGTCCCTCTTCGGCTTCCGCGGTGGCCTGCCGGAAGGCCGCGACGACCGCCTCGGTCCGCTCGGCGGGCCACAGGATGCGGCCGCCGAAAAGCTCGGTCGCGTCGAACAATTCGAATTCCATGCCGGTCACCAGCGCGAAATCGCCACCGCCGCCGCGCAGTGCCCAGAACAGGTCGGGCTCGGAGTCCGCGGTCACCCGGCGCTGATCGCCGTCCGCGGTCACCACCTCCAGCGCTCGCACCGCGTGCGCGGCGTAGCCGCGGCTGCGCGCGAACCAGCCGACACCGCCGCCCAGCGTGTACCCGGTCACCCCGACCACGGCGGAACTGCCGCAGGCCCCGGCCAATCCGTGCGCGGCGGCCCGCTCCAGCACCGGCTGCCAGGCCACCCCCGCCTGCACCCGTGCCACCCGCGCCGCGGCGTCGATCTCGATCCCGTCCAGCGCCCGGGTCGTCACCAGCACGGTCCGGTCCGCCGCCGTGGAGGGGCTGTGCCCGGTCGCCCGCGTGCTCAGCGGCAGTTCGGCCGCCGCCGCGAACCGCACCAGCGCCGCGGCGTCCGCCGCGTCCGCGACCTCCACCACCGCCGAAACCCGCTGCCGCACGGCGAGATTCCACGGGGTGCTCGCCTGTTCGAAACCCTCGTCGCCGGGTACCAGCACCCGGCCCCGCACCACAGTGCGCAGCTCGCCACCGATCGCCGTCATCGCTCGCTCCTCCTTCGCCGCCGCGCGTACCGCGGCCGAACCCCGTCTGTCACAGGGGTATTGACCGTCCGGTCGGGTGCGTTAACCCGTTGGCACGCGGCCATGCTGGCAAGGACCGTGTGAACGTTTCGTGATCACGGCCGGGACAACCCCGGAAACAGTTCGGGCACCCGCCCACCCACCGGTTCCGGTGGGGGCAGGTGCCCGTGTGGCGCGGTGGATGGTCCTGGCCGGGACTGTGGTCCCGGCCGCCATCTTCACCGCTTCGCGCTGTTCACGTTCGTCGGCGCGTGGGAGCTTGCGCTCCTGGGGTTTCAGGGGTGGCCCCTGAACAACCTCTTGCCCTTGGGGTTTCAGGGGCTTGCCCCTGAGAGTCCCGAGAGTGGGGAACTTCTTTTCTAGCGCAGCTCACGAGCCAGGTTGGCGTCCAGCACGCCGAGGAACTCCTCGGTGGTCAGGTAGCCCTGGTCGCCGCCGACCAGCAGCGCGAGGTCCTTGGTCATCTGGCCGGACTCGACCGTCTGGATGACGACATCCTCGAGCGTCTGGGCGAAGCCGATCACCTCGGGGGTGTTGTCCAGCTTGCCGCGGTGGGCCAGGCCACGCGTCCACGCGAAGATCGAGGCGATCGGGTTGGTGGAGGTGGGCTTGCCCTGCTGGTGCTGACGGTAGTGCCGGGTCACGGTGCCGTGCGCCGCCTCGGCCTCACAGGTGCGGCCGTCCGGGGTGAGCAGCACGGAGGTCATCAGACCCAGCGAGCCGAAGCCCTGCGCCACGGTGTCGGACTGCACGTCGCCGTCGTAGTTCTTGCAGGCCCAGACGTAGCCGCCCTCCCACTTGAGCGCGGAGGCGACCATGTCGTCGATCAGGCGGTGCTCGTAGGTGAGACCGGCCGCGTCGAACTCGTCCTTGAACTCGGTCTCGTACACCTCCTGGAAGGTGTCCTTGAACATGCCGTCGTAGGCCTTGAGGATGGTGTTCTTGGTCGACATGTACACCGGGTAGTTCTGCTGCAGGCCGTAGTTCAGCGAGGCCCGCGCGAAGTCCCGGATCGAGTCCTTGAAGTTGTACATGCCCATGATCACGCCGCCGTCTTCCGGCATGCGGACGACCTCGTGCTGGATCGGCTCGGAGCCGTCCTCCGGCGTGAAGGTCAGGGTGACGGTGCCCGCCTGGTGCACCTTGAAATCGGTGGCGCGGTACTGGTCACCGAAGGCGTGGCGGCCGATGATGATCGGCTTGGTCCAGCCCGGAACCAGACGCGGCACATTGGAGATGATGATCGGCGCGCGGAAGATGGTGCCGCCGAGGATGTTGCGGATGGTGCCGTTCGGCGACCGCCACATCTTCTTCAGACCGAACTCCGTGACGCGGGCCTCATCGGGGGTGATCGTCGCGCACTTCACACCCACGCCGTGTTTCTTGATGGCGTTGGCGGCGTCGATGGTCACCTGATCATCGGTCTTGTCGCGATACTCGATGCCGAGGTCGTAATACTCGAGGTTCACATCGAGATACGGGTTGATCAGTTTGTCCTTGATGAACTGCCAGATGATCCGGGTCATCTCGTCGCCATCGAGTTCGACGACGGTCCCTTCAACCTTGATCTTGGACATGGATCTTCGTGTCCTCCTAGGAAGGTGGTGCTCCCATTGCACGGCCGGTGAGCACCGCTTGTAGCGGACCCCAGCTGTTCAACAGACAACGTATACGCATGGCGCTCGGCACGGGACCTGTGGTGCCAAGTCCACGTACGCTGTGGCGTCAAGCAAGACAAGCGTACTGCTGCTATCGATCTCACCGCTCGGGTGGCCCCCGCTGTGCGGGATTCAGTGCGGTTACCGATAAGTAGCTTTTCGCGTGACTTTACGCACTTTCCAGGATGCGAAAACCCGCGGCCCGCGGCAACCCCAAACCCGCGGACCGCGGGATATATGTTGCCGCGACCCGCGGGTGAATAGTCGGTGGGTCAGACGCCCACGTGCACGTGCTCGGAACCTTCGAGCAGATTCTCCGGCTTGTCCCGCACCATGAACGCGATGATCGGAATGGTCACCAGGAAGAATCCCGCGCCGATCAGGAACGCGATGTCATAGGAATGAATCGCGGCCCGGGCCATCACGTGGTCGACGCCCGGATTGTTCTTCGCGAACCGCTCGGCCACCTGCACCGCGATCGTCGACAGCAGCGCGGTGCCGATCGCGCCGCCCACCTGCTGCGCGGCATTGAGCAGCGCACTCGCGACACCGGAGTCACGCTCCTCGACCTGATGCAGCGCTGTGGTCTGCATGGCCACGAACAGCCCGCCCATGCCGAGCGCGATAAGAATCACTGCCGGCAGCACGCCTCCGGCATAGCTGTCCCCGAAGCTCAGCCGCGACAGATACAGCAGCCCGGCCATGCCCAGCACCGAACCGGTGATCATCAGCGGCCGCGGCCCGATCCGCGGCAGCAACCCGCTCGCGACGCCCGCGGAGACGACGATGCCGATCGGGAAGGGCAGGAACGCCACCCCCGCCTTCAGCGCCGACCAGCCCAGCGTGATCTGGAAGTAGTAGCTCATGTTGATGAACATGGCGAACATGGCGATCGGCAGCAGCAGCGCCACCAGGAACGAGCCGCCCCGGTTGATCTCCCCCGGAATACGCAGCGGCAGTAGCGGATTCGAGGACCGCCGCTCGATGGCGACGAAGGCGGCGAGCAGCGCGACGCCCGCGATCAGCAGGGCCAGGGTGGTGCTCGCGGTCCAGCCGTCCGAGGCCGCGCGGCTGAAGCCGTAGACCACCGAGACCAGGCCGAGCGTGGCGGTCACCGCGCCGGGCAGGTCGTAGCCGCCGGTGCGCGGCGCGGGCACGTCCCGGACCACGAAGGCGAGCGCACCGAGGAAGGCGATCAGCGCGATCGGGGTGTTGACCAGCAGGCACCAGCGCCAGTTGGCGTATTCGGTGAGCGCGCCGCCCACGATCAGGCCGATGGCCGCGCCACCCGCGGACACACCCGCGAAGACGCCGAACGCGCGAGCGCGCTCTTTGGCCTCGGTGAAGGTGACCGACACCAGTGACAGCGCGGCCGGCGCGAGCAGGGCGGCGAACGCGCCCTGCAGCCCGCGCCCGGCGAAGAGTTCCGCGCCGTTCTGCGCGAGCCCGGCCAGCGCCGACGCCCCGGCGAAGCCGACCAGGCCGATCAGGAACATGCGGCGGCGGCCCAGGTAGTCGGCGAGGCGGCCGCCGAGCAGCAGCAGGCCGCCGAAGATCAGCGTGTAGGCGGTGAGCACCCATTGCCGGTCGCCGTCGCTGATGCCCAGGTCACGCTGGGCGAACGGCATGGAGATGGTGACGATGGTGGCGTCCAGCACCACCATCAGCTGGGCCATGGCGAGTACGCCCAGGGCCCACCAGCGCGCGGCTCCGCGCTGGTCCGAGCTGTGTGATCGGTCTTCGAGTGTTTCTGTCGCGGCGGTCATGTCGTCTCCTCACGGACGGTCCGGGACACCCTCGACAATCTTGACCCTCGAGGCCAATTGACGTCAAGAGAAATTTGTCGTTCTGCGACATTTGGCATAATGGGACGTGAGAAGCGCCCGAACCCTTACCATGGAGGTATGTCGGAGTTGTCAACTCACCTCGGTGTGATCGCACGTCACCGGCCGGGCCTGCGTGAGCGGAAGAAGGAACAGACCCGGGCGCGGATCATCGACGTCGCCCTGCGGCTGTGCGACGCCCAGGGCTTCGACGCCACCACCGTGGAACAGATCGCCGACGAGGCCGACGTCTCGCCGCGCACCGTGAACCGGTACTTCGACAGCAAGGAAGACATCGTCATCGCGCCCATCGCCGACTGGGCGCGGGCACACGCGGACGCGCTGCGTGAGCAGCCGAGCACGGGCAACGAGCTGAAAGCGCTGCTGGACAGCTTCCTGTCCATCGTGGACCGCGTCGTCGACCACGACGAACCGCTGCCCTTCCGCTGGTTCCAGCAGATGCAGCGCATCATCCGGTCCACCGCCGCGGTGCGGGCGTGCAGCATGGCAGCCACCGAGAACAAGACCGAGCAGACCGCGCAGGTGCTGGCCGAACGCCTCGGCACCACCGTCGCGGATCTGCGAGTTCGGCTGCTGCTCGGCACCTTCCACGCCATCATGCGGGCCGGCACCGAATCGGACTCCGATTCCGGCTTCGCCGACGAGCGTCTGATCGAGTCACCGCGCAGCATGGCGGAGGCCGTGGTCGGCGCGTATCACGAATTCGTGCGCACCTGCGCGGGGCCCGCTGTGGCCAGCCCCACTTCCGAAACAGCGGCGTCCGCCCGCTAGAATCGCGCAACAGGTCAAGAGCATCAGCGTTAAGGCCCCGGCTTGCTGATCGGCAACCCTCCAGCTGCGGTGGGGTGCTCCGGGTGCAGACCCGGCGTTCGAAGGCCGAACGCAAGCGCAACTAGGAGGTCTACCGAAATGTGTTGTTGTCGAAGCCCATTCGCCTCTCGGTAACGTCAAACTTCCGCCATTCGGCGACCTTGTTTTTGGAGCAGAACACATGAGTGACTCGACCGCGCCCGCGGCCGTCTCGGCTGACGGCACCCTGGATCCGGCCGGCTGGTCCTTCGAGACCAAGCAGATTCACGCCGGACAGGCTCCCGATCCGGCCACCGGAGCCCGCGCCCTGCCCATCTACCAGACCACCTCCTACGCCTTCCGCGACACCGATCACGCCGCCGCGCTGTTCGGGCTCGCCGAGCCGGGCAATATCTACACCCGCATCATGAACCCCACCCAGGACGCGGTGGAGCAACGCATCGCCGCGCTCGAGGGCGGTGTGGCCGCGCTGCTGCTGGCCTCCGGTCAGGCCGCGGAAACCTACGCGATCCTGAATCTGGCGCAGGCCGGCGACCACATCGTGGCCAGCCCGCACCTGTACGGCGGCACCTACAACCTGCTGCACTACTCGCTGCCCAAGCTGGGCATCGAGGTCAGCTTCGTCGAGGATCCGGACGATCTCGAGCAGTGGCGCACGGCCGTGCGGCCCAACACCAAGGCGTTCTACGGCGAGACCGTCGCCAATCCGAGCAGCTCGGTGCTCGACATCCCCGGCATCGCCGAGGTCGCGCACGCGGCGGGCGTGCCGCTGATCGTGGACAACACCGTCGCCACGCCGTACCTGATCCAGCCGCTGCGACTGGGCGCGGACATCGTCGTGCACTCGGCCACCAAATACCTGGGCGGGCACGGCTCCGCGGTCGCGGGCGTGATCGTGGACGGCGGCAACTTCGACTGGACCGTGCGGGACGCGGCGGGTGAGTCCCGCTTCCCGGGTTTCACCACCCCGGATCCCAGCTACCACGGCGCCGTGTTCGCCGATCTCGGCGCACCGGCCTACGCGCTCAAGGCGCGGGTGCAGTTGCTGCGCGATCTGGGTGCGGCGGTGTCGCCGTTCAACGCCTTCCTCATCGCGCAGGGCATCGAGACGCTGAGCCTGCGCGTCGAACGGCATGTGGCCAATGCCCAGGCCGTGGCCGAGTTCCTGACCGAGCAGCCCGGCGTCGAGAAGGTCTACTACGCAGGACTGCCCAGCTCCCCGTGGTTCGAGCGGGGCAAACAGCTGGCGCCCAAGGGTGTCGGCGCCATCGTCTCCTTCGAGCTGGCCGGCGGCGTGGACGCCGGCAAGAAGTTCGTGGAGGCGCTGGTGCTGCACAGCCATGTCGCTAACATCGGGGACGTGCGCTCGCTCGTCATCCATCCGGCCTCCACCACGCATTCCCAGCTGACGCCCGCCGAGCAACTGGCTTCCGGTGTCACACCTGGTCTGGTCCGGCTGGCCGTGGGTATCGAGGGGATCGGTGACATCCTGGCGGATCTGCGCGCCGGACTGACGGCGGCGGCAAATTGACCGTGAACATCGAATCGAACAGGTCCCGGCACGCGGCGGAGCTGCTGCTGCCGCCGCCCGACGGGACGCTCGGCAGCATTGCCATCGGGGATGTCGAGCTCGAGACCGGAGCCGTCATTCCCGATGTCACGCTGGCTGTGCAGCGGTGGGGCGAACTATCGGCGAACGCGGACAACGTGGTGCTCGTGGAGCACGCGCTGACCGGTGATTCGCACGTGGTGGGCCCCGCCGACGTGCACCACGGCCAGGCCGGCTGGTGGGACGGCATCGTGGGCCCCGGCGCGCCGGTGGACACCCACGAGTGGTGCGTCATCGCCACCAATGTGCTCGGCGGCTGTAAGGGCAGCACCGGGCCGTCCTCGCTGGCGGCGGACGGAAAGCCTTGGGGCGCACGATTTCCCGAGATCTCCATCCGCGATCAGGTGACCGCCGAGATCACGCTGTTCGACCTGCTCGGCATCGACCGCCTGGCCGCCGTGGTGGGCGGCTCCATGGGCGGCATGCGGGTGCTGGAATGGATGATCGCCCGGCCCGAGCGGGTTGGGGCGGCCCTGGTGCTGGCGGTCGGCCCGCGCGGCACCGCCGACCAGATCGGCACCCAGACCACCCAGATCGCGGCCATCACGGCCGATCCGGACTGGCAGGGTGGCAACTACCACGGCACCGGGCGCGCCCCGATGACCGGCATGGGCGTCGCCCGGCGCATCGCGCACCTGACCTATCGCACCGAGTTCGAGCTCGACCACCGCTTCGAGAACCATGCCCAGGGCGACGAGGACCCGTGGGCGGGTGGGCGTTACGCGGTGGAGAGCTATCTGGAGTACCAGGCCGACAAGCTGATCTCGCGGTTCGACCCGGCCACCTACGTGCTGCTCACCGAGGCCATGAACCGCCACGACGTGGGCCGTGGCCGCGGCGGTATCGCGGCGGCGCTGGGGTCCACGCCGGTGCCGTGCGTGGTCGGCGGGGTGGACTCGGATCGACTGTATCCGCTGCGTACCCAGCAGGAGCTGGCCGATCTGCTGCCGGGTTCCAAAGGGCTGGAGATCATCCGGTCCCGGGACGGTCACGACGGGTTCCTGACCGAGACCGAGGCGGTCGGCAAGCTCATGCTGGAGACGATGGACCTGGCCCGCGCCCAGCGCGAGTCGGACCGCTGAAACAACGCTGCCCGTCCGCTGCATCTCCGCTGCCTCACCGGAGGCGCGTTACCTCGCGTATCGTGTCCGTTTCACGCGAATTGCCGTGACGCGCTTCTGGTTTCGCGCACATGACACCTCCGTAACCGACGGCCCGGAATACGTGTGCGCAAGGCTCGGCACCCGTAATGTATTCAGGCATGACCGCCGCATTCGATGACATGGATCTACGCGATCTCGTCGATCTGCTCTCCGAGGACGAGCAGCGTGAACTTCGCCCGGCCATACTCCGTGTCCTGCACAGACTCCCGGACCAGGAAGTGTTGCGCCGCGAACTCGGCCGCCGCATAACCTCGGTCTAGCAATCCCCCAGCGCCGCGGGTTCGCGGCCACCCTCCGATCGAACATTCAGTGCCGCGACTCCGGTCGCGGCCCCGACCTCGGCGCGGTCTAGGTGACGCCGAGGCTGCTGATGGTCGCGGCCAGTGCGATGATCGCGCCGCCCAGCACCGTCAGCCAGGCGACGTCGAAACCCTTGCTGCGCACGGCGAGCAGACCGGCCCGGTCGGTCGGCAGAATCAGCCGCAGTGCCGCCGCCAGCAGCGTCCCGCCGCCGAAGAAGAAGGTGCCGCGCCGCCAGCGGTCCCAGGCCAGGAAGACCACGGCCACCACCAGCACCACCGCTACCAGCAGTATGGGCAGATTGCCCCGGACGAACTCCCCCGCACGACTGCTACGGCTCTCGGGTGCGGCATGGGCTGGAGTCACCGGACGAGCTTATCCGGCCCTCTGCGATGCTGGAGCCCGTGTTCCATCTCGTGTTCTTCGAACCTCGCATCCCCCCGAATACCGGCAATGCCATTCGGCTGGCGGCCGGCACCGGCTGCGAACTGCACCTGATCGAACCGCTCGGCTTCGACCTATCCGAGCCGAAGCTACGCCGGGCCGGGTTGGACTACCACGACCTGGCCGTCGTCACCGTGCACAAGAGTCTCGCCGCCGCGTGGGATGCCATTCGGCCCGAGCGGGTCTTCGCCTTCACCGCGACGGCCACCACCCACAGCACCGATGTCGCCTATCGCTCGGGCGATGTGCTGCTCTTCGGGCCCGAGCCGACCGGGTTGCCCGAGGAGGTGCTCGCCGATCCCCGCGTCACCGAGCAGCTGCGCATCCCGATGCTGCCGGGCCGGCGCTCGATGAATCTGTCCAATGCCGCGGCCGTCGCCGTCTACGAGGCCTGGCGGCAGCTGGGCTTTCCGGGCGCGGTCTGAGTCTCCGGGGATCAGTCGTCGATTTCGAAGCGCTTGAAGCGGGAGGTCGCGCCGCCGGTCAGGCGGACCGCGGATTTGGGGACGCCGTAGTGGGCGGCCAGCAGCTCGATGGCTGCCTTGTTGGCCTTGCCCTCCACCGCCGGGGCGCGGACGTACAGCTGCAGCGCGCCATCGTCGAGGATCTCGACCAGGGGCCCCTTCTTGCTACCGGGTTTGATGGTCGCCCGGACCACTGTCGACACGCCGCACTCCCTTCCCGCGCCCGACCCCATTGTCGCGGAGGTGGTCCGGGTCAACGGGCGGGGCCTGCGATACAGCGCACAGGCTCGAGGGCAGCGATCGAGGCGGGGACGTCGTAGTGTCGCAGGCGATGCCGCGGCGGCAGGAAGGTCGCCCGGGAAGGAAAGTTCAGATGGTCAAGCGTTTGCTGTTGCTGCTGTCGGCGGTGGCGGGGGTGATCCTGCTGGCGACGGGTACGGCTGCGGCCGGGCCGGTCACCGTTCACGACGATTCCAAGGTGCTCGATGTCACCAAGGTGACGAATGCCGCGCTGCAGCTGACGGATCCGGTACAGATCTTCACCACCGAGAAGTACTCCGACGATCGGGCCAAGTTCGACACGGAGACCCAGACCCACGTCAAGAATCCGACCGACGTGGTGCTGGCCGTCAATACCAAGACCAAGTGGCTGACCATCCGCACCGGCGCGAATTCCCACATCCGCGACACCACGCCCGCGGGGACCGCCTTCGGAAACGCGCTCGGCAGCGGCGATTACACGGGTGCGACCATCGCGGCGCTGGGCGCCTTGAAGACGGCCGCCGATCAGGCCGCGCCCACCAGCGTCAAGGCCGGCAACCCGGCGCCCGCGCACCAGCCCGCCGCCAAGCCCGAGAGCAAGAGCAGCGGCTGGGGCTGGCTGGGCCTGCTGTGCCCGATCCTGGTCATCGGCGGCATCGTCGCGGCGGTCGTCGCGTTCCTCCGCCGTCGCCGCGGCACCCCGCCGCCGCCCGCCCCGTTCGGCGGCGGTGGTTTCGGCGGTGGCTACGCCCCGGGTGGCCCGGGCTACGGCGGCCCGCCCGCGCCGCCCTACGGCGGTGGCCGTCCCGGTATGAGCCCCGGTGCTGCGGCCGGTCTCGGCGCGGTCGGCGGCGCCCTGGGCGGCGGCCTGCTCGGCTACGAACTCGGCCGGATGGAAGGCGAACACGAGCGCGACCGCGGCCCGGAATACGGCCCGCCCCCGGAATCCGGCGGCTACGGCGGTTACGACCCCGGCCCCCAGGAGTGGGGCGGAGGCGGCGGCGACTACGACTTCGGCGGCGGCAGCGATTTCGGTGGCGGCGACTCCGGTGGCGGCGGTGACTTCGGCGGCGGCGGCGATTCCGGCGGCGGCGACTTCTAGCCGTTCGCCGATTCAGGCGAAAACCCTTGGCGCGCGCTGCCTCTCACCCGAAGCGCGGGCGCGCCGTTCGATGCGACAACCGAAATATGGTGCCGGCGGCCGCGTTCAGCGGAAGTCGCGGGAACGGCCCTCGATGCGCAGGTCCATGCGCTGCAGATGGTCGGCGACGATGGTGACCGCGCCCTCGGCGTTCTGCACCCGCCCGCGGATGAGCAGGGCGGGCGCGGTGGTGGCCAGGCGGCGGTAGCGGGCCCACAGGCCGACCGAGCAGACCACGTTCACCATGCCGGTCTCGTCCTCCAGATTGAGGAAGGTGACCCCGCCCGCGGTGGCCGGACGCTGCCGGTGGGTGACCGCGCCGCCGACGAGAACCCGGGTGCCGTCGCGAATGTCGAGCAGCTGCGCGGCGGGGATGACGCCGAGCGCGTCGAGGCGCTCGCGCAGGAATTCGGTCGGATAGCTGCCGGGCGAGACGCCGGTGGCCCACACGTCGGCGGCGGCCAGCTCCAGCGCGCTCATCCCGGGCAGGGCGGGTGCGGCGGTGGCCGCGCCGGTGCCGGGCAGCCGGTCGGGCCGTTCCCCGGCGGCCGCGCCCGCCGCCCACAGCGCCTCGCGGCGGGTGCCGCCGAGACTGGTCAGCGCGCCCGCGGTGGCCAGCGCTTCGGCCTGTGGCACGCTCAGCTCCACGCGCCCGGTGAGGTCGAGAAACGTGGTGTAGGGCCCGATCTCGCGGGCGGCCACGATCTGTCCGGCCAGCTCGGTGCCGATGTGCCGGACCGCGGCCAGCCCCAGCCGGATCTCCAGGCCCTGTGCCTCCAGGGTCGCCTCGGCCAGGCTGTGGTTGATGTCGGGCCCATGCACCACCACCCCGTGCCGTCGCGCGTCGGCGACCAGCGACTGCGGCGAGTAGAACCCCATCGGCTGGGCGCGCAGCAGTCCCGCGCAGAAGGCGGCCGGGTGATGCAGCTTGAACCACGCCGAGTAGAACACCAGTGAGGCGAAACTCTGCGAATGGCTTTCCGGGAAACCGAAATTCGCGAAGGCGTACACCTTCTCGTAGATGCGGTCGGCCACTTCGCCGGTGATGCCGTGCAGGTCCTTCATGCCCTGATAGAAGCGGGCCCGCAGCCGTTCCATCTTCTCCGGTGACCGTTTGGATCCCATGGCGCGGCGCAGCTGATCGGCCTCGGCGGCGGTGAATCCGGCGACGTCCACGGCCATCTGCATGAGCTGCTCCTGGAACAGCGGGACGCCGAGGGTGCGTTCCAGCGCGTTCTCCAGTGCCGGATGGTCGTAATCGGGCTTCTCCCTGCCATTGCGGCGACGGATGTAGGGGTGCACCGACCCGCCCTGGATCGGTCCCGGCCGGATGAGCGCCACCTCCACCACCAGGTCGTAGAAGTTCCGCGGCTTCAGGCGCGGCAGGGTCGCCATCTGCGCGCGGGACTCCACCTGGAAGACGCCGACGGAGTCGGCGCGGCACAGCATGTCGTAGACGGCTTCCTCGCCCAGGTCCAGCCGATGCAGTTCGACGGTGTGCCCCTTGTGCTCGGCCACCAGGTCGATCATGTAGTGCAACGCCGACAGCATGCCCAGCCCGAGCAGGTCGAACTTGACCAGTCCCGCCGACGCGCAGTCGTCCTTGTCCCACTGCAGCACACTGCGATCGGCCATGCGCGCCCATTCGGTCGGGCACACGTCGGCGATGGGCCGGTCGCAGATCACCATGCCGCCGGAGTGGATGCCCAAATGCCTTGGCAGACCCTCCAATTCACCGGCCAGCGCGAGGACGTCGCCGGGGATGTCGGTGTGCTGCTCTTCCGCCACGCCCGTCCAGCGGCTCACCTGTTTGCTCCAGGCGTCCTGCTGTCCGGTCGAAAAGCCCAGGGCGCGTGCGGCATCCCGCACCGCGGAGCGCCCGCGATAGGTGATCACATTGGCCACCTGTGCCGCGTATTCGCGCCCGTACTTGGCGTAGACGTGCTGGATGGCCTCCTCGCGCCGATCCGATTCGATGTCCACGTCGATGTCGGGCGGCCCGTCCCGCTCCGGCGACAGGAACCGTTCGAACAGCAGCTTGTTGGCGACCGGGTCCACATTGGTGATGCCGATGGCGTAGCAGACCGCCGAATTGGCCGCGGAACCCCGGCCCTGGCAGAGGATGTCGTTGTCGCGGCAGAAGCTGACGATGTCGTGCACGACCAGGAAGTAGCCCGGGAAGTTCAGGGTGGCGATCACGTCCAGTTCGTGTTCCAGCTGCCGATAGGCGTCCGGGCTCCCGGCCCGGGGCCCGTAGCGGCGGGCCGCGCCGCGGAGGGTGAGCTCGCGCAGCCACGAGTTCTCGTCGTGGCCGTCCGGCACGTCGAAGGGCGGCAGTTGGGGCGCGATCAGCCGCAGGTCGAACGCGCAGTCCCGGCCCAGCGCAACGGCATTCGCCACCGCCTCGGGGCAGGCGGCGAACAGCCGCGCCATCTCGTCGCCGGAGCGCAGGTGCGCGCCGCCGGTGGGGGCCAGCCAGCCGGCCATGTCGTCGAGGCTGGAGCGGGCCCGGATGGCGGCCAGCGCCATGGCTCGGCGCCGGTGCGGCGGGGCCGCGAAATGTGCTCCGGTGGTGGCGAGTACGGGCAGCCCGACCCGGTCGGCGAGGGCGATGAGCCGGGCATTGCGCTCATCGTCCTCGGGGATGCCGTGGTGGGTGAGCTCCACGCTCACGTGCTCGCGCCCGAACCGTTCGATCAGATCGCGCAGCGCCGCCTCGGCCGCCGCGTCGCCCTGCCGAAGCGCCTGTCGCACAGTCCCTTTGCGGCAGCCGGTGAGAATGTGCCAGTGCCCGCCCGCCGCGGCGGTGAGCCGTTCCAGGTCGTAGCGCAGGATGCCCTTCTCCCCCGCCGCCATGTGCGCGGCGGCCATCTCCCGCGACAGCCGCCGGTACCCCTCCTGCCCGCGCGCCAGCACCAGCAGGTGCGGTCCGGCCGGGTCGGGTGTGCCGGTGCGCGGCTCGGAATTCAGTGCGTCCGACTCGGATTCGCGACCGCGCCGCCGCCCGCGGGGCGCCAGGTGCGCACCGGCGCGGGCCGCGGTGCCGATGGACAGCTCGGCGCCGAAGATGGTCGGCATCCGCCATTCCCGCGCCGCCTCCGCGAACCGCACCACGCCGTAGAACCCGTCGTGGTCGGTCAGCGCGAGGGCCTCCAGGCCCAGTCGCACGGCTTCCTCCACGAGTTCTTCGGGCTGGCTGGCGCCGTCGAGGAAGCTGTAGGCCGAGTGCGTGTGCAGCTCGGCGTACGGCACCGCCGATCGCGCGACCCGCCCGAGTTCTCCGGCCTCGTACTTCTCCCGCTTCCGCGACCAGGCCGGGCTGTCGCCGCCGTCGCCGTCGACCGGCCTGCGCGCGGGATCGGGCCGTCCGGACAGCACCCGTTCCATCTCCGCCCACGAAGGCGGGCCGTTGTGCCAGCCCATGACGCACCTCCTCCGCAATCCGACCGGTCTCGAGTATCGAACATACATTCGAAACCGATTGGTCTCTACAGCGGCACGCACCAAATCCCCGGAGGCCGATTCGGGGGTGGGCAACCACACCGTGGCGCGTTAACTTACTTTGGAGTAAGTTACAGGCAATTCCACCTGCAAGGGAGCAGCGATGACTGAAACCTCGGGCGACAACGGCACCGGTTACCTGGCCCGACGGCGCGCCCGCCGCGATCTGGCCGGCAAGCACGTCGTCATCACCGGCGCATCCTCCGGCATCGGCCGCTCGGCCGCGCTCGCCGTCGCCGAGAAGGGCGCGGTCGTCATCCTGCTGGCCCGCCGCGCCGATGAGCTGTCCACCGTGGTGGACGAGATCACCGCCGCGGGCGGCGCCGCGTTCGGCTACCCGTGCGATGTCACCGACCAGGACTCGGTCGACCGGACCCTGCAGGCCGTACTCGACACCCACGGGCACGTCGACATGCTGGTCAACAATGCCGGCCGCTCCATCCGCCGTGCCGTGCACCGCTCCACCGACCGCATGCACGACTTCGAGCGCACCATGGCCGTCAACTACTTCGGCGCGGTGCGCATGACCCTGGGCCTGCTGCCCGGCATGCGGGAGCGCCACGACGGTCACATCGTGAACATCTCCAGCGCCGGCGTCCAGGTCGCCACCCCGCGCTTCGCCGCCTACCTGGCCAGCAAGGCCGCCCTGGACAAGTTCGCCGAGGTGACCGCGGCCGAAATGCGTTCCAGCAACATCACTTTCACCACCATCCACATGCCGCTGGTCCGCACCCCCATGATCACCCCGAGCGGCGACCAGGGCACCGGCACCCAATCCCCGGAGTGGGCGGCGGCGCTCATCGTGCGGGCCCTCACCGAGCGCCCCCGCCGCATCGACGTGCCGCTCGGCACCCTGGCCGAGTACGGCTCCATGTTCGCGCCCGGCATCAAGGAACGGGTCCTGCACCGCTACTACCGCGCCATCCCCGACTCCCCCGCCGCCAAGGGCGAGGCGGTGCCCGAATCGGAGACGGCCGACGTGGACATCGTTGTCCCGCAACGCCGCCGCACCGTCCCGCCCGCGGTCCGCGTCACCGGAACCGCCCTGCGCCGCGCGGCCCGGCTGGTCCCGGGCACCTACTGGTGACCACCCGCTGACCCGGGAACCGCCCTGCGCCGCGCGGCCCGGCTGGTCCCGGGCACCTACTGGTGACCACCCGCTGACCCGGGAACCGCCCTGCTCAGGGCCGCACCCGGTGGGCGTCACGCGGGAAAAGCGTTGCCCACCTGATGTTGTCGGCCCCGAGCAGCCGCGGGTGCGCCGAAGGCCGAAGCTCCGGCAGGCACCAGCATCGAAATAACCCGGCACGGCGAATTCCAGGCACCGGCCACGTCGCCGCCTCCAAGCTTCCCGAGGTCCTCCCCCTCATGACCGCCTGGCTCCGCAACCACCTCGTGTGACGCCGGTCGCGGCGGTACTCCCGACGCTCGGGCAGCGTGACGGATACGACGCTTGATCACACGCCTCTTGACGCGTCCTGGGATTCGAGTTCTACTGTGCATTGATCGAACAAACTTTCGATTATGTTAGGTAGCTGGCTCGGTGCTGGCTTGCGTTGCCGAGGGTTGGGTCCCGTCGACTGGGAGAGGTGGTCACTGGATGGGTGCGGCTGCGGAGGCCAGGCGGGCGCAGTTGGCCGAGTTGCGGCGGCGGATGGCCGCCGTGCCCGCGCGCGGGGCCGAGGTGGCGGCCCATGTGCCCGTGTCCGAGGAGCCGCGACGGGAGTCCTTGCCGGTGCCGGGGGCGCTCGAAAACCTTTTACCCGATGGCGGATTGGCCAAGGGGTCGGTGGTCGTCTACAACGGCGCGGGGTCGCTGATCTCGGGGCTGCTGGCCGCGGTGACGGGCTCCGGGGGGCATGCCGCGGTGGTCGGGCTGCCGCGGCTGGGGTTGCTGGCCGCCGCGGAGATGGGGGCCCGGCTCGACCGGCTGGCGGTGGTCTCCGATCCCGGACCCGACCCGCTCGAAGTTGCCTCCGTATTGCTGGATGGCCTGGACCTGGTGGTGCTCGGGCTGAACGGTCTCGCCGTCCCCATGTCCCGCGCCCGTATCCTCGCCGCCCGCGCCCGCAGCAAGAACTCCACCCTGATGGTGACCAACGGTTCCTGGTCCGGTTCCGCCCTGCACATCGACACCCGGGTCGCCGGATACAGCGGCCTGGGCCGCGGCTGCGGCCGCCTGCGCACCGTCCGCCTCGACGTCTCCGTCCGCGGACGCTCCGCCCAACTCCGCTCCGGCCACCTGGCCCTCAGCCCCACCGACGGTCGCGTCGAATGGGTCGCCACCCCCGGCCCCGCCCGGCCCGCCGCCGCTCCCGAACCACTGCGCCCGGCGCGTCATGCCGCGTCCTGACCGATTGCCGACCGCCGCCCCGACCACCTCAGGCCAGGCGATAGCGCCTGCGGCGCAGCGGATTTCCCGCGCCTTCCGGGTGCCCCCAGGTGTGGGCGGGCGTCATGTCGCGGGCTGACCGCCGCGATTGTCGTCCGGCTGCCGACCGCTGCGGTAGCGCCGCGAGAGCAGGCCGGTCGTGAAGGCGCGGCGGGTGCTCGTGGTGTGGTGCCCGGATTGGCCCGCGGTGGCGGCGGCCGCCGAGGCGGGCGCGGAGGCCACTCGCGCGGTGGCGGTGCTCGCGGCCAACCGGGTGGTGGCCTGTACGGCGGTGGCACGGGCGGAAGGGATCCGCCGGGGTCTGCGGAAGCGGGAGGCTCAGGGCCGCTGCCCGGATCTGCTGGTGGCACAGGACGATCCGGATCGCGACGCCCGTCTGTTCGAACCCGTGGTGGCGGCCGTGGACGCGACCGTGCCGGGCGTGGAGGTGCTGCGCCCGGGCATGCTGGCGCTCTCGGCGCGCGGCGCGGCGCGGTTCTTCGGCTCCGAGGAGGCCGCCGCCGAGCGCCTGGTGGACGCCGTGGCGGCGGTCGGCGTGGAATGCCAGATCGGCATTGCCGACGAGCTGTCCACCGCGGTCTTCGCCGCCCGCCGCGCCACCCTGGTCCCGTCCGGCCGAGGCGCGGAATTCCTTGCGCCCATGCCGGTTTCGGAGCTGGCGGTGGAACCGGTGCTGGCCGCGCCGCAGCGCGTCGAACTGGTGGATCTGCTGCACCGGCTGGGCCTGCGCCGCATCGGCGACTTCGCGGCCCTCACCCCCGCCGAGGTGGCGTCGCGGTTCGGCGCGGACGCGATCATCGCGCACCGCTGCGCCCGCGCGGTCCCGGAGCGCCCGCCCGCCGCTCGCCTGCCCGCCGCCGACCTGACCGTGGAGCACCGCTGCGATCCTCCGATCGACCGTGTCGACATGGCCGCCTTCGCGGGCCGCCTGCTCGCCACCGAGCTGCACACCAAGCTGTCCGCCGCCGCCGTGGCCTGCACCCGCCTGGTCATCCACGCCGAAACCGAAGCGGGCGAGGAGTTCTCCCGCATCTGGCGCTGCGCCGAACCGCTCACCCCGGACAGCACCGCCGACCGCATCCGCTGGCAGCTCGACGGCTGGCTCACCCGCCGTGCCCTCGATCGTGGCCGGACCCGCGCCGCTGCTCCCGATGCGCCGGAGGCACACGACGACTGGGATGCCGGCCCGAACGCGGCCGTCACCCTCCTGCGCCTGGAACCCGTCGAGGTGGTGTCGGCCGGCGCCCTGCAGCTCGGTCTGTGGGGTGGGGTCGGCGAGGACGAGGAGCGGGCGCGCCGCGCGCTGATCCGGGTGCAGAGTCTGCTGGGCGGTGACGCCGTGCGCATGGGTGTGCTCAGCGGCGGTCGCGGCCCGGGGGAGCGCATCACCATGGTCACCCTCGGTGACGAGCCGGTGCCCGCGACCGATCCGGCCCAGCCCTGGCCCGGCCGGCTTCCCGAGCCCGCTCCGGCACTGGTGCTCACCCATCATCCGGAGGTGCGCCTGGAGGCTGCCGACGGTTCCCCGATCTGGGTCACAGAGCGCGGCCTGTTCACCGCCGATCCCGCCCACCTGCACTGGGGCAGCAGCTCCTGGCGGCTGACCGGCTGGGCCGGACCCTGGCCGGTCGACGATCGCTGGTGGACACACCGTTTCGAGCACGGCTTCGCCGCCCGCGCCCAGGTGCAGCTGGACGCCGAGGACGCCACCCGCCTGCGCGCGCTGCTCCTGCTCGGCTACAACAGCGCCTGGCATGTGGAGGGGCTCTACGAGTAGGCGCCGCTCAAATGCCCTGCGGCGGTGCCGCTCAGATGCCCTGCGGCGGTGCCGCTCAAATCCCTTGCGGCGGTGCCGCTCAAATGCCCAGCGGCAGGCGCAGATCCATCATGGTGGGCCAGAGTTCGGCCCAGGGGTGCACGGGTTCGCGGCAGACCGCGATGGCGATATCGGTGTTCACGCCGGGGAATCCGTTCGGAATGTTCAGGTGCGCACGGACTGTCACCTCGCCGAACTGCCGCCGCAGGGTGGGTTCGGCGCTGTCGAGGCCGACGTAGAGGATGGCGTCGGTGTCCGACGGCGGCGGGCCGAAGTAGCCGAAGCCGCGGTTGGGGCTGTAGACGGGCGGCAGGTCGAAGTCGCGCCCGAAGTTCTGGATCGCGGCCGCCTGCCAATAGTTCTGGGCGATGATCGCTTTCGGGCGTTCCGCCTCCGGGAGCTGCCGGTAGGCGTCGGCGACCTTCGCGGTCAGATCGGACCATCCCGAGGAGCCGAAAATGCTGGTCCGCATGGCGAAGTCGGCCTGGTTCCGGATGGCGCCGTGCACGCGGGAGGGCGGCTGCGGCAGGGTGACCACGAGCGCGGCGATGATGGCCAGCGACAGCACCACGATCGGCGGCGCGACGACTCGCAGCAAGCGGCCGCCGCGGTCGTTCACCGAGTAGGGCAGCGAGGCCGCGCCGATGCCGAACAGCACGGGCAGGAATCCCGCTGTGTAGTAAGGCCGTCCGTGCCCGACGAGGACAACGAGCACCAGCAGCGCCGAGGCGACGAGCATGAAGAGGTAGGGCCGCAGCCAGCGTTGCCGGGCCAGGCACCAGAAGGCCCAGCCGACGAGCAGCCCGCCCAGCAAGCCGGTCAGTCCGATCATCTGCGGCATACACGCGAGCGGCCCGCCGCCGGCCGCGTCCTGCTCGGCGCCGATCACCTTGCTCATGGCCAGCGCCGGCCAGCCGTGCGTGTGCTGCCACCACAGACCGGGCACCGCGGAGACCGCGAAGATCGCCGCGCCCTGCCACAACGCGGGCCGCCACAGCAGCTGCCGCGGTCCCGCGACGAGCACGCCCGCGCCCAGGCACAGCAGGATCGTGGGAATGAACCATTTGACCTGCAGATCGATGGCGGCGACGAGGCCGAGCGCGACGAGCAGCCGGTCGTCGCGGGTGCGGATCCAGCGGATCAGCAACCAGATGACGGCGGCCTGCAGGGTGGCGTCGAAGGAGAAGGTGCTCAGCTGGACGGCCTGGGTCGCGGCGAGTGGCGAGACCCCGTAGGCGGCGGCCGCGAGCAGTTGCGCGGTGCGCGAGCCGCCCAGTTCGTAGGCGACCGCGGCACTGATCACGACCGCGGCCGCGGTCATCAGGACCGCCGGCAATCGCAACACGGGCGCCGAGCCGGGCGCCACGGCGTCGGCCAGGTGGGCCATCAGCGGTATGAGCACGCCTTGGTCGGCGTAGGTGATGCTGCGGTGCGCGCCCGCGGCGACGAAATACAGTTCGTCGCCGAAGAAGTCGTAGCGCAGCGTGGGGACGGCGAGAAAGGCCCCGCTGAGTGCGGCTAGTAGAAGGACCCACGCCGTAGCGAAGGTGGGCCGCGGCGGGTTCGGTTCCTGGAGATCCTGGAGATCGACCGCGGGGGCGGCAGCATTGAGAACCATATTTCCCCGGCAGAAAAGCTATTGGTGAATCGGGCAATGACGCTACCGTCACGGTTGACCGATTATCGACAATGTGAAAGTGATCTATTTCACATGCCGTAGCAAGCGGATATCACGCCAGGATGTGCAGGGTTTCGCCATCATTCGCCATCCGAATGAATAGGCAACCGAATCGGTAAATCGATATGGCGCTGCACACAAACTGGGGCGCCACCCGGACCCCTATCCGTACTCTGGACCATCGTGGAGTCAGCGGTCACCCGGGTCGAGTTCGAAGACGTCCGGATCGCCTACCGGGATTCCGGCGCGACGGGCGGGCATCTCTACAGCGACACACCCGTGGTGCTGGTGCACGGCATGGGCGGGGACGGGCACACCTGGGATCGATTCGCCACCCAGCTGGTGCGGCGCGGACGCCGGGTGATCATCCCCGACCTGCGCGGGCACGGACGCAGCGCCCACACCGCCTCCTACCGATTCCCGGAATTCGGGGCCGACCTGCTGCGGCTGTGCGATCGGCTCGGACTGGAAACGGTGGATCTGGTCGGCCACTCGCTCGGCGGATACGCCATCTCGTGGCTGGCAATGGAACGCCCGGACCTGGTGCGGCGCTTGGTGATCGAGGAACAGCCGCTGCCGCTGCGCTCCGGCGGCGAGCAGATGCGGTTCACGCGCAGGCTGCCGTCGATCCCGGAACTGTGGCACGCCACCACCAGCATCATCCGGCATCCGCGGGCGGTGCTGGCCTTCGATCGCTCCATGACCGGGGTGGCGCTCGAGCAGTTCCGCAAGCCCTATCCGGAGTGGTGGGAGGGGCTGTCCGACATCACCGCGCCCACGCTGTTCCTGCGCGGCGGACCCGGCGGCATGGTGGACCCGGACCAGCTCGAGCAGGTGCGCGCGAGCCTGCCCGATTGCACGATTCGCACCTTCGGGTGCGGGCACAGCATCCACCGCGACCGCTACCACCGGTTCGAGGCCGAAGTGCTCCCCTTTCTGGGGCACTGAGCTGCCGGAATCTACAGTTGAACGGTGTCCGCATCCGAGCGTCCCACGCTGTGGTTTCCCGACGAGCAGTCGTTCCAGGACTGGCTGTCGGCCAATCACGCAGCGGTGGACGGCATTTGGCTGAAGTTCGCGAAGAAGGGCTCCGGGTACGCCTCGCTGGACTATGACGGCGCGCTGCGGCAGGCCCTGCGCTTCGGCTGGATCGACGGGCAGTCCAAGAAGCTCGACGAGGACTTCTTCGTCATGGGTTTCACGCCGCGCCGCCCCCGCAGCCAGTGGTCGCAGCGCGATGTCGGGCTGGTGGACGAACTGATCGCGACCGGGCTCATGCATCCGGCCGGGCAGGCCGAGGTGGACCGGGCCAGGGCGGACGGCCGCTGGAACAATGCCGTCGGCCGGGATCTGCCGGAGGATTTCCTGGCGGCGCTGGCCCGGCATCCGGAGGCGGCGGCCTTCTTCGAAACGCTGCCCACGCAGTCGCGCATCGCGGTCGGCTGCCACCTGGGCAGCGCGGTGCGGCCGGAGGCGCGAGCGCGGCGGCTGGCGCAGGTGATCCGGAAGCTGATCGACGGGAAGCCACTGTGACGGGGTTCGAGGGATTGTCGTGTTCGGCTGCGGCGCTGGAGGTCCCGCTACCCGGGAGCGCGACCCGCATCACCGGCTGGCTGTGCGTCGAGCAGCCCGGGGCGTGGGGTCGCGATGTGATCGGCGACGAGGTGCTCGGGCCCGACATCACGCCCGAACTGGCGGCGCGTACCAAGGCGGCGCACGTCCGGCCGACCCTGATCCGGCGGCCCGGGCGCCAGGAATTCACGGGTGTGCGAACGGTTCTGCTCGCCAGTTCGCGGCCGGAGGGATCCTGGTGCGAGCGCCTCGAGATCAGTGACCTGCGTGAGCTGCTGGATCTGGACCTGCACCTGCTCAACGGCCCGGCCCCGGGAATCGGTGCGGCTGTGACGGATCCGCTGGTCCTGGTCTGCGCGCACGGCAAACGCGATCAGTGCTGCGCGCTGCTGGGCCGCCCCATCGCCGCGAGCCTGTCCGCCGCCCACCCAAACCGGGTGTGGGAGTGCTCGCACACCGGCGGCCACCGCTTCGCCCCCGCCGTCATCGTCCTCCCCACCGGGCTCACTTACGGCCGCCTGGACGAGGATTCGGCCCACGCCATGCTCGCCGCCGCCGACAAGGGCGAGGTCTCGCTCACCGGGTTGCGCGGCCGCAGCTGCTACACCTCGGTCGAGCAGGTCGCGGAAGTCGCGGTCCGCCAGCGCATCGCGGATGCCTCCTACACCCTGACCACCCCGCTCCTCGACGACAGCGGGCTGGCGACCACGGTCCCCGGGGACGCCGATCCGACCGCGGGCATCGACGACCTCACCGTCGAACCGGCCCCGGACGACACCGAATACGCGACCGACCCGGCCACTTTCGCGGGCGCGGCCCGGGTCACCCATCGCGATGGGCGCAGCTGGCTGGTCACCACCCGCACCCTCGCCTACTCGCCTCGCCAGGCC
The DNA here is from genome assembly GCF_053603795.1 of Nocardia sp. NPDC004123. Taxonomy (NCBI): domain Bacteria; kingdom Bacillati; phylum Actinomycetota; class Actinomycetes; order Mycobacteriales; family Nocardiaceae; genus Nocardia; species Nocardia sp. NPDC004123. The sequence continues at coordinate 122,111 of NZ_JBSGGG010000002.1, forward strand.
AGCTGCGGCGCCGCCCCGAAACCCGCCACCGCAGTAGAGGTCGACCATATAAGGCAATTCGCGTGACGGCCGGCCGGCGAATTACAGGTTCGGAATTAGAGTTCGCTCAGTAGCGTGCGACATGTTCACGAATATGACGAGTCATCGAGTCCAAAGCCACAAAAAGAAACCCCCGAAAAATAGGGGCGGGCCCCTTCACTGCACATTGTGATAAGAGGCGGGTCCGCGCGAGCCTCCGAGGACTGTCGCGGCGGCGGTGACTGTCGCCGTTCGGTCAGTTTCACCCGGAAAGCCAGCAGGCCCGCAAGATTCTCTCCAGGCCGGGCGCGCAGGCGCCGAGAAGCGAAACGCGCTGTGTCCGTATGGGTCTGGAAGAAATACCCAGGTCTGCACCCGGATGCCCAGCAAACCTCGGGTTTCGAAGCAGGCCAGTCAGGATGGTTTTCCGATACCCTGCACCCGTGACCGAACGCGCCCGTCCCATTGTCGGCCCCGACTATCTGGTGGCCGGCCGCTACCGCCTGCAGTCGAAGCTGGGCGGTGGTGGCATGGGTGCCGTGTGGCTGGCGACCGATCGGCTGCTGCACCGCGATGTCGCCATCAAGCAGGTCCTCACCACGCAGGGGCTCAGCGAGGAGGAGGCGCAGGAGGTCCGCAGCCGGATCATGCACGAGGGCCGGGTGGCGGCCAAGCTGTCGCACGAGCACGCCATCGCCGTGTACGACGTGGTGCTGGAGGCCGGTGAGCCCTGGCTGGTGATGGAGTATCTGCCCTCGCGCAGTGTGGCCAAAGCCCTTGCGCTGGTGGATCAGCTGTCCCCGATCGAGGTGGCGCAGATCGGCGCGCAGGTGGCGGACGCGCTGGCGACCGCGCACGCCGCCGGCATCGTGCACCGCGACATCAAGCCGGGCAATATCCTGGTCGCCGATCGCGGCGACGAGGTCGGCAAGGTCAAGCTCAGCGACTTCGGCATCTCCAGCGGCGCCAACGACGCCACCGAGGAGATCGGTGACGTCATCACCGGCACCCCGGCCTACCTGCCGCCGGAGGTCGCGCGCGGCGCCCGCCCCACCACCGCCAGCGACGTATTCTCGCTCGGCGCAACGCTGTACACCGCCATCGAGGGGCGGCCGCCCTACGGCTTCGACGAGGACAGCGATGTCATCGTGGAACGCGCCGCCATGGCCCAGATCACCCCGCCCGCCCGCAGCGGCCCGCTCACCGAGGTGCTGCTGCACATGATGGAGCCGGCCCCGCAGCGCCGCCCCACCATGACCGAGGCGCGCAACGAAATCCTCACCGCCGCCTTCGGTCCCGGCACCGCGCCCTACATCCTGGGCGCGCCGGTCCGCACCGAGGACGGGACGATCCCGGCCTGGGCGGCCCGCAATTCCGCCGCCGGGCTGCGCAGCCCGCACTCCAGCCCGCTCCCCCGCCCGCAGCGGCAGGCGGCCGCGGCTCCGGCTGCCCCGCAACCCAAGTCGAAGGGCTTCGACCTGAGCGCCCTGGGCCCGAACGCGGGCCCGCTCGCGGTGGCGATCGGCCTGCTCATCGGCCTGCTGATCATCATCGTGATCTTGGTCGTGATCTAGCGGCTGCTGGCGGCCGAGGTTTTCAGACGCCCAAAGCGACAACTGATTTCGCGCGGCGAGGGTAACTCGTCGGGTACCTTCGAAATCGGTTCGGCACCCAACCGCCGGCACGTATGCGAAACGGGCAACGGCACTCAGCCGGGCGCTGGAGGCTCGGGGAGGCGGGGGAGCTCAGTCGATACGACGGCGGTGGGCCCAGCGGGTGAGAGCGTTCCGGTTCGACTGCTGGGTCTTGCGCAGTACGTTCGACGCGTGCGTCTCGACCGTTTTCACCGAGATGAACAGAGTCTCGGCGATCTCGCGGTAGGTGTAGCCGCGCGCCAGCAGGCGCAGCACCTCGAGCTCGCGCGGGGTCAGTGAGTCCAGTTCCGGGTCCAGCGGGGGCTCGGGCACCGGCGACCTGCCGGTGAAGGAGTCCAGTACGAAGCCGGCCAGCCGCGGCGAGAATACCGCGTCGCCACCGGAGACCCGGCGGATCCCGTCGGCCAGCTCCGGCCCCGAGATGGTCTTGGTGACGTACCCGCGCGCGCCCGCCCGGATCACCGCGATCACGTCCTCGGCCGCGTCGGAGACGCTGAGCGCCAGGCACACCGGTCCCGGATCGATGCCCTGCAGCACCGCGACCCCGCCCCCGTCGGGCATGTGCACGTCCAGCAGCACCACGTCCGGCGCGGTCGTCTTGATCCCGGCGATGGCCTCGGCCACCCCGCCCGCCTCGCCGACGACCTCCATATCGGATTCGCGGCTCAGTTCCGCCCGCACCCCGGACCGGAACACGGCATGATCGTCGACCAGAAAGACCCGGACGCTCACCTAAGACTCCTCACCTGACGCCGAACCGAACCCTGACCCCATCGGTACCACACTCCGCGGCTCACAGCTGGGTGGCGTCTTCCGGGGTGTCGGTCTGCACCACCAGCCGTTCGTCGCCACCGTCCTTGCGCGGCATGAAGATTCGCACCTCGGTGCCGTTGCCGGGCGCGGACTTGATCTCCACGTGCCCGCCGCGGCGTTCGATGCGGGCGTGGATGGATTTGGCCACGCCCTGCCGGTCCTTCGACACCGCGTCCGGGTCGAAGCCCTTGCCGCGGTCGCGCACGAAGACGCTGACCTGATGCGGCTCCACCTCGGCGTACAGGTCGATGGTCGGCACCCCGGCGTGCTTGGCGGCATTGACCAGCGCCTCCCGGGCGGCCCCGAGCAGCGCGGTGAAATGTTCCTTGGGCAGCCCGATTCCGCTGTCGTCGAGGTCCATGGACACGTCGCCCACGGTGACCGGGGTGACCTTCACCCCGTGCTGGTCCTCCACCTCGCCGGCGATGGTACGCAGCGCGGCGGCCAGGCTGGACTGCGCGGGCCCGGTGTCCTCGAACAGCCACTTGCGCAGCTCGCGTTCCTGACTGCGGGCCAGCCGCACCACTTCCTGCGGGTCGCCGGCCTGCCGCTGGATCAGGGCCAGCGTCTGCAGTACGGAATCGTGCAGGTGCGAGGCGATCTCCTCGCGTTCGTCATTGCGGATCCGCGCCGAGCGCTCGGCATTCAGCGCGCGCATCATGCGCAGCCACAGCGGCACGGTCAGCAGCCCGGCCCCGACCAGGGTCACCGCCACCGCCAGCAGCGCCGACCCCAGCGAGCTGAGGTTGATCCGCCCCAGCACCACCACGCCCAGCCCGACCACGATGAGGGTGGCCCCGCCGACGATGCGCGCCCAGGTGACCACCGAGGGTTTGGCGGGCAGCCCGATGACGGATCTCGGCCCGTCCGCGTCGAATTCGCGCCACACCAGCGCCGCACCGACCGCCACCACGATGATCGGCCCCACCACATGCGCGGCCGTCCCGTTGAACACCCACGCGGTGGCGACCGCCAAAGCCATCCCGAGCAGCGCCAATCCGATGGCCTGCCGCCGCTCCGACCCGGTCGGCGGAGCCGCGTCACCCCCGGCGGGCGTGAAGATCCACAGCATCCCGTAGGCCACGATCCCGGCCCCGGCCAGCGCGGACAGCAGCACGAAGCCGATCCGCACCTTGAACACGTCGATCCCGAGGTGATCGGCGAGCCCGCCCGCGACCCCACCCACGATGCGCCCGCCGGTACGCCGCACCAGCTTGGGCTGGGTCACGGGAGTGACCGCCCCGCGGGCAGGGTCGTACAGGGGCGCGGACGGATACATGCCTTCGATACTGGCACGGCCCGGTGACACCCGACATCGGGAAACACCCCGATTCGATCCCTGAGGCGCCGTTTTGTCCGGACCGGACGGGAAAGACACGCTGACCTGGTCGGCTATCGGATGCGGCCCGGGGTCCTCCGGTCCCGCGGCCGATCGCGCCCCGACCGGACCGGATGGCCGCCCCCGAGCTCCGACCGGACCGCAGCCTCCCTGCCCCGCCCACTGACGAAGCGGAATTTCTCCACGGCCCGCTCGGTTGGCAGCAGCAGATCTGGAACAGGACAGGGGTTATGAACGCATTCAACGAATCCGTGATCGAGGAGTTTCGGGCCAACGGCGGGAAGGTCGGCGGGACGTTCGAGGGGCGGACCAATATGGTGCTGATCACCACGACCGGGGCGAAATCCGGCCGGGCGATCACCAATCCGCTCGTCTACGTCCCCGACGGTGAGCGCATCGTTCTCATCGCGTCCAACGGCGGCGCGGACAAGCATCCCGCCTGGTATCACAACCTGCGTGCCGATCCCCGGCTCACGGTGGAGGTCGGTGACGAAACATTCACGGGCAAGGCGGAATTCGTCACCGGGCCGGAAGCCGACGAGCTCTATGACCGCATGGTCGAGCTCATGCCGGTGTTCGCCGAATACCGGGTCAAGACGACCCGCAAGATTCCCGTGATCGCGGTGTACCGCGAAACCGCCTGAAACAAACAGCGGATCCCACCTGACGGCAGAGCTTTGAAGCTCGAGCTAGCCGCTGAGGCTCGGCAGTAGTCCGCCCAGCCCGCGTCCTGGGTTGTTCGAACCGCCCCGTCCGGTACCGGGGGTGTCCGAATCGTCTTGTCCGGCACCGGGGATCGTCGAGTCATCCTGCTGGTGATTCTGGGAGTAGTACGGGCTCGCCGGGTTGTCAGGGTTCAGGGGGCTGTTGGGATCCTGGGGATTGGCCATCAGGCAGGCGGTGTCGGTCAGATCGCAGGGTTCGGTCAGATTCGGTGTCGTGGGAGTCGGCACAGGTGTCGGTGTCGAAGTCGGGGGAGTCGGCACGGGTGTCGGTGTCGAAGTCGGGGGAGTCGGCACGGGTGTCGGTGTCGCCGTCGAGCTCGGGGACGTCGGGGCGACCGGGGCGGGGGACGAGGGGATACCGGGCCCACCGGGATTCAACCCGTCCGGAGACCCGGGAGTCGAGCTGGTCCCTGCCCCAGTTCCCGTCCCCGCTCCGGTGCCCGCCGCAGTGCCGCCGCCCGTGCCGGTGGCGTCGGGTGTGGTGGCCGCTGGTGTGCTCGCGGTGCCGCCGGGGTCACCGGTGGTTGCGGCGGCGATGGCCGGAGCCCCGGCGAGTGCGGCGGCCATCAGGGCAGCGGCGAAAATTCTGCTGGTACGGGACACGAGTGGACTGGACAACTGCTCTCCTACGATCATCCTGGCCCGCCGCAGCCCGGCGCGCCGTCGGCTCGAGCCAATCACCCGAAGATGCGAGGACGATCGGCGTCCGGTGCCAGTTGGCTGTGAATGACGCAGGCGCGTAACAACTTTGGCGCCGAAGGCAGTTCACTCGACCGATCGCACCCGAATTCCGCCGGTGTGATCCATGCCACTGCCTGTCACATATGGCCGACGTGGCCGGTCGAGAGAGTGAACCCGCAAACAACGGCAGGAAAGAGAAGACAATGGCTCTGCAGGTCACCACCATCATGCTGGCAGTCGACGACATGGAGCGTTCCAAGAAGTTCTACGTCGCCCTCGGCGCGAAGCTCGGCCAGGACTTCCCGAACTTCGCCTCGTTCGAACTCGACGGCGGTTCCGCCCTCGGCATCTACCCGGTGGCCCACGCCGCCGGCGACGCCGGAGTCTCCCCGGAGGGCACCGGCTTCCGCGGCGTCTCCTTCCACCACATCGTCGACACCACCGAGGAAGTCGACGCCGTGATCGACACCGCCATCTCCTCCGGCGGCGCAATCGTCAAGCCCGCCACCGCCGCCCAATGGGGTGGCTACTTCGGCTACATCGCCGACCCCGACGGCCACCTCTGGAAGATCGCCACCTCCGCATGACCGCGGCCTCGACGGTCGACGGCCCGAAATCGAACGGGCCGTTGACCTTTCGACTGTCGGTCAACTCCTCGGGCAGTCGAGCCCGCCGCTGTCCAAGCAACGGGTGAACACATCCCACTCGCCGGGCGTGAACACCAGCGCCGGGCCATCGGCGTCCTTCGAGTCACGAACGCCGACCTTCCCCCCATTCAGGAACGCGACCTCGACACACTCCCCACCGGCCTGGCTGTAGCTGCTCTTGAACCACTGTGCATTGGGCAGGTGGACGTTCACGGTGCGTACTCCCTTGCGATCCGTCTCAACAGGTTTCGAGAGGCTGTCTCGTCCAAGGCGGCCTGACGGAGGGTCTCGTGGCCGGAATACCTGCGGCCACGAAAACCATTGCGGGAAAGGTGACCTCGCCGACCGCGAAGGCCGGCGAGGCCACCCACTCACCTGAAGGCAGCGGCGGTACTAGACCGTGCCGCCGTTGACGCGGATGTTCTGGGCGGTCACCCAGCCACCCGCGTCGGAGGCGAGAAACGCGACCACGGCGGCGATCTCGTCGGGCCGGCCGAGCCTGCCGAAGGCGCTCAACGCTTCCAGGCCGGCGAGGAACTGTTCGCTCTTGCCGATCCGGTAGGTCTCGGTCTCCGTGGCGCCGGGGCTGACGGTATTGATGCTGATGCCGCGCTTGCCGAAATCCTTGGACAGGATGTGGGTGAACTGTTCGACCGCGCCCTTGGTGGCGTCGTAGACCGCGTAGCCGGGCAACATCAATCCGGTCGTCGAACTCGAGATCGTGATGATGCGCCCGTCGTCGGCCAGGTGGTCCCAGGCCAGCTGCAGACCGTGGAACACGCCCTTGACGTTCACCGCGAAGCTGCGATCGAACTCTTCGGAGGTGACCTGGTCGAACGGCTTGGTGATGGCCACCGCCGCATTGTTCACCAGGATGTCCCAGCGGCCGAAGGCGGAGAGCAACTGCTCCACCATCGCCCGGTACTCGTCCGCGTTCGTCACATCCGCCGCGATCTCGATCGCGCTGCCGCCGGCCGATTCGATCTCGGCGACAGCGGCTTTGGCGAGCTCGGGAGTGTGCGGGTGATTGATCACCACCTGCGCGCCCGCGGCCGCCAGGGCGCGGGCGATGGCCGTGCCGATACCGGTGGCCGCCCCGGTCACCAGGGCCGTTCTGCCGGCCAGTGATTCAGACATGCGGTGTCCCTTACCTTCTACTCGAACCAGTAGTCGAGCCAGATCTCGGCGTTCTCACCGAGGTTGGCCTTGAAGCCACCGGTGCCCCGCAAGCCGGCCAGCTTGCCGGTGCCCGACTCGGGCACCACGAACCACTCACCGCTGACGATATTGTCGGCGACGCTGCCCTGGTCCTGCAGCAGGAAGGTGCCCGCCCGGCCGGCGATGGTGCCGGTGACCCGCTCGATGCCGACGAAGCTGGCGCTGCCGTCCGCATTGGCGGACTGCAGGAACTCCACCACGCCCTCACCGGAGATGTCGCCACTGAAGCTCTCCTCGACGTGGATCCGGGTCAGCACCGGGCCCTCGGCCGGCTCCTCGTAGGCCGCCGGCTCGTACTTGTGGACGGTGATCCGGCCGGTGGCGTGGGTGGTTTCGGGATTGCTCATCAATTTTCTCCTTCGTTTCTCGGAATACGGATCAGCGGTAGCCGTACTTCTGCCAGTTCGACAGCACGCGCTGCTGAATCTCTGCGGGCCAGCCGTTTTCGAAGCTGCCCTTCACCGGGCGCTTGCCCTCCGGGTAGAGGTCGGCGAGCAGGCAGTTGTAGACCACCTTGCCCGCCATGAAGGTGTGCTTCTCCTCGTCGTCGAGGTACACCGGCAGGTCGTCGCTGAGCTTGTGCGGGAAATGGAATTCACCGCGCTCCACGTCGGGGTGCGACCGGGTCGCGAACGCCCACACCACCTCGTCGAGGTTGGTGATGTCGACATCGTCCTCGACCAGCAGGATCTTGGGTGCGTTGACCGATGCCTTGCCGGTGAACGCCACATCGGCGACCCGCTGTACCAATTCGGCCGAGGAGATCCCGAGAGTCCGGTGCCAGTCCTGGCGCACCGACAGGGTCAGCCAGTGCATGGCGGCCTCGGGGGTGTGCCAGGCCGAGGAGATCGGCAACCCGGCCTGACGCAATTGGTAGAGCAGTTCCGCGCCGTGCATGGTGGCGGTGCAGGTGTGGTCTTCCTCGACCGGCGGGCCCGCGGCGACCACCGGCAGGATGGCACCGTCGCGATAGGTGATCGCGGTGACATCGAAACGCGCCTTCGGAGAAGCGACAGTGGCGTTGTAGCCCGGGAATTCGTTGAACGGGCCCTCCATGACGGTTTCGTCGATCGACACGAAGCCTTCGATCACGATCTCCGCGGTCGCGGGCACCAGCAGGTCGACCGTCTCGGCCGGCACCACCTCGATGCCCTCACCGAAATAGCCGCCGATGAAGTCGCACTCGGATACGCCGTCCGGCAACGGCATTCCGCCGACGAACGGCAGTCCCGGCTCCACGCCCAGCGCCAGCACGATCGGCATCGGCTTGCCGATCTCGGCCCACTTCGAGCGGACGATGCCCAGATGCTGCACCGGAGCGATCAGACAGGCCAGGCTCTTGCGGTCGTGGATCATCATGCGGTTGACCGACCAGTTCGTCCACGACCCGTCCGGGGTCCGGGCGATATTGATTCCCCAGGTCTCGATGTAGCGACCGCCGTCGTTGCCGTGAATGCGCGGCGTCGGGAAGATCGTCAGGTCGACGTCGTCACCGAGCAGGATGTTCTGCTTGCACGGAGCGCCCGCCCTGGGTACCTCCACCGGCGGAATACCCGGCTTGCTGCGGGCCTCGACCAGCGCCTCCATCAGCTCCTGGCCCTTCGCCTCGGCGGGTAGCCCGAGCGCCATCGTGATGCGCGCCAACTGATGTTCGGCGCTGCTGAATGCGCCGGGGGCGCCCAGCACCCGGAACCCGGTATCGCCGTATCCGGTGACGTTGGTGAAAAGCGGTGCGGGAGCCCGCAGATCGTAGGAGCGCCGGGTGACCGCACCGATCTCCAGATCCCAGTCGACCTCGTGATCGATGGTCTGCAGCTCGCCGATCCGCTCCAGCTCGGAGAGAAATTCGCGCAGGCTCTTCAGATGTTTCACGGATGATTCCTTCGAGGAGGTGTCACTCGCCCCAGCGGGGCATATCCGGTAGATCGATGCCGAACAGATCCAGCGCCCGGCCGACGGTGTGATCGACCAGTTCGTCGATGCTGTCGGGGCGCAGATAGAAGGCGGGCACCGGCGGCATCACGATGCCGCCGGATTCGGTGACCGCGGTCATCGCGCGCAGATGGCCCAGTGTCAGCGGGGTTTCGCGCACCATCAGCACCAGCCGGCGCCGTTCCTTGAGGGTCACGTCCGCCGCGCGGGTGAGCAGGTTGTCACCGTTGCTGTAGGCGATGGCCGACAGCGTGCGAATCGAGCACGGCGCCACCAGCATTCCCGCCGTCCGGAACGAGCCCGATGCGATGGCCGCCCCGATGTCGGCGGGACGGTAGACCACGTCGGCCATGGCCGCGAGATCCTTTGCGCTGAACCCGGTTTCGTAGGCCCGGGTCTGCTGCCCGGCGGGAGTCACCACCAGATGGGTCTGCACCCCGGCCTTGCGCGCAAGTTCCAAGGCCCGGATGCCATAGGCGATTCCGGTCGCTCCGCTGATTCCCACCACCAGCCGCCGCGGTTCCCCGGTTCCAGTCTCTGACACCGCCTCAGCGTTGCCGACCAGGGGCGACTCGCAGAAGGACCGTTCATGTCAGGTAGGGAACCGAATGCGTCATCCTCGACCGGCCGCCGCGGCGCAGGCGATCCACCACCGATTTCGCCGAGAGCGTGACCCGGGCGTCGGATTCCGGTCAGCGCTTACGATGACCATGTGTTCGATTCGGTGCCCGCCTATAGCGCAGTATTGGCCCGATGCGTACTGAACACGGCGGGCGAAGGAGTCGACACGCGCATGCTGCTGCGTGACGCCGGCCTGCCACAGTCGGTGCTGACCACCGAGCACGGCATGGTGTCCAGCGGCGCTTACCTGCGGCTGTGGGAGAACGCCGAATTCCGCCAGGATGCACCGGAAGTCGGATTGCGGATCGCCACGACGTACCGGATCGGCCGATTCGGCATCTTCGACTACCTGTTCAGCACCGCCGCCACCGTCGCCGAAGGGCTCGCCGCGGTGCGGCGCAGCAGCGCGCTGATGGCCACCACCAATCACCACTACAGGTCGGCTCCGGACTCGGGCGACAGCGAGCACACCATGGTGCTGGAGATGATCGACGGCGAGGGGCGCGGCGCCGATCTGACCATCCAGGCCGCCTACGCCAGCACGCTGGCTCGCATCCGGCACGCCAGCGGGGCATCGATCACCCCGACCCGAATCACCTTGCGACAGCAGCCACCTCGGGCCATGGGCGCGTTCATCGACGCCTTCGGTACTGCGGCCATCGACTTTGGCGCCCCGTTCGACAGCGTGACGCTGCGTGCCTGCGACCTGGCGTTGCCGCTGCGCACCGCCGATCCGGTACTCGCGGAAATCGTGCGTGGGCACGCGGAGTCGCTGTCGGCTCCGCTGCTCGACGCGCTCTCCTGGCCGGAGCAGGTGCGGCGGGCGCTACGGGAGATGCTCGGTGGGGACGACGTCTCACTGAACGCCGTCGCGCGATGCCTGACCGTGAGCCCGCGAACCCTGCAACGCCATCTGGCCGAATCCGGCACCACCTGGCGGCGCGAACTGGACCTCGCCCGGCAGACGGTGGCCCGGCAGGCCGCCGAGACCACCACCAAGTCGTCGCTGGCCCACCGTCTCGGCTATTCCGATGTGCGCGCACTGCGCCGCGCGGCTCGCCGCTGGGACTCCGGCGAGGAGCAGCAGGCGAGCTGACAACCGAGCTGCCCGCCCTACCATCGATCCCCACAGCCGACTCCCAGGAAACCCGCAGTGATCATGGAGATTCGCCGCTGATCATCGACAACGGCCCGCGCAGCGTGCCGCAGATTTGGGCAGGATCGCGGGGAGAACAATGCAGGGCGCACGGGTACTGGCGGCTGTCGCGGCAGCCGCCGGATACGCAATGATCACAGCACACGCCAGCGCGGCCTACGCGCCGCACGAGAAAACCTATTCGACGGCAAGCGGATTCGCGTTCACCGTCGGACAGCGGGACCTGGACGCCCGGCCGATCGCGCCCTTGAACGGCATGCCGACCAATCGAGAAGTGTTCCTGGACAGCACTTCCTACGGGACCGTGCCCGCGGGAGCCACCGGACATCTGAAGACCGGGTACTACGTGGCCTGCCAGGCGGACATCGACGCCAAGTTGCACATCGACCCGGAACTCGACCTCAACCCGACCGTCACCGCCACTGCCGGGCTCGACACCTCGCTCGGCCCGCACGCCGGCGTCGACCTCAGCGTCGGACCCACGGTCACCGGCGGCGTCGGCGTCGACATCTCCATCGCCCCGGGCAAGATCGCCGACGTGGTCGCCGGGGAGAAGGACCTGCCGGGCAACGGCGGCACCGGGACACTGCTGATCCAGGACTTCCACCTCATGGTCGGCGACTGCGGCGGACCACTCACCATCCGGCCCTACACGCTCATCAGCGCCGACTCCGGACCCGACGGCGGCAGCGGCGCGGTGTACGGCGACCCCATCACCCTGTAGGGCCCGGGACCGCACCCATCGCCGCCGGTAGGGCACGGCTCCGGGCCGAAGTTCAGGTACCCATTCAGGGTGATCCCCGATGCGCCCGGACAACGCCGAACAGCACGATGGAAGCCATGACGAGAACGAGCGACTGGTCCAAGAGCGCCGGGCGTACCGGCTTCTCCGATCAGCTTCACGATCTGTGGCAGACCCGGCCGGTGCGCTTCCCGAAGGACGGACCGCTCGCGGGCGTCGCCGTCGGCTTCGGCCGCCGCTACAACGTGGACCCCGTCCTGGTGCGGGTGGCGTTCGTGGTGTCGGCGCTGTTCGGCGGCGCGGGCATCGTGCTCTACCTGCTCGGCTGGCTGCTGCTCCCGCAGGCGGGCGACCAGTCCTCGCCGGCGGAATCGCTGTTCGGCCGCGGCCAGTCCTCGCAGAACTCGTCCCGGACCATCGTGCTCATGGTGGCGTTGGGGATCGCCGTGAGCACGATGGGACCCGTCGGCGTCGGGCTCGGCGGGTCCGGCGTCATCAGCTTCGCGCTCATGCTGGCCGGCTGGTGGCTGCTCTACCAGCGCCAAACCCAGCCGCCCGCCGCCTATTTCGACCAGACGGCCGCCGACAGCCTCCTCAACACCGGCTACCCCGGTACCACCAACCCGTACTGGACCGGCTACCCGGGCGCCAACGCCGTCACCTTCCAGACCTACGGCCCGTACACCACCCTCCCGGACCACTACGAGCCCGATCCGAACCAGGCGCCCGCGCCGGAATCCGCTGCCGCCCAGCCCATGTCGCCGCCCGGCACGGAACAGCAGCCCGCCCCGGGCGGCGACGCCGGCACAGCGGTACTCCGCGCCAACCCGCCCGACGCCGGCACCGCCGTCCTGCACCCGGAATCGCCTACCCCGCAGCATCTTCCGGACGCCGCGGTAACCGAGGTGCTCGATACGCGCTACGCCCCAGCATCCTCCGTGGCCGACACCGTGGTGCTACATAAGTCCGGATCCCCCTCGGGCCCGGGCACTTCCGGAGAGCCGGCCGACGCCGCCCGGACCGGGACCCCGGATCAGGGCACGGCCGGGAGCCAGCGGGCGGATTCCGGGCAGCCCGGCAGCACAGATCCGGCCGCACCGGTCGACATGAGCAAGCCCGGATCCCCTGCCACGCCTGCCCCGAACAACCCCGCACCGACCGACGACGGGAACACCGGCGGAAACGAGACGCCCGCCCTCCCCCAGATCGGCGAACCCCGTGTGCTGCACCAGATTCCGTCGGCCGCCGATCGCCCCCGGGCCGGATTCGGGCCCGCGCCCATCTCCCCCGACTTCGGGCCCACCCCGCCCGGCTGGGATCCGCTCGGCGTGGCCCCGCTGGCCTGGGAGCTCCCCGAGCCGGGCATGCCGCTGCAGCAGACCGCCGTGCAGGCGCCCCCGCGCCGGCCGCGCTCCCGGCTGACCGCGGTCACCATCGGCCTCGCGATCCTGGCCGCCGCCGCAGCGGGTTCCGTGGCCGCCTCGGGCGTGGACTGGATGACCCCGGCCCGGATCGGGTCCGCGGCCCTCGCGGTGATCGCGCTCGGTCTGATCATCGGCGCGTTCCTGCGCCGCGGCCACGGCCTCATGGTGCTCCTCGCCCCGCTGGCCGGATTCGTCATCCTGGCCTCGCTGGTGGGTCCCATCGAATTCGATCAGGGCGCGATGGGCGACCACCGGTGGGCCGCCGCAACGGCTTCCGAGCTCCTGCCCGAGTACCACGTCAGCATGGGTTCGGGCACCCTCGACCTGAGCAGGCTGCAGCTGACCGAGGACCGCGACGTCGCGGTGAAGGTCCGCATGGGCGACGCCCGCGTGGTGCTGCCGCCCAACCTGCGCGTCAATACGACATGCACTGTCCGCATGGGTGATTCGAATTGCCTGAGCGGAATGTCCGGCCCGGCGACGGGTCCCGTCCTGAACCTGACCGTCGATGTGCAGATGGGAAATGCGGAGGTGAACCGTGGCTGAGAACCAGAACAAGAACCGTCGTCCCTCGTTCGGACTCCTGCTGGCCGGCCTGCTGGGCCTGGGCGTGAGCGTGTGGGCCTTCGTCGGCCCCCACTTCTGGCCCGTCTCCGGCGGACTGTCCCTGGGCTGGATCGTGGTGATCGCCGCCATAGTCGTCGGCATCGTCCTGGTTCTCACCCCGAGGAAGAACCGGGACTAGCGAGCCGACCGCGCTGCCCCTTCCCTCGCCGGGGTAGCGCACACTCCTTCTGGGAACTGCCCTTCCGAGAAGGCTCCCCCGCCTCCCCGACACTTCAGCGCACAGCTCAGGTGCCGTTGACCGTCGCACACGCGTGCCGGCGGTCGAGTGCCGAACCGATTTCGGGCGTGCCCGACGAGTTACCCCGGACGGCACGAAATCAGTTGTCACTCTGGGAGACGAGAGAAACAAGATGGCCCGCACCAGCCAGGTGCGGGCCATCTTGGTGTCAGCGGGACGTTTTCACTCCCATTCGATGGTCCCCGGCGGCTTGCTCGTCACGTCGAGCACCACGCGGTTGACCTCCGCCACCTCATTGGTGATGCGGGTGGAGATGCGCTCCAGCGCGTCGTAGGGCAGGCGGGTCCAGTCGGCCGTCATGGCGTCCTCGCTGGAGACCGGGCGCAGCACGATCGGGTGGCCGTAGGTGCGGCCGTCGCCCTGCACGCCCACGCTGCGGACATCGGCCAGCAACACCACCGGGCACTGCCAGATCGACTTGTCCAGACCGGCGGCCGTAAGCTCCTCGCGCGCAATGGCATCCGCCTGGCGCAGCAGCTCCAGCCGGTCGTGGGTCACCTCACCGATGATGCGGATCGCCAGACCCGGACCCGGGAACGGCTGGCGCGCAACGATTTCCTCCGGCAGGCCCAGCTCGCGGCCGACCGCGCGCACCTCGTCCTTGAACAGCAGCCGCAGCGGCTCGACGAGCGCGAACTCCAGATCGTCGGGCAGACCGCCGACATTGTGGTGGCTCTTGATGTTCGCGGTGCCCGCACCGCCGCCGGACTCCACGACGTCCGGGTACAGCGTGCCCTGCACCAGGAACTCGACCTTGGTCTCGCCCTGCTCGCCGACCACCTCGGAGACCGCGTCCTCGAACGACCGGATGAACTCCCGGCCGATGATCTTGCGCTTCTCCTCCGGATCGGTGATGCCCTTCAGCTCACCCAGGAACTTCTCCACCGCGTCGACGGTGACCAGCTTGGCCCCGGTCGCGGCGACGAAATCACGCTGCACCTGCTCACGCTCACCCGCGCGCAGCAGACCGTGATCGACGAACACACAGGTGAGGCGATCACCGATGGCCCGCTGCACCAGCGCCGCCGCCACCGCGGAGTCCACGCCGCCGGACAACCCGCAGATGGCGTGCCCGTCCCCGACCTGCTCGCGCACCTGGGCGATCAGCGCGTCGGCGATATTGGCGGGCGTCCACGCGCCCGGAATCTCGGCGATCTCGTGCAGGAACCGGCTCAGCACCTGCTGGCCGTGCGGCGAGTGCAGCACCTCCGGGTGGTACTGCACACCCGCCAGCTTGCGCGCCCGATCCTCGAACGCGGCGACCGGTGCGCCCGCGGAGGTCGCGGTCACCTCGAACCCGGCGGGGGCATCGGTGACGGCATCGCCGTGGCTCATCCACACCGGCTGCCGGGTCGGCAGGCCGCCGTGCAGGATGCCGCCGTCCACGCTCAGCTCGGTGCGGCCGTACTCGCGAGTCCCGGTGTGCGCCACCGTCCCGCCGAGCGCCTGCGCCATGGCCTGGAATCCGTAGCAGATACCGAAGACCGGCAACTCCAGATCGAACAGCCGCGCGTCCAGCTGCGGCGCGCCCTCGGTGTACACGCTGCTCGGCCCGCCGGAGAGAATCACCGCGAGGGGGTTCTTCTCCGCGATCTCCTCCACGGTGATCGTGTGCGGAACCACCTCGGAATACACACTCGCTTCGCGCACCCGGCGCGCGATCAACTGCGCGTACTGCGCGCCGAAGTCGACGACAAGGACTGGTCGCTGGGTTTCTGCCACGGCCATAGTCTAGTGAGCGATACACATCACATTGACCACGCCTCCCCGGCCTTTGGTCTCCGCTGGATATACCTGCGGATCGGTAGGTGGCAACTGATCTTGTGAGAGGCGGGTAACTCACCGGGTACGTCCAAATTCGGTTCGGCACCCAGCCGCCGGCCCGGGTGCGTGGCAGTCAACGGCACCGAGCCGCCCGCCGAAGTCTCGGGGAGGGGGGATGGACCTCCACCCCGGGCCGAGGTCCGCCGCGGCCTCGGCAGCGGCGGCCGCGCCCGGCCCGGAAGTGGTGGCATCGGGACGGTATTCGCGTCGGGTGGGTCACCGATAGGGACTTCCGGCCCATTCCTCGCGAACCTCGGCCAGTCGCGTCGGGACACGGCCGACCCGTCGCACCGAGCGTCGCGGTGCGCAGGAAAGCTCGCCGGATTGTCACCGGTGCTGGCTATCCTCTACCTCGTGCCATTCGCCCGTGCGATCGATGCCGAGATCCACTACGAGGACAGCGGGGGCGGAGGCCCGGTGGTGCTGTTGGGGCACGAATTCCTCATGGACCGAACGATGTTCGCGTCGCAACAGGCGGCGCTGACACCAGAGTTCCGGATCGTGACCTGGGATGCGCGCGGGCACGGCCGCACCCGCGACGAGGGGCTGCCGTTCACGTACTGGACCTCCGCCCGGGACGCGCTGACCGTACTGGATCAGCTCGGCGCGGAACGCGCCGTGGTGGGCGGGATTTCGCAAGGCGGCTTCATCGCCCTGCGCACCGCGCTGCTGGCCCCCGGCCGCGTCGCCGCCCTCGTCCTGCTCTCCAGCGAGGCGCACGAACCCACCCCGGCCGAACTCGCCAACGCCCGTAGGTTCCTCGACAAATGGTATGAGGACGGGCCCCGCCCGGCCCTCGCCGAATACCTGGCCCGCTGGCTCATCGGCGACGACGACTGGTACCGCGCCGTCTGGGTGAAACGCTGGCTCGCCCGCGACCCCACTGCCACCGAGGTGGCCGCCGGCGCCCTGCTGGGCCGCGACTCGGTCCTGGACCGACTATCCGAAATCACCTGCCCCGCTTTGGTCATCCACCCCACCCGCTCCGGCGTCCCCCGCTCCCACGCCCGCGAACTCGCCGACCGCCTCCCCAATGCCCACTACCTCGAAATCGAAGGCGCCCGGCAAACGGTGAACATGACCCACCCCGTGGCCGTCAACACCGCGGTCCGAGAATTCCTCCGCGACTTGACTCCCCCGCCGCCCCGCGCTTTCAGCGCCCAGCTCGGGAGCCGTTGACTCCGTTCGCAAAGGTGACAACTGATTTCGTACCGATCCGGGTAACTCGTCGGGCACGTCCAAAATCGTTTCGGCACCCGACCGCCGGCACGCATGCACGACCGTCGACGGCTCCCGAGCCGGGCGCTGAAGGCACGGGGAGGCGGCGGAGACCGATCCAGGACTTCGACAGCGGCCGAAGTCAACCGGTGGCACGGACGTCGGATACAGTTCGCGCCCTTGCACATTCGGGTGAATGCACAAGGGCGCGAGGCCGTGCTCTGTGGTCAGGCGCGAATGTTCAAACCGACCTTCTGGAATTCCTTGAGGTCGCTGTAGCCGGTCTTCGCCATCGAACGACGCAGGCCGCCAACCAGATTCAGCGAACCGAACGGGTCGTTGGAGGGGCCGTAGAGGACCTGGTCCAGCGGGACGCGCTCCTCGTCGACGGCGTACGGCAGCACCGCGCCACGCGGCACCGACGGATGCGCGGCGGCCGACGGCCAGTACCAGCCGTTGCCCGGGGTCTCCCGCGCCATGGCCAGCGGCACGCCCAGCATGACCGCGTCCGCGCCACAGGCGATCGCCTTGGCGATGTGGCCCGAGGTCAGCGTCTCGCCGTCGGCGATGACGTGCACGTAGCGCCCGCCGGTCTCGTCCAGATAGTCGCGACGCGCGGCCGCGGCGTCGGCTATGGCGGTGGCCATCGGAACCCCGATGCCGAGCACCTCACCCGTGGTGGTGGCGCCCTGCATGGAGCCGTAGCCGACGATGACGCCCGCCGCGCCGGTGCGCATCAGGTGCAGCGCGGTGCGGTGATCGGACACGCCGCCCGCCACCACCGGCACATCCAGCTCGGCGATGAAGGTCTTCATGTTCAACGGCTCACCGTCGCCCACGTGCTCGGCCGAGATGATGGTGCCGTGCACCACCAGCAGGTCGATGCCCGCCTGCACCAGCGCCGGGGTCAGCGCTCGCGCGTTCTGCGGGCTCACCCGCACCGCGGTGGTGACACCGGCCGCACGCACCTGCGCGACCGCGGCGGCCAGCAGATCCGGCTGCATCGGGGCGGCGTGCAGCTCCTGCAGCAGCGCCACCGCGGCCTCGGTGCCCTCCTTCTCGCCGACCTCGGTCAGCTGCTGGATCTTGGCGGCCACATCGGTGTGCCGGGCCCACAGGCCCTCACCATTGATGACGCCCAGACCGCCGGCCTTACCCAGCTCGATGGCGAACTCCGGCGACACCAGCGCGTCGGTGGGATGCGCCAGGAACGGGATCTCGAAGCGGTAGGCGTCCAGCTGCCAGGACAGCGACACCTGCTTGGACGAGCGGGTCCGACGGGACGGAACGATGTCGATATCGTCCAGTTCGTAGGTGCGCCGGGCGGTCCGGCCCATGCCGATCTCGACCATATCGCGCATCGTCAGTCCTCCTGTGTCTGATTTGCCCTCCGCTTCGCTCCGGGCGGGTTCGCGGCGCTGGAAGTCTCGTTCTTCCCTTCTCCGCTCCTCCGCTTCGCTCCCCCGCTCCGTCAGTCCAGAACGAGACGCGCCGCGAACCTTGTGGGCGTTGGTATTTGCCGGTTATGTCCGGCTACGAACGGGTGGTGTAGTTGGGAGCCTCGACGGTCATGGTGATGTCGTGCGGGTGCGACTCCTTCAGGCCCGCCGCCGTGATCTGCACGAACTGCGCCGCCTGCAGATCGGTGATGCTCTGCGAACCGGTGTAGCCCATGGCCGCGCGCAGACCGCCCACCAGCTGGTGGATGACCTGATCCAGCGGGCCGCGGAACGGCACCCGGCCCTCGATGCCCTCGGGCACCAGCTTCTTCTCCGAGAGCACGTCGTCCTGGAAGTAGCGGTCCTTGGAGTACGACTTGGCCTCGCCGCGACCCTGCATGGCGCCCAGCGAACCCATACCGCGGTAGCTCTTGAACTGCTTGCCGCCCACCAGGATCAGATCGCCGGGCGACTCGGCGGTACCGGCCAGCAGCGAACCGAGCATGACGGTCGAGGCGCCGGCCGCGATGGCCTTGGCGATGTCACCGGAGTACTGCACACCACCGTCGGCGATGACCGGCACACCGTGCGGCTTGCACGCCGCCACGGCCTCCAGGATCGCGGTGATCTGCGGCGCGCCGACACCGGCGACCACGCGCGTGGTGCAGATGGAGCCGGGGCCCACACCCACCTTCACCGCGTCCACGCCCGCCTCGACCAGCGCCAGGGCGCCCGCGCGGGTGGCGACATTGCCGCCGACGATCTGCACCCGGTCGCCGACCTCGGCCTTGACCTTGGAGACCATCTGCAGCACGCCCGACTGGTGACCGTGCGCGGTGTCGACCACCAGCACGTCCACGCCGACCTCGGCCAGCGTCATGGCCCGGACCCAGGCGTCCTCGCCGACACCGACCGCGGCGCCGACCAGCAGGCGGCCGTCACGGTCCTTGGTGGCGTTCGGGTACTGCTCGGTCTTGACGAAGTCCTTCACCGTGATCAGGCCGCGCAACTTGCCGCTGCCGTCCACGATCGGGAGCTTCTCGATCTTGTGGCGGCGCAGCAGGCCCAGCGCGGCCTCGGCGGTGACGCCCTCCTGGGCGGTGATCAGCGGCGCCTTGGTCATCACCTCGGCGACCTTGCGGTCCTGATCGACCTCGAACCGCATATCGCGGTTGGTGATGATGCCGACCAGCATGCCGCGCTCGTCCACCACCGGCAGACCGGAGATGCGGAAGCGGGCGCACATGGCGTCGACCTCGGCCAGCGTGTCATCGGGGCGACAGGTCACCGGATCGGTCACCATGCCCGCCTCGGACCGCTTCACCGTCTCGGCCTGCGCGGCCTGCGCCTCCACCGACAGATTGCGGTGCAGCACGCCCATACCGCCCGCGCGCGCCATGGCGATGGCCATGCGCGCC
The DNA here is from genome assembly GCF_053603795.1 of Nocardia sp. NPDC004123. NCBI lineage: Bacteria > Bacillati > Actinomycetota > Actinomycetes > Mycobacteriales > Nocardiaceae > Nocardia > Nocardia sp. NPDC004123. The sequence goes on from NZ_JBSGGG010000002.1 coordinate 141,846, forward strand.
TCGGTGACGGTGTCCATGGCCGAACTCACCAGCGGGGTGCGCAGCGAGATCTCACGCGTCAGCTTGCTCGAGGTGTCGACCGAGCTCGGAATCAGATCCGAGGCCGCGGGCAACAACAGCACGTCGTCGAAGGTGAGACCGAGCATGGCGATCTTGTCGGGATCGTCGCCGCCCGTATGGGGGCGGCCAGTGTTTCGTTCGCCCGTCACGGGACTGCTCATTCGGATCGACCCCTCCTGGACCTCGGCAACATCCACCGGACCGGGCACCGATGGACGCGTGGATGAATGGCAATGCCGGCGTTTGCTACCCGGCCTTTGGTCAACCATGGTATCGGCTCGACAATTCCACGCCGCACCCCGCCCGACCCCGCGTCAGTGGGCCTGACAGCGCCGTATCGACGAGCACATCCGCTGCGGTTTGCCGGCCGTGCCATTACTGTGTCGGCAGCCACGACATCACGACACCTGCCCAGGACAACCACTGTGCCTGCCCAGGACAACACCGCGCGCCACACCGAGAGCGCACTGTGCGCCGCACCACCAGCGAAGTGAGGGCAAATCCCCTTCAGCGCTGGCGCACATGGGGTGGTTCTGCGTACCGTGGGACTGTGCGTGACCATCTACCACCTGGCTTGCCGCCGGATCCGTTCGCCGGAGACCCCTCCGACCCGTCGGCCGCGCTCGATGCCATCGAGCCGGGGGAGCCGCTGGATCCTCACGAGCGCCTAGCGGTCGAAGAGGATCTCGCCGACCTCGCGGTCTACGAGGCGCTGCTGGCCCACCGCGGCATCCGCGGTCTCGTGGTCAGCTGTGAGGACTGCCGGCAGGATCACTACCACGACTGGGACATGTTGCGCGCCAACCTCCTCCAGCTACTGGTGGACGGCACGGTGCGACCGCACGAGCCCGCTTACGACCCGACGCCCGAGGCCTACGTCACCTGGGACTACTGCCGCGGTTACGCGGACGCTTCCATGAACGAGGCACTGCACGGCGACGGATTCGACGGGTTCGACGTCTGATTCATCGAAAAGGGCCTGCATCCCAAGGATGCAGGCCCTTTTCGCATGTCCCGCGAAGGCCGTTCCGCCCCGCTGACGTGAAAACCCGATCGGCGCACGACGATCGGGTGAAGCGGGGTGTCCTAGTGCGTCCCCGGCAACGGAACCGGCGGCAGCAGGCCACCGCCGGTCGGCAGGACGATCGTGGACGGGACGGGCGCGACGGGCGAGGGCTTTTCGACCGGCGGCGGCTGCAGGCCGCCACCCGTGGTACCGCCACTCGTCGGACCGCCACCCGTCGTACCGCCTCCGGTATTGCCTCCGCTCGGAACCACGACCGACGTCGGGTTCCCGCCGCCACCGGTCGGCGGCACCACCGGCGGTTCGGATTCCTGCGGCAGGGAGGGCACGGTGGTCACCGGCGGAACGGTCGGCACCGTCGAAATTCCGCCTCCGGCGCCCGGATTCGGGCTCGGCGCGGTTTCGACCGGCCGCGAATCGACGGTCGTCGACGGGCTGCCATCCGTCTTGGTCGGCGGATTCACCGGCGGCACCGGCTGATTCGGCGTGGTCGTCACGGCCGGCACCTTGGTGGTGCTGCTGGTCGGGGCGATCGACGCCAGCGAGCTGGCCACCTCGGGCGCCTTCTGCTGCAGCACCGCGTACAGCTGCTGCCAGCGGTCGGTCAGGTTGTCCTTCTTGCCGGAGTCGTTGACCTGGGAGGCATTGTCGGCGGCACGCTCCATCAGCGGCTTGGCCTCGTCGGCCTTGCCCTGCGCGATGAGCTGCTGCGCCTGCACCAGATCACTGTCCGCCCGCGAGACAACCGTTGATTGGGCCTGTTCGCTGAACACGACCTCCTTGACCCGCCAGAGCGGATCGCCGGGACTCGCGTTGTAGGAGAACGCCGTCAGACCTCCGATGACGAGTGCCATGGCCGCCGCCGCACCCAGGATGGGCCGGACGAGCCTTAGTCGCCCGCGATTCGACGCGCCGATTCTGGCCTGCCGTGCGCCGATCTCCTGGTTGACCGCGGCGACAATGGCATCCAGGTCCGGTCCGGCCGGCAACGGCTCGGCCACGATCTCCGCGCGCCAGTCCGCCAGCAAAGCGGCGAGCTGATACTCCTCCGAAGTACCCGTCTGCACGGGGCCGTCGCCGGAGATGGCGTCGATCAGTGCATCGTCGCGTCGCACCGCGGCAATGTCCACCGGCCCGGTATCACCGGACGCCTCGGCGTAGGGACCGCTGTTCTGCGATCCAGGTCGCGCCTTCCAGTCGCCCCGACCGCGCTCGCCATCCCTAGCCATACATTTCACCTGCCCTCGCCACTTGAGACTTGAGTTTCGCGAGTGCCCGGTGCTGGGCGACTCGTATAGCACCCGCCGTACTGCCCACGGCGACTGCAGTTTCTTCAGCCGACAGACCCATGACCAGGCGAAGGATCAGGATTTCTCGATGCTTTTCCGGCAAGGTCGCCAGCAGAGCGTTCATCTGCCGGCTCGTTTCGGATTCGAGAGCTCGCTGCTCCGGTCCCTGGTCGGTGGATATGACATCCGGTACTTCGGCCATGGCGTCCGCCTTGTTACGGGCGGAATTTCTGTGGGCGTCTGCGACCTTGTGCGAGGCGATGCCGTAGACGAAAGCCATGAACGGCCGACCCTGATCCTGGTACCTGGGGAGGGCGGTCATGACGGCCAGACAAACCTCCTGCGCGACGTCGTCAGCGGAGAGCTGGCCACGTTCGGCCGATCCGATGCGCGCACGGCAATACCGCACCACGAGGGGGCGGATGCTCACCAGTACCTGGGAAAGGGCCGCCCGGTCGCCCTGCGCTGCGGCAGCGACGACTGCGGGATCCAACTCCTCACCCGTGTTGTTCATCGTCAGAGCTGTTCCTGGCGTTTTCGAGAGTGGCACGGCGGCGGGAGAGCCGGTGCTTCCGCCGATGGGGGCGGAACGGTCCAACAATAGCGGCTGGCGCATTGATGCCAGCTGTTACGGGGTCCTTCTCCGGGACGACTCAGGGAAGTCCCGGAGGGCGCTCAGGGATGGCCGAGAAGGCCGCTGGCCGAACGCAATCGCCCGCCGCGAGCGTCCAGCAACCGCGCGCACTCGGCGGCCACGATCGCGCCGTCACCTCCGGGTTCGACGCCGGAGCGCAGCATGGCGCAGGCCCAGCGCAGCGGCAGTAGCTCATGTTCGGCGCAGGCGCGATCGACTTCGGTTGCGAGAGCCCGGGATCGGTCGAGGTCGCCCGCGGCGGCGCTGGCGGCGGCCAGCAGTAGCCGGGATTTCACTCGATGCCGCAGCGAGGGCGAGTTTTCCGCGAGAGCGAGGGCGGCCTCGGCGTGGGCCAGGGCGGGATCGGCCGGAGCCGGGCGACCGCCGGCCGCGAGCTCGGCCGCGGGAACGGAGATCAAACCGGAGCCGGGGGCCGACAGCGCCGTCTCGGCAGCCACCCAGTGCAGACGGACACGCGGGCGCCACGCACTCGGGGCATCGGTCAGATGAACGTCGAGGTGTTTACGGCAACGATCCAGCAGCCGGGCGGCAAGCGCCGGGCGGAGGGTGCCGAGAGCATCGGCGGCGAGTCCGGTCAACGCATCGCAAACCGCTTCGGCGCGCCTGATTTCCGCCGGGGTCGCGGCGGGCGCGGCCACGGGAGCACGATCGCCGGCGACGGCGGGCAGGGCGAGGGCGGCCGCGCGGCCGTCGGCCACGGCGGCGTCGCCGTGCCAGCCGAGCTGGCGCAGCAACGAAGCCTCGGTGCTGTGGGTGAGCGACAGCAGCGCGGGGTCGGTGGTGGCGCGGCGGGCGCGGGCGAGCTCGGCGCGCGCGGCGGCGTAGTGTCCGATTCCACTGAGCGAGACTGCTCGCATCCAGGATTCGGCGGCGTCGGCGGCCGCGGGCAAACCGGTGGCAGCGCGTTCTGGCGTGGCGCCGAAAGCGGCGTCGGCGAGTTCGGAGTTCACTTCGAGCACAGGCACAGCCGCACTGTAACCAGTGCCGGGGCAAGTGCGGGCAGCTGCCATACCATAGGCCCCCAGCTATCGATCAGCATTCACCAGCGCCTTTGTGTTTCCACTCCGTAAATCTGTTCTCGCTATCGCCCAGCACGCCCGTAAGGAATTCGTATAGCGTTTCGCGCTATTAACCTGACGGCCGCGAATCGGCCATCTCTACCCTACTCAGCGCGAGATGTCCAATGGCTGAGATCACTCTGATCGAGACTCTTGCATAGATCGAGTGACAGGTATCGACCCTCGAAAAGCTGCTGCTACCAGGCACTTCGACCAGACGGATGGGCTATCACGGGTTGGTCACGGTGCTGGGCAACCGATCAGTATCACCACAGGTAGGCGGTTTTGTAAATAGCTAGGATGTTAATTCTCTAATGTGCACGTATTCGGCTCGAGTCGAATGAAGCTATTGACTCGAATTCGTTGTCCGACCTAACGTACGTCATCGCCGTCGTTGGCGTCGTGTCGAATTGCGGAGCCGACGAAGTGCGATCGCCGGGCCACGGCGATGCGGCCACCTGTTTGCCACCAGCACCGCTCGACAATGCCGACGAGCTCGCACCATGAGGAGTTCACCATGCCTATGCCGACCCACCTCCCAGGTCCGAACGCCGATGTCTGGGATTGGCAGATGCGCGGATCCTGCCGCGGCCAGGACTCCGCGGTGTTCTTCCACCCGGACGGCGAACGCGGCCGTGCCCGGGCCCAGCGCGAGCTACGCGCCAAGGAGATCTGCAAGTCCTGCCCGGTGCTGCTGCAGTGCCGGTCGCACGCGCTGAAGGTCAGCGAGCCCTACGGCATCTGGGGCGGCATGTCCGAGACCGAGCGCGAGCTACACGCCCGCCGCAACCGCCGGCGCATCGTCGCCTGACCCACCTGTTCTGCGCTCCAGGCAAACTCGCGTGACTGGTGTTCACCAGCGGTATCACTGAGGCCGGCGACCGGGTGCGCTCGAGATTCCTCCCATCCGACAGCGATGGCGTGCCGAATGTCTAGCAAACACCCGGCACCGCTCGAGAGGGTCGGCGACGACCGGCGTCACGGCATGTCTCGAATGTCATGTATGCGACGGTTCGGTCAACTGGAAAGCCACTCTGCCACAGTCTCTTTGCCGATACCCCCACGCGAGAGGAGGTTATAGCGGCACGCTACCCTCGTGGCCGATGACACAGAACGGAGCGTTGTGACAGCGCGGCCGCCTGCCGCAGAGGGCAACTCGTTCCAGAGCTCGAGGGACGGAGGGGCGGAAACGCCCAGCGTGGACTCTGCGGTGACGGCGCGCGCAGCCGAAAGTCTGGAACTAGCCGCACTCCTCGAGCGTTGCGGGCAGTCGGATCAGCAGGCGTTCGCCGAGCTGTACGACCGCACCAGCGCGAGAGTGTTCGGCCTGGTTCTACGCGTGCTACATGATCCGGGCTATGCGGAGGAGACCACGCAGGAGGTCTATCTCCAGATCTGGCGCACGGCAGCCAACTTCGACCCGTCCAAGGGTTCGGCCGTCACCTGGTTGATGACGCTGGCCCATAGGCGCGCGGTCGACCGGGTTCGGGCCGAGCAGGCGCACGCCCTGCGCGAGGTCGCGTACGGCACCAGCACCCTCGGCAACGAATTCGACGAAGTCACCGAGGAGGTCGGGCGTCGGCTGGAACAGCAGGCGGTGCTCGCCGGCCTGGCGACGTTGACGGAGACGCAGCGGGAAGCCATCTCCCTCGCGTACTTCGGCGGACGCACGTACGCCGAAGTCGCAGCCCATCTGGGCGTGGGGTTGCCGACCGTCAAGTCCCGTATACGGGATGGATTGACACGACTCAAGAAAAGTTTGGGAGTGACGTGAGATGAAAGAAAGCCAGATCGATCTCGCGCACACTGTCGCGCTCGGATCGATCGGCGACGAAGATCAGCGCGCAGTGGCGGACCTTTTGGATACCGACGACGCCGTACTGCGCGCCGCCTTCACCCAGGAAGTGCAGCAGACCCGAGAAGCCATCATGCTGGCCGCGTCCGCGGTGGCCGTACCGCCACCGCCCGCGCTCCGCGATCGCCTTCTCGCCGCGATAGCCACAGACCAGGCACCGCCGAACACGATCCACCGCTCCCACCCCGGTCTCCACCACGGAAATGGCCGCTCCCCCAGTCCGATCCACGACTGAGAGCTCATTTCCCGAAGTACGAGGTCCCGAACCCGTCACGCCCGCGAGGCCCCATTGCCTGCCGCCGATTCAGGTCGCCTGACCGGTTTCGGCTGCATGCTTTGCCGGTAAAGACCGATTCGTATGCGACTCCTCAGCATCCTCATTCGCTCCTACCGCCGTGGCCTCGCGGGACTGGCCGCTGTCACCCTCGTCATCGGGGGTCTCTATGCCTTCACCGACTCCCATTCGGGCGATCTCCGGGACCCATCCCCCGCCATCCCACTCCCGCCCGTCTCCGGGCCGCTGGGCCCGAATTGGCTGACGCCGTCACCGACCGACTCCTACCCCGGGCCCACGCTGACGAACTCCCCGGCGCGCTGACTCCCGCGCGGATCCGAAAACCAATGCGGGCCCGCATACCCGGACCGATACCTCGCGGCGGTCGGATTCCGTTCGGGCATTGGAACTTTCATCGAGCGAGGCCGGTACTGCCTCGGTGGACACGGCGCGGCGGCCCGAAAATGACAGTGGCGCAATGCAGTCCAGGCGAGACCACAGCAAGCGGGGCGTCACCATGGCAGCGGGCGGGACCATGGCGGTGCGGGCGTCACCATGGCGGTGCGGGGCGTGGCGCAGTCGCGCCGACGGCCGGATCGCGCCGGAGGAAGTCGGGTGGCGCGGTAGGGGTTCGGAGACGGCGAGGCCCCCGGACAGCGGGCTGTCCGGGGGCCTGAGCTGACGTCAGCGGGGCTGGGTCAGTGGGCGTGGCCGTGGTGCGCGTTGGCGGGCTCTTCGACCGGCTTGTCGACGATCGCGGACTCCGTGGTGAGCACCATGCGCGCCACCGAGGTGGCGTTCTCCACCGCGGAACGGGTCACCTTCACCGGGTCGATGACGCCCTCGGCGACCAGGTCGCCGTAGGTGAGGGTGGCGGCGTTGAAGCCGTGCTTGCCGTCGGACACCTTGGACACGACGACCGCGCCGTCGACGCCGGCGTTGCTGGCGATCCAGAACAGCGGCGACAGCAGGGCCTGACGCACGACCTCGACGCCGACCGCCTCGTCACCGGAGAGCGAGTCGCGCAGGGCGTTCAGCGTGGACGCGGCCTGCACCAGGGCGGTGCCACCACCGGGGACGATGCCCTCGGCGACCGCGGCCTTGGCGGACGCGACGGCGTCCTCGACGCGGTACTTGCGCTCCTTGAGCTCGGTCTCGGTGGCCGCGCCGACCTTGATGACGGCGACGCCGCCGGCCAGCTTGGCCAGGCGCTCTTCCAGCTTCTCGCGGTCCCAGTCGGAGTCGGTGTTCTCGATCTCCTTGCGCAGCTGGGCAACTCGCCCGTCGATGTCGGACTGCGCGCCGGCGCCCTCGACGATGGTGGTCTCGTCCTTGGTGACCACGACGCGGCGGGCCTTGCCCAGCACGTCCAGGCCGGCCTCACGCAGGGTGATGCCCAGGTCCGGGTTGACCACGGTGCCGCCGGTGACGATGGCCAGGTCGTCCAGGAACGCCTTGCGGCGGTCACCGAAGAACGGGGCCTTCACGGCGACGACCTTGAGGGTCTTGCGAATCGCGTTGACCACCAGGGTGGACAGCGCCTCGCCGTCGACGTCCTCGGCGATGATGACGACCGGCTTGCCCGACTCAGCGATCTTCTCCAGCAGCGGCAGCAGATCCGGCAGGGAGCTGATCTTCTCGCGGTTCAGCAGGATCCACACGTCCTCGTAGACCGCCTGCATGGTCTCCGGGTCGGTGACGAAGTACGGGGACAGGTAGCCCTTGTCGAACTGCACGCCCTCGGTGATGGCGACCTCGGTCTGCAGACCCGAGGACTCCTCGATGGTGACGACGCCGTCCTTGCCGACCTTGGTCAGCGCCTCGGCGACCAGCGCGCCGATCTCCTCGTCCCGCGAGGACACGGTGGCGACCTGCGCGATGGACTTCTCGCCGTTGACCGGGGTCGCGGCGGCGTGCAGGGCGGCGGCGACCGCCTCGGCGGCCTTGTTCATGCCCTTGCCCAGGGTCATCGGGTTGGCGCCCGCGGCAATGTTCTTCAGGCCGCCCTTGATGAGGGCCTGCGCCAGCACGGTGGCGGTGGTGGTGCCGTCGCCGGCGACATCGTTGGTCTTGGTGGCGACGCTCTTGACCAGCTGCGCGCCCAGGTTCTCGAAGGGGTCCTCGAGGTCGATCTCACGGGCGATGGTCACGCCGTCGTTGGTGACGGTCGGGCCGCCGAACGCCTTGGCCAGCACCACGTGCCGGCCGCGCGGGCCCAGGGTGACCTTGACGGCGTCGGCGAGCTTGTCGACGCCGCGCTCCATGGCCCGACGAGCCTTCTCGTCGAACTCGATCTGCTTTGCCATGTACCTACTCCTGAAATGAGTTGGGTCGGAACGCACTCCGCCCCGGGCCGGTTGCTGTTGGCAGCTGCGACTCCGGGGCGGTGTCTCTCGAGGGGGTTTCAGGGGAAGCCCCTGAGAGCCCCGAGAGTTGGAGCGTTCTTACTTGGTGACGACGGCCAGCAGGTCGCGAGCCGACAGGATCAGGTACTCCGCACCGTTGTACTTGATCTCGGTGCCGCCGTACTTGCTGTAGATGACGACGTCGCCTTCCTTGACGTCCAGCGGAATCCGCTTCTCGCCGTCCTCGTCCCAGCGACCCGGGCCCACGGCGATGACGGTGCCCTCCTGGGGCTTCTCCTTCGCCGTGTCGGGGATGACCAGGCCGGAGGCGGTCGTCGTCTCGGCCTCGTTGGCCTGGACGAGGATCTTGTCCTCGAGCGGCTTGATGTTCACGCTCGCCACGTTGAGCCCTCCACTTTCAGGGGATTCGTCGCGTCCGGGGCTGTTCCCCGGACTCACGGTTTCGGTCATGTGTGTGACCCTGCGCAATCAGCCCCGTCGTCGCGGGTGCCGGGACCCCTGCTCAGTAGTCATCAGCTGGCACCTCAGCACTAACCCAGTGCCAACTAGCACTCTATACACGGGAGTGCCAGCGCTCAAGGCCGGGCACTGCTACTCGGCGCCCGGTGTTACCTGTAACGCCGCTGGACAGCACGGCAACACCGCTGGACAACGCGACTCGCCGACACGACGGCCCGGGAATCTGAGGTCTTCCAAAGAAATCCGAAAATCTGTAACGTTCGGATAACGGATTGTGACACCATTGACGTCGGCCACGCGACGAGACCGACTCGGTCCCGCCACGTGCACCGTCGAGAGTTTCACAACTGCTTCACCCCGCTAACCGCGCGGCAACCCAGCGCGCGGGCTCGAGAAGAGAGCAAGACCGCAAGTGATCAGTGGCAGGTCCGAATGCCCTATCGGACAAGGGCCCGCCGCGATCCGAAGCTCGGAGACGTCCGCTACCCGTAGGGCGCGTCCGGAGTCCGTTCGAGATGGTCGTCTCCACCCGGACCATCCGCTCGAAGGGAGGTGAACATGCGAACATCCCTCGGCATCTCCGCCGGGAGCGAGGTGGTGTGCTCGGCGACGGTCGCCACCGCGCCCAACGGCGCCCAGAACTTCGACTACCGCGTCGTGACAGCCGATACCGCCCACTCCGACGTCGGTGATCTGGTGGCCTCCTCGATCGAATTGATGACCACCCAGATCCCGCGCGACAGCGTGCATCCGGTCGGCGCCCATTCGATCGCCCGCGGCAACGGCCACCGCGAGCCCGACTCGGCCCCGCCCAGTGACATCGCGGTCGCCTACCGGGACCGGGAGCAGGCCCAGATCATCCGCTCGGCGATCGGCCGGCAGCGGCACGGCGTGCAGCTCATCCCGGAAAGCACCGCGGCCCTGGCCTATCTGCGGCACACCGGCCTGCTGGACCGCTGGAACACGGTGGCAATCATCGACATCGGGGCCACCGGGACCACGGTCACCGTGGCCGACCACGCCGACGACACCGTGCTGCGCACCGAGCGCACCACCGCCATCAGCGGCAACGCCATCGACGAGCTGATCCTGCAGCATCTGCTGGACTGCCACCTGTCCCGCCGCGGCATCCGCCCCAACCGGGGCATCCTGCTCAACCGCAGCCGCGCCGCCAAGGAGCACCTGTCGGTGGTCCCGGCGGTCACCATCGACCATGTGGCCGGGCAGCCGCTCAAACTGACCCGGGTGGACTTCGAGGAGATCGTCGCCGACCTGCTGCGCGAGCTGGCGGTGTTCTCCCGTACCGTGTTCGCGCGCGCGCCGAAGTTCCCGGAGGCGGTCGCCGTGATCGGCGGCGGCGCCAATGTGCCGATCATGGTGGTGGGGCTGGAGCGCGAGCTCGACGTGCCGGTCGTCACCGTGCCGGAGCCGGAGGCCGCGATCGCGAAAGGCGCGGCGCTGGTGGCGGATTCGACCACGCCGAGCAGCACCTTCCCGGTGATCGGCCTGGGCTCGGACGCGCCGATCGGCACCTTCACCAAGCTCGCGGGCACGCTGGCGGGCGCGATCGTGGTGGTCGGACTGATCGTCGGGTACGGGGTCAAGGAATTCGTGGTGCCCGAGCCGCAGAACACCCACTACTCGCCGTCCACGACCGGCCCGCAGCAGCCGGTCCCGCAGACCACGCCGACGGGTCCTGCGGGCGGCTCCACCAGCACCACGACCACCCAGCGCCGCACCACGGCCGCGGCTCCGACGCCCCTGACCGGTTCGGCCGGCGGCGCGCCCGCCGCGCCCAGTAGCACCGCCCAGCCGCCGCTGCGCCCGGATCCCGACCTACCCCAGATCCCGTTCCCCGCGGATCTCCCCCGCCTGCTCGGGCCGCTGCTCGGCACCTCGCTGCCGTCGGCCGAGTCGGACCGCCTCCCCGAGACTTCAGCGGCCGGCTGAGAGCCGTCCACGGTCACGTACCCGGGCCGGCGGATGGGTGCCGAACCGAGTTCGGACGTACCCGATGAGTTACCCCAACCGTCACGAAATCGGTTGTCGCCTCGGCATTCGCCAAACCGCCACGATCTTTTGCAGGCGGCGTTACAGGTGGCTGGTGGAGACTGGAAGACCGGGGTCGGTGGCGACGCTGAGTTCGGAAGGCTCTGCGCCGCCGGCGATCACGTGGGCGCCGAGGGTGGCGATCATGACGCCGTTGTCGGTGCACAGGCGCGGCTTGGGGACGCGCAGGGTGATACCCGCTGCGGTGCAGCGTTCTTCGGCCATCGAGCGGATGCGGGAGTTGGCGGTCGCGCCGCCGCCCAGCACCAGGGTGTCGACGCCGGTGTCCTGGACCGCGCGCACCGCCTTCATGGTGAGCACATCCGCCACGGCCTCCTGGAAGGACGCCGCGATATCCGGGATGGGCAGCTCGCGGCCTTCCCGTTGCGCCGCTTCGACATAGCGCGCGACGGCGGTCTTCAGTCCGGAGAAGGAGAAGTCGTAGCGCGGGTCGCGGGGGCCGGTCATGCCGCGCGGGAAGGCGATGGCGCTCGGATCGCCCTCGGTGGCAATGGAATCCAGCACCGGCCCGCCCGGATAGCCGAGGCCGAGCAGGCGGGCCACCTTGTCGAAGGCCTCGCCCGCGGCGTCGTCGACCGTGCTGCCCAATTCGGTGATGGGGTGGGCGAGATCGGTGACCTGCAGCAGGTGGGTGTGCCCGCCGGACACCAGCAGCGCGACCGCCGGGGGCATGGGACCGTGTTCGAGGGTGTCGACGGCCACGTGCCCGCCCAGATGGTTGAGCGCGTAGAACGGGATATCCCAGGCCGCCGCATAGGCTTTCGCCGCCGCGACGCCCACCAGCAGCGCGCCCGCGAGACCGGGGCCGATGGTGACGGCGAGGGCGTCGGGCTTGCTGATGCCGGCCGTGGCCAGCGCCCGGCGCATGGCGGGCACGATGGCCTCGAGGTGCGCGCGGGAAGCGATCTCGGGCACCACGCCGCCGAAGCGGGCGTGCTGGTCCACGCTGGAGGCGACCTCGTCGGCGAGCAGTTCGCAACTGCCGTCGGGCAGTCGGCGCACGATGCCGACTCCCGTTTCGTCGCACGAGCTTTCGATACCCATGACGATCATGACGAGACCTCGGCGTCGGTGGTGAATCCGTCCTGCGGGAAGCCGGCCATGGCGGGTCGCCGCATGGTGTACGCGTCGGCCCCGCTGGGCTGGTAGTAGTTCTTGCGCAATCCGATGATGTGGAAGCCGTGCTTCTCGTAGAGCGTGATGGCAGGCGCGTTGTCGGTGCGGACCTCGAGGAACACCGGCCCGCCGCGGCGCCCGGCCTCCAGCAGCAGCGCCTCCAGCAGCCGGGTGCCGATGCCGCGCCGGTGCTCGGCGGGATCGACGCCGATGGTGTGGACCTCGGCCTCGGGATGTTCGGCGGTGCCGAGCAGTGCGATGCCGGCGTAGCCGATCATGCGGCCGTCGGTGTCGCGCGCGGTGATGTAGCGGTTGTGCGGTCCGGCCAGCTCCGACAGGAACGAAACCTCGTGCCAGGGATCGTCCTCCGGGAACAGCACCTGCTCGAGTTCGGCACAGCGGGTGACGTCGGCAGGCCGCATCGGTTCGATGCGGATGGTCATCGGCCCACCTGCGCGTAACTCTTCTCGACGGCATCGGGGCGGCGCAGGTACAGCGGCACCAGCGGCGCGGGCACGACGCCGGCCAGGATCTCGGCGGCGGCGCAGCGCACCAGGCCCGCAGGGGACGGCGTCTCGACCGGCAGCACCGGCAGATCGAAATAGTCGACGTGCGAAGCGGATCCGGCGATCACGATGGCGGCGGCCTGATCCAGATCGGCGGGCTTGCTCACCTCGGGTCCCTCGGACCGCGTCAGGATGCGGCCCCCGGCCGCGGTGCGGTAGCGCGCCCAGTACACCTCGCGGCGGCGGGCGTCGGTGACGACCAGCAGCTCGATCGGGTCGGCGCTCTCACGCAGATAGCTCTCGGTGTCGGCGGCGATGGCGTCCAGGCTGCACACCCCGTACACCGGCACGCTCAGTGCGTCACCGAAGGCGGCCGCGGTGGCCATGCCCACGCGCAGTCCGGTGAACGGCCCGGGCCCGACACCGGCCACGACAGCGGCGATATCGGCACGGGAGCGGCCGGATTCGGCGAGGCAGGCCAGGATCTGCGGGGTCAGCACCTCGTTGTGCGCGCGAGCGTCCACGGTCACCTTGGCGGTGATCGTGGTGATCTGCGGTGCGTTCGACCCGGGTTGCGCCGGTTCCAGTTCCACCAGTCCCGCTGTGACGGCGGGGGTCGCGGTGTCGACAGCCAATATCAGCATGATTGTCTTTACGATACCGGGTGGTACAGCCCACTCGGCGTGGTGTCTGCCTGCGGGAACTTACCGGCGGATCCGGGACTTTTCCGGTCCGGTTTCAATTAGCGGCGACCCACTCCCATTCGGCGGTGCGCACATCGGACTCGGGTTCGCGGCGCAGCTGCACGCGCAGATGGCGATCGGACAGGTGTTCGGCCACACCCAGCCCCCATTCGACCACCACCACGGCGTGGTCGAGATCGGTGTCCAGGTCGAGGGCGTCGAGTTCGTCGAGGTCGCCGCCGAGCCGGTAGGCGTCCACGTGCACGAGGGCCACCGCGCCCGGGTGGGTTCCGGCGCGGTGCTGGCGGGCGATGATGAAAGTCGGTGAGCTGACCCGTCCTTCGACACCCAGCCCGGCGGCGATGCCGCGAGTGAGCGCGGTCTTGCCCGCGCCCAGCGGGCCGTCGAGGATCACCAGATCCCCGGCATGCAGTTGTTCGGCGAGCTCGCGGCCCAGCGCCTCGGTGTCCTCGACGGTGGCGAGCATGCGGTGATCGGTCACCGGTCACCGCCGACGTGGGTACGGACCACGCGGCCGCGGGGGTAGCAGACGATCTCGTAGTTGATGGTGCCCAGCGTGTCGGCCCACTCCTGGGCGTGCGGGTGACCGGGCTCACCACCGAACAGCACCGCGGTGTCACCCGCCCGGACCCCGGCTTCGTTCTCGCCCAGGTCCAGCACGATCTGATCCATGCAGACCCGGCCGATCTGCGGGTAGCGGACGCCGCCCAGCGCCACCGAGAATCGGCCGCCCAGCGGGCGCGGCACGCCGTCGGCGTAGCCGGCCGGAACGAGGGCGACCGTGGTGTCGCGGTCGGCGGTCCACTCGTGGCCGTAGGACACGCCCTCCCCCGCCGCGACCCGCTTCACCCGGAGCACCCGGGCGCGGAAGGTCATGGCCGGACGCAGCCCGAAATCGGACAGCTCCGGGATCGGTGACAGGCCGTACACGGCGATGCCGGGGCGCACCATGTCGAAGGCGAGGTCCGGACGGGTCAGTGCGGCAGCGGAATTCGCCAGGTGCACCAGTTCCGGCTGCAGGCCGTGCTCCTTGGCGGTGGCGATGAACTCCAGGAACCGTTCGCGCTGCAGGTCATTGACCGGATGCTGCGGTTCGTCGGCGAGCGCGAGGTGGGAGAAGATGGCGCGGAAGCGCACCGTCTCCTCGGCCACCAGCCGCCCGAGCAGGTCGAGCACCTCGGGGAATTCGGCGGCGGGGATGCCGTTGCGATTGAGCCCGGTGTCCACCTTGAGACTCACGGTGGCGGTCCGGCCGAGCTGCCGCGCCGCCTGCGCCACGCCCTCGAGCTGCGTGAGTGCGGAGACGCCGATTTCGATATCGGCCGCGATGGCGCTCGCGTAGTCGGTGTCGGAGGTGTTGAGCCAGCACAGGATCGGTGCGGTGATCCCCGCGGCCCGCAGCTCCACCGCCTCCCCGACCGTGGTGGTGCCGAGTTCCCGCGCGCCCGCCGCCAGGGCCGCCCGCGCCACCTCCGCCGCACCGTGGTTGTACCCGTCGGCCTTGACCACGACCATGACCGCGGCGTCGCCGGCGTGCTCGGCCAGGATTCGCACATTGTGGGCGATGGCATCCAGGTCGACGACGATCTCCACCTGTGGGTCTGGCTTCTTCACGCCCTCGATACTGCCATCTTGTCTCCCCGAGCCTTCAGCGGACGGCTGAGAGCCGTCGACCGTCACGCACCCGTGCCGGCGGTTGGTTGCCACACCGATTTTGGGCGTACCCGGTGAGTTACCCGGCCCTCACGAAATCAGTCGTCACCTTCGCAGCGGCAATCGCCGCCAGTGCGGCGGACAACGCGCTCTCGCTTGCCGGGAGCAGCGGCAGCCGGACGGCCGGGGTGGGGATGCGGCCCTGGGCGGCCAGAACCGCCTTCACGACAACGGGATTGGGTTCGGTGAACAGGGCGGCGGCCAGCGGAGCCAGGCGGTTGCCCAGTTCGCGGCCGGATTCCAGTTCGCCCCGGCGCCAGGCGGCGATCAGGTCGGCGTAGGCGGCGGGGGCGACATTGGCGCAGGCGAGAATCGCACCCGACGCGCCCAGGGCCAGCAGCGGAGCGGCATACAGATCGTCGCCCGCGAGCACCGAAGTGTGGCCGGGCACCCGGGACATGAAGGAGATCGTGGTGTCGTCGATGCCGCCCGCGGTGTATTTGAAGCCCGCGACATTCGGCAGTTCGGCCAGGCGGAGCAGGGTGTCGGCGCTGAGGGTCAGGGCCGTGCGGTACGGGATGTGGTAGATCAGCAGCGGCACGGGGCTGGCGGCGGCGAGGGTCCGGAAATGTTCCACCACACCGGCTTCCGACGGACGCAAGTAGTAGGGGACGACCGCGAGGGCGGCGGTGGCGCGCGGGTCGAGGGCGGCGAGGGCGCGCGCTGAGTCGAGGGTCGTGTTGGAGCCCGCACCGACGATGAGGGCGGCGGCGCGCTCGCGGCAGACGTTCGCGCAGATATCGATGACCCGGGCCTGCTCGGCCGCGGTCAGGGTGGCGGGTTCGCCGGTGGTGCCGAGCGCGACCAGGCCCGCCGCGCCCGCGTCGAGGACCTCGTGGGCGAGCGCTTCCAGGGCGTCGGCGGCCAGGTCGCCGTCGGCGGTGAAGGGCGTGACCAGGGGCACATACAGGCCGGTGAATGTCATGTGACCAGCGTGATCGATGCCGGGCTTCAGGTCTATTTCACGTTTCTTCGCCCGAGCATAAGATCAGCTGATGCTGGATGTCCGCCGTCTGCGCCTGCTGCGCGAGCTCGCGCACCGCAAGACCATCGCCGCGGTCGCCGAGGCCCTGACCTACACGCCGTCGGCGGTGTCCCAGCAGCTCACCGCGCTGGAGCGGGAGGCCGGGGTGCCGCTGCTGGAACGCACCGGGCGCAGCGTCACCCTCACGCCGGCCGCGCTGCGGCTGGTCGAGCACACCGAGACCATCCTGTCCGTGCTGGAAGAGGCCACCGCCGAACTCGCCTCCGCCCGGCACGAACTCACGGGCACCCTGCGCATCGGCGCGTTCCCGACCGCCGTGCACGCCATCCTGTCCCCCGCGCTGGTGTCGCTGAGCCGCGACCATCCGCGGCTGGAACTGCTTGTCACCGAACTGGATCCGGCGGCCGCCCCCGCTGCCCTGCGGGCCGAGACCCTCGATATCGCGCTGCTGCAGGAGTACGACTACGTTCCCCTCGCACCCGAACCCGGCCTCGACACCGAGCCGTTGTTCGAGGAAACCATCCACCTGGCCGCCCGCGAGCCCGGACCGCTTGCCGCACAGTCCGATTCGCCGTGGATCGCGGGCACGCCCGGCACCCTCTGCCACGAGATGACGGTCCGCGCCTGTCTCGCCGCGGGATTCACCCCGCGCATCCGCCACCACGCCGACGACTTCGGCACCGTGCTGGCGCTCGTCGCCGCGGGCCAGGGCGTAGCACTCGTCCCAGACCTGGGCGTCCGCTCGACACCCCCGGGCGTCACCCTCACCGCGCTACCGGCCCGCCGCCGCACCCACCTCGCCTACCGCCGCGGCACCGGCGCCCATCCGATCGTCACGGCCGCGCGGACCGCCCTGCGTGCCGCCGCTACCGGTACGGCCGCGTGAAGTCGTCGGGATGGAACAGCGCGTAGCCGACCGGGGATCACCGGTGCCGGAGGATCAGGCGGCGAGCTCCCGGAGGGTGCCGATGGCCTCGCGGACATGGGAGAGCAACGGGGAGGCGGAGATCGGGGCTCCCGCCGACGTGGTGGCGTGCGCGGCGAGGTTCGCGGCCAGGGAGTGGGCGCGGGCCGCGGCCGCGGCGGCCCAGGACGGGTGGAGGCCGCGAGCCAGGAGGGCGCCGACGATGCCGGACAGGACGTCACCGGAACCGGCGGTGGCGGCCCACGAGCCGCCCGCCTCATTGACGAAGACCGGGACGCCGGGGCCCCCGATCAGGGTGGCGCGACCCTTCAAAAGCACTGTCACCTGCCAGGATTCGGCGAGTTTGCGCACGGCGGCGACACGGTCGGCGCCGGGTTCGGCACCGGTCAGGCGGGCGAATTCGCCGGCGTGCGGCGTGAGGACGGTCGGGGCGGCGCGGCCGGTGACCAGACCGGGTTCGGCGGCGAGCAGGGTGAGGCCGTCGGCGTCCACCACCACGGGCAGGTCGGTGGCCAGGACCTCGGCCAGCCGGTCGCGGGCGGCGGCATCGGTGCCCGCGCCCGGGCCGAAGACCCAGGACTGGACCCGGCCGGTCGCGGAAATGGTCTCCGCGGCAATCACTTCCGGGAAATGGGCGAGGACCTGTTGCGCGCCGGTGCCCGCGTAGCGCACCATGCCCGAGGTGGCGGCGACCGCGCCACCCGTGCACAGCACGGCGGCGCCGGGATAGGTGCCGCTGCCCGCGCAGACGCCGGTGACGCCCTGGGTGTACTTGTCGTCCGAGGGGCCCGGGACCGGCCAGCCCGCGCCGACCGCCCGTGGTTCCAGCGCGATGAGATTCGCCTCGGGCAGTCGTAATCCGATGGGCACCAGCTCGATTCGGCCGCAGTGCGGTGCGGCGAGCGCGTGCACCGGCTTGCGGGCGCCGAAGGTGACGGTGACGTCCGCGCGGACGGCCGGACCGGCCACGGCTCCGGTATCGGGATCGACGCCGGAGGGGAGGTCGGCGGCGATGATCGGACAGCGCACGCCCGCAACCAGTTCGGCCGCCACCGGGCGCAGCGGGCCACGACCGGAGATGCCGACGATGCCGTCCACCACCAGATCCGGCGCGCCCAGCAGCCGACCGACCCGGTCGGGCACGGAGGTGCCGGTGTCGACGTGTTGCCGCAGCCCGAGCCGGGGCGGATCCGTTTCCCGCAGTTCCTCGGCGGTGGCGGAGACGGCGAGAATCCGCCCGCCCGCCCGGCGCAAGGCCGCCAGGCCCGCCGCGTGGGCGCGCTCCGGTACCAGCAGGACCGCCCGCACCGCGACCCCGCGCCGCCGCAGGAACGAGCCCGCCCACAGCGCGTCGCCGCCATTGTCGCCCGACCCGACCAGCAGGGTCACCGCGCGACCGGCGACGCCACCGGTGCGTTCGCGCAGCTCCCGCGCCACCACGTCGGCGAGGCCGAAGGCGGCCCGCCGCATGGGCATTCCCTCGGGCACCCTGGTGAACAGCTCGGCCTCCGCGGCCCGGACCTCGTCGGCCGTGTAGTACCCGCGCACCGCCGGTGCGGTCATGATCGCCTCCCGGATGTGATTGCCTGCGCTTGAGGAGACTACGCCTGGGGAGCCGCGGCGCAGGTCAGCGCGGTGCCCGCGAATGGCGCGCTATCGCCGGGTACTAACCTGGCTGGCATGTCGATCCGTCGCCAGTCGTCTTCGCGTGTCCTGCTTCTCGTCGCGGTCGTGGCCGGAGCGCTGGTGGCCGGGGGCTGCTCGTCGGAAAGCTCGAAGACCGCGGCCACCTCGACCACGGCCGCTCCGGCCGCCTCCGCGACGGCCACCAGCACCGGTCCGGCGGTTGCCGCCGCGGTGACCGTCGAGGTGAAGGACATGAAGTTCTCCCCGGCCGACATCACCGTCAAGGCCGGGGACACCGTGACCTGGAAGTTCGACGACCGCGCCCCGCACGCCGTGCAGGGCATCGGCGATGTCGCGCTGGGCATCAACAGCCCGATCATCCACAAGGGCGAGTGGAGCCACACCTTCACCACGCCCGGCACCTACCGCTACCTGTGCCCGCTGCACCCGGATATGAAGGGCACGGTCACCGTCCAGTAGCCGCGCGGCTACTCGACCGTGACGGACTTGGCCAGGTTGCGCGGCTTGTCGACGTCGTAGCCGCGGGCCTGCGCCACCTCGGCGGCGAAGATCTGCAGCGGAACCGTGGACAGCAGCGGCTGGTACAGCGTTGGGGCCGAAGGGATTTCGATCAGGTGGTCGGCGAACGGGCGCACCGTGTCGTCGCCCTCCTCGGCGATGACGATGGTGCGCGCGCCGCGCGCCTGGATCTCCCGGATATTGCTGAGCAGCTTGGAGTGCAGCACCGCGCGGCCCTTCGGGGAGGGCATGACCACGAAGACCGGTAGCCCGTCCTCGATGAGCGCGATCGGGCCGTGCTTCAGCTCGCCCGCCGCGAAACCCTCGGCATGCATGTAGGCCAGTTCCTTGAGCTTCAGCGCGCCCTCCAGGGCGACCGGGTAGCCGACATGGCGGCCCAGGAACAGCACGGTCGGGACGTGCGCGAACTGGCGGGCGATCTCCCGCACCCGGTCGGCCGACTCCAGCACCTGGGCAACGAGTTTCGGCATGGACTCCAGTTCGGCGAACTCTCGCGCCACCTCGTCCGGATACTTGGTGCCCCGCGCCTGCGCCAACGCCAGGCCGACCAGATAGTTGGCGGTGATCTGGGCCAGGAACGCCTTGGTCGAGGCCACGCCGATCTCCGGACCGGTGCGGGTATAGAGCACCGCATCGGACTCGCGCGGGATCTGCGCGCCATTGGTATTGCAGATGGCCAGGACTCGCGCCTTCTGCTCCTTGGCGTGACGCACGGCTTCCAGCGTGTCGGCGGTCTCGCCGGACTGCGAGATGGCGACCACCAGGGTGGAGCGGTCCAGAACCGGGTCGCGGTAACGGAATTCGCTGGCCAGCTCGACCTCCACGGGCAGCCGGGTCCAGTGCTCGATGGCGTACTTGGCCAGCAGGCCCGCGTGATACGAACTGCCGCAGGCGACCACGAAGACCTTGTCGAACTCGCGCAGCTCCTGATCGGCCAGCCGCTGCTCGTCCAGAATGATCCGGCCGCCCGCGTAGTGGCCGATCAGGGTGTCGGCGACGCCGGCGGGCTGCTCCTGGATCTCCTTGAGCATGAAGTAGTCGTGGCCGCCCTTCTCGGCGGCGGCCAGATCCCAGTCGATGGTGAACGGACGGAACCGGACACCGTCGGTCGCGCCGGTGAAGTCGGTGACCCGGTAGCCGTCGGCGGTGATGACCACGGCCTGGTCCTGGCCGAGTTCGACTGCCTCCCGGGTGTGTTCGATGAAGGCGGTCACGTCCGACGCGATGAACATCTCGCCCTGGCCGACACCCACCACCAGCGGGGTCGAGCGCCGGGCGGCCACAATGGTGCCCGGGTGGTCGGCGTGCGAGAAGACCAGGGTGAACGCGCCCTCCAGGCGGCGCACCACCGCGAGCGCGGAGGCGACGAAATCACCGGCGGTGTCCCCGGCCGCGTAGGCGCGGGCCACCAGGTGCACCGCCACCTCGGTGTCGGTGTCGCTGCCCAGCTCGACGCCCGCCGCCTCCAGCTCACGGCGCAGCGGGGCGAAGTTCTCGATGATGCCGTTGTGCACCACCGCGACCCGGCCCGTGCCATCGCGATGCGGGTGGGCATTGCGATCGGTCGGCGCGCCGTGCGTGGCCCAGCGGGTGTGCCCCATGCCGGTCGATCCGGCGAATCGGTCCCGGCCGGTCTCGGCGAGCTCCGCCTCCAGATTGGCCAGGCGCCCGGCCTTGCGCTCCACGGCGAGGCCGCCCGCGCCGTTCAGGATCGCCACTCCGGCGGAGTCGTAACCTCGATATTCCATGCGGCGCAACGCATCGACCACCACGCCGAGCGCATCCCGGTACCCCACATACCCCACGATTCCGCACATGGCCCCCTAGCCTAGCTGTATCCAATTTGCCCTCCGCTTCGCTCCGGGCGGGTTCGCGGCCCTGAAGGTCTCGTTCTTCCCTCCTCCGCTCCTCCGCTTCGCTCCCCCGCTCCAAGGCGGAGGTCTATCAAGCCGCAGTCCAGAACGAGACGGGCCGCGAACCTTGTGCGCTTGAAGCATCTCGGGCCATTACCGACTAAGTTCATCTCCGTGTCGGCGTCTGTGAAATCGCTCCTGAGCACTCTGACCCTGCGTGGCCCGCACGAGGTGCTGCGCGGGAATCTCGGCATCGCCGGGCTGCCCGGCGTGGTGTACACGCCCGGGAAGGGACTCAACCTGCCCGCGGTGGCGTTCGGGCACGGGTGGCTGACCGGGGTCGGCAACTATCGCCGGCTGCTGGAGCACCTGGCCTCCTGGGGGTATGTCGCCGCGGCGCCCGACACCGAGCGCGGACCCATCCCCTCGCACCTGAACCTCGCGACGGATCTGCTGACCACCCTCGACATCTGCGCCGGGGTGCGGCTGGGCGCGGGCAATGTCAGCGTGGATCCGAAGCGGCTGACCCTGGCCGGGCACGGCATGGGCGCGGGCGCGGCCGTCATCGCCGCCTCCCAGCGCGACGTCGCCGCCGTCGCGGCCCTGTACCCGTCCCCCACCGCGCCCTCCGCCGAGGCCCTTGCCCCCAAGATCGACGCCCCAGCCCTGATCCTGGCCGGCGCCACCGATATCGACTCGGTCAGCTCCGACGCCATCCCGCTGGCCGCAGCCTGGGGCGAGGGCGCGATCCTGCGCTCGCTCGACAAGGCCGGCCACAACGGCATGATCGAGGGCCGCCGCGCCCTGGCCGCCCTCGGCGCCGGCAAACACGAACCCAAAACCGAACGCCTCACCCGAGCCCTCCTGGTCGGCTACCTCAACTACACCGTCCTCGGCGACAAGAAGTACAAGCCCTTCGCCGACCCCGAAGCCGCCCTCCCCCACACCCAGCTCGTGGACCCCAACGCCATCGAGGAAGAGCCCGAGCAGCCCCAGAAACTCCCCGTCCTCCAACTCATCCAGGCCCTCCGCAAGTAACCCGGGGCGGCCAAGGAACGCTCGCCTCGAGCGATTCTGCGGGCGGCACAGCCGGTTTCCGCACTGCGGAGCTCGACGCCTCCCTCGGCACTCTCCGCCAGTCCGTCCGGACTCCCCAGCGCGGGAACCGGATTCACGAGCGCGCCGAGCGACCGGGTCCCCGGCTACGGCAGCGCAGGGTGCCGGGACCGGTGCGCGCGGAGTCCGGACAGCACCCGCAGGACGACGATTACGGCGCGAGAGGTTCCGTGGTCTCGGGTATTTCGAGACCACCCTCCGGGATCTCCAGCGGCGGGTGCGGCTCCGCTGACCAGGGCGGGGCGTCGGCGAGTGGCGCGTCGGATCCGGGTTGATCCGGAGCTGTTGGCGGCGTGAGGTTTTCGGGCGGGTGCGCGGGGACGGGCGGGGTCGGCGGCGCGCAACCGCCCGCAGTCTGGTCCGGAGTGTGATCGGGGGTGGGCGGCTGGGTGCAGCCCGGCGGGGCACCGTCCTCGGCGGCGGGTGGGGGCGGACCCTCTGGCGGCGCAGACTGATTCGGGGTGGGGTCGGGGCAGGGATTCGGTGGAGCGGTCGGCGGGTCGGGAACTGTGCAGACGCGGGGTACGCAGTCGGGACCGGGCGTTGCGCCGCCATCTGTACTGGGTGGCGTGTCCGCCGGGGTGGGTGGGGCCGGGTCCGGGTGGGCATCACTGGCGGGTGCGGTGGGGGTGTGGGCCGCGTCGTCGGCGGTGAGGACGGGGGTGCCGTTCTGATCGAAAGACAGTGTGTAGGTGTTGGTTTGGCCGGATTCATCGGTCACGGCGAGGGTCAGGTCGCCTGCGGGGGTGCGTTCGAGCACGAAATGCTTTCCGGACAGGTCGAATTCGAGTCGGCCGGACGGGAAAGCTGGCTTATCCGAGTGATCCGGTTCGGGCTCGGGATCGGTGGCGGCCTCGGGTTCACCGGGCGATGGCGAGGTTTGGCCCGTGAGCGAGCCGAGCTTCTCGATGGCGGCGGAAATGCCCTGCTGGAGTCCCTTTTCGAGTTGGGTGAGAGTGTCTTTCAGAGTCCGGCCGAACTGGTTGGATCGCTGCTGGGCCAGGTCCGGGGCTGCTGCGGTTCCAGTGTCCGCCGAGCCCGCGGAGCCATCGGGCTCCGCACCGCTGAGGTCCGCAGCGCCGGCCGGTTGCGTCTCGGCGGCCGGTGTGGTGGAACCCGCTCGGCCAGGCAGGGATTCCGGCGGGACGGTAGACGGCTGGGCTCGATCCGGCGACTGCGGCTGAGCCGGGTCGGGTGCCGTTGCCCCACCCGATGACGGCGGGTATCCAGGCGGGACGACCGGCTGTGACGGCTGGGGGTGCGATGTTGGCGGCGTTGTCGCTGGGTACGACTGCGGTGCTGGACAGGGCTGGGTCGTAGGAAAATTCGGGGCGGGGTTCTCCTCGGGCCGGGGCAGCAGGGCTTGGGCCGGCTGCGGGTAGGGATGGTCGATGACCTGGGCCAGGGCTGTGACGATGGTGCGGTAGTGGGATTCGAAGGTCTCGTTGGTGGCGGCGCAGGCGGCGGTGAAGGCCGCGAGTTTGTGATCGACGTCGGCGCGGAACGTTCCGGTGAGCCAGGGGTCGGCGGTGTCGAGGGCTTCGATGTCCTCCGGGGTTCTGCCGTCGATGGTGAGGCGGCCCTCGCCGTCCGGAGCGGGTTCGAGCAGCGCGAGGGCGTGTTCGGCCTTGGTGAGGACCGAGTCACGGAGGGGGTCCAGGGCGGCGACGATGGCGGTGGCGGCGGTGCGGATGGTGTCGAGATCGTCGCGCGCCTGGCGCAGTTGGGAATTCACGATGGTGAGCGCCTCGGTGCCGGTGGTGCCGGTCCAGACGGTGGGCAAGGATTGCGCGATCGCCCGGTGCGACGACCAGCGCGACTCGGCATCCGTGAGCGCTCTGTCCAATTCGATTCGGGCGGTGTCGAATTCGATGAGATCCGCGCCTCGCTGCTCGTCATAGCGGGCACAGAGGTCGGCGAGTCCGAGCCCCTCCGGCGCGCCGAATGCCTTGGTGTACAGGGGCAGAAAGTTTTCCCAGTACTGGAGGCCGGGCGCACCGTAATCGAGAATCTGGTCGACGCTCTTGCCGGTCGGGTCGAAGCTCATCGGCCCACCCGCGTGAGTGCGGTGGCGTATTCACGGTCCAGGCGCGCGTATTCGGTGGCGGCGCGGTCGAATACCTCGGCGGTGGCGGCGGCTGCCGCGCCCCAGTAGCGCAGGCAGGCGGCCGCGCGCTCGAAGCCCTGGTGCACGGCAATGCCCTGCGCGGAATAGTTCCGCCCGGCTTCGTCCCTGCCGACGCCGAAGGCGTGTTCGCCGACGGTGCGGGCATGCTGCCCCAGGGCCGCCGCATTGTCGCGCAAGGTAGTGGCCCCGTCGCGCAGGGCCGCAATACGCACGCCGAAATCGCCGGATTCACTCATTGCTCCCCCTCGAATCCCGATGCCGTGAAACCCCCGCCGCCCCGGCTATGTGCCGCCGAGGTGTCCTACGTCCATGCGTACCCACTCGGTGGTGCCGTCCGGATTGTGGTGGAACTCCCAGGCCGAGAAATCTCCGCCGCTGTCCACCACGGTCACATGATCGGCGTAGCCGTCATGATCCAGATCCGTCCACACCTGCATGGCGTGATCGGTGCTGGTGGTGACGGTGTCGAGCAGGCCGTCAGCGTCGAGATCCTGCGTGGGGTGCGATAACTCGACCGCGCCGAGCCCGCCGAGTTCCGTGTGCGCGTCGAGATCCGGCAGCTCCAGTCCGGGCAGATCACCCGATGTGACCATGGTGTGCACTCCTCCGCTGTGACGTGGCTCTCATCCTGTCACTTTGCCGAGGCACCCGCATCACCCTCGATCACGAATGTGGACAACTCGCAGCCTGTGCACAACTCACTGCTTCGGGATCACGATCCACAGCGCGATGTAGATGAGGAACTGCGGCCCGGGCAGCAGGCAGGACGCCACGAACAGGGCGCGAACGAGGTTGGCGTTCCAGCCGAAGTACCGCGCGAGGCCGCCGCACACGCCGCCGATCCATTTGTCGGTGGCGGAGCGGGTCAGTCGCTTGGGGGCCGGAGTCGGAAACTGTGTCGTCATGTCTCCCACAGTGCCCAGTTCGATCTCGGCGCACATCGGTCGCGCGCCCCGATACGACCCTGAACTTTCCGAGGGCCGGAGTCAGGGTGCCACCCCGAACACGGCAGAATCGCCCTGGTGAGCACCACTCTGCATGCGCGCGGCCTGGCCGCCGGACACGGTGAGCGGATTCTGTTCTCCGACCTGGACCTGATCCTCGCCCCGGGCGACGTGATCGGGCTGGTCGGCGTGAACGGCGCCGGGAAGTCCACCCTGCTGCGCCTGCTCGCCGACGGTCGCGCCCACGAGGGCGAGATCGTGCTGAGCCCGCCCGACGCCACCGTCGGCTACCTGGCCCAGGAACCCGAGCGCCTGGCCGGCGAGACCGTGCTCGAATTCCTGCGCCGCCGTACCGGGGTAGCCGCCGCCCAGCAGCTCATGGACGCCGCCGCCGAACGCCTCGCCGACGGCGGCGACGACGAGTACTCCCCCGCCCTGGAGCGCTGGCTCGCCCTGGGCGGCGCGGACCTCGAGCAGCGCGCCGAGGAGGTGGCCGCCGATCTCGGCCTGGCCGAGAGCCTCCCGCACGGCCTCGACACCCCCATGACCGTGCTCTCCGGCGGTCAGGCCGCGCGCGCCGGCCTGGCCTCGGTCCTGTTGTCGCGCTTCGACATTCTGCTGCTCGACGAGCCGACCAATGATCTGGATCTCGACGGCCTGGCCCGGCTCGAGCAGTTCGTGACCGGCGTCCGCGAGCCCCTCATGGTGATCAGCCACGACCGGGAGTTCCTGGCGCGCACCGTGAATCGCATCGTGGAACTGGATCTGGCGCAGCAGCAGGTCGGCGTCTACGACGGCAGTTACGAGTCCTACCTGGAGGAGCGGGCGATCGCGCGCCGGCACGCGCGCGAGGCCTACGACGAGTACGCCGACACCAGGTCCGGTCTGGAAGCGCGCGCCAATATGCAGCGCAACTGGATGGAACACGGCGTCCGCAATGCCCGCCGCAAGTCGAAGGTGGACTCCGACAAGATGGGTCGCAAGGCCCGCGCGGAATCCACCGAGAAGCAGGCCGCCAAGGTCAAGCAGACCCTCAAACGCATCGAACGCCTGGACACGGTGGAGGAACCGCGCAAGGAGTGGGAGCTGCGCATGTCCATCGCCGCCGCCCCGCGCAGCGGCTCGGTGGTGGCAACCGTGTCGGGCGCCACCGTGCGCCGCGGCGACTTCACCCTCGGACCGGTGACGGTGCAGGTGGATTGGGGCGACCGCATCGTGCTGACGGGCGCCAACGGTTCCGGCAAGTCCACGCTGCTGTCCCTGCTGCTCGGAAAGACGAAGCCGGACAGCGGATCCGCTGCCCTCGGCTCGGGCGTCGCGATCGGCGAGGTCGATCAGGCGCGCGGCCTGTTCCGCGGAACCGCCACCCTGGCCGACACTTTCAGCGCCCAGGTGCCCGACTGGAACGAGTCCGACGTCCGCACCCTGCTCGCCAAGTTCGGCCTGCGTGGTCCACATGTGCTGCGCCCCAACGACACTCTCTCCCCCGGCGAGCGCACCCGCGCCGCGCTGGCCCTGCTCCAGGCCCGCGGCGTGAACCTGCTCGTCCTGGACGAGCCCACCAACCATCTGGACCTGCCCGCCATCGAGCAGCTGGAGCAGGCCGTCGAATCCTTCGAGGGCACAGTCCTCCTGGTCACCCACGACCGTCGCATGCTCGACAATGTCCGGGCCACCCGCCGCTGGCACATGGACGGCGGGCAGCTCACCGAAACGCACTGACCCGGTGCTCCCGGCATGCGATTCGGCATGCCGGGGCGACAGGGGCTACTCAGACGGCGGCGACCAGCTTGGCGAGGTTGTCGGCCAGGTCATGCGCCTGGGTAGAGTCGGTCGCCTCCACCATGACGCGGACCAGCTGTTCGGTTCCACTGGGGCGCAACAGGATTCGGCCGGTATCGCCCAGCAGGCGCTCGGCTTCGGCAACGGCTTCCAGCACCGACGGCGCGGCCGCGACCGCCGCCTTGTCGGTGACCGGGACGTTCACCAGCACCTGCGGGACGGTCTGCACGATGCTCGCCAATTCCGCCAGGCCCCGGCCGGTTTCGGCCATGCGGGCCATCAGCTTCAGGCCGGTCAGGACGCCGTCGCCGGTGGTGCCGAAGCGGGGGAAGACCACGTGGCCGGACTGCTCGCCGCCCAGCGTGTAGCCGCCCGCGCGCAGGTCCTCGAGGACGTAGCGGTCGCCGACGGCGGTGGTGCGCATGATGATTCCGGCCTCGCGCATGGCGATGTGCAGGCCGAGATTGCTCATGACGGTGGCGACCAGGGTGTTCTGCACGAGGTCACCGGAGTCCCGCATGGCCAGGGCGAGGATGGCCATGATGGCGTCGCCGTCGACGACCGCGCCGGTCGCGTCGACGGCCAGGCAGCGGTCGGCGTCGCCGTCGTGCGCGAGGCCGAGGTCCGCGCCGTGCTCACGGACGGCGCGCTGGACCTGCTCCAGATGCGTGGAGCCACAGCCGTCATTGATGTTCAGGCCGTCGGGTTCGGCATTGATGGCGATGACCGTGGCGCCCGCCTCGCGATAGGCGGTCGGCCCGACCTCGGAGGCCGCGCCGTTCGCGCAGTCCACCACGACGGTGAGCCCGCGCAGATCGCGGCCGGTGGCCTGGACCAGGTGCTCGACGTAGCGCTCGTGGGTGCCTTCCAGGCTGAAGCGGTCGTGCACGTCGTAGACGTGCCCACCGAGTCCGGGACGGCCGAGCACCCGTCCGATCGCGGCCCCGGTGGGGCGGATGAAGGCGCCCTCGGCGATGAGCGCCTCGATGCGGTCCTCGATGGCGTCGTCCAGCTTGTGGCCACCCGCGGCGAAGATCTTGATGCCGTTGTCCGGCATGGGGTTGTGCGAGGCGGAGATCATGACGCCCAGGCAGGCGTCGTACAGGCCGGTCAGGTAGGCGACGGCGGGTGTCGGCAGCACGCCGACCGACAGCACGTCCACACCGGCGGCGGTGAGGCCCGCGGTGACGGCGGCCTCCAGCATCTCGCCGCTGGCGCGCGGGTCCCGGCCGACGACGGCCAGCGCGCGCTTCTTCCCCCGACTCAGAACCTGGGCGGCGGCGGCCGAAACCTGCAGCGCCAGTTCCGGACTCAAAGACTCATTGGCGAGCCCGCGCACACCATCGGTGCCGAACAAACGTCCCATTACCTCAACACCCCTGCTGGTTCGGTCGATACAGCACGAGAGCAGGCTTCCGGCCCTCTCCCGGACTCTCGCACTCCGCCGTGTTCCGCAGCGGAGTGGGTCCGGGAAATAAGGGGCAACAGCTGTGAAAACTGTTGCGGGGAGCCTGCTCTCGTACAGGTTGCCGGGTAGACCGTACCGTGCCCGGCCCCCGGAAGGACCGGGCACGGTAGAGCCCGACGGCGCAATATCAGCGCTTCGAGTACTGAGGCGCCTTGCGGGCCTTCTTGAGGCCGTACTTCTTGCGCTCGGTGGCACGCGGGTCACGGGTCAGGAAGCCGGCACGCTTGAGGGCGGGACGGTCATCCGGGGTGACCTCGATGAGGGCACGCGCGATGGCGAGGCGCAGGGCGCCGGCCTGACCGGACGGGCCGCCGCCGACCAGGCGGGCGTGCACGTCGAAGGTCTCGGTGCGCTCGACGGTGACCAGCGGGGACTTCACCAGCTGCTGGTGCACCTTGTTCGGGAAGTAATCCTCGATGGTGCGGCCGTTCAGCACGAAGTTGCCGGAACCCGGCACCAGGCGCACGCGGACCACGGCCTCCTTGCGGCGGCCGACGGTCTGCACCGGGCGGTCGATGACGACCGGGGCGGTGAAGGTCTCGGCCTCGGTGTACTCGGCCTCGGCCTCGTAACCGTCGCCCTCCTCGACGACCTCCACGGCGGTGTCCTCGACGACGAAGTCGTCGTTGAATTCCTCAGGAGCGGTCACTGGGCCACCTGCTTGATCTCGAAGGGGATGGGCTGCTGGGCGGCGTGCGGGTGGTTCGGGCCCGCGTAGACCTTCAGCTTGCGAATGATCTGGTTGCCCAGCTTGTTCTTCGGGATCATGCCCTTGACGGCACGCTCGACCAGACGGTCGGGGCGGGTGTCCAAGATCTGGCCCACGGTACGACCCTTCAGACCACCGGGGTGGCCGGAGTGGGTGTAGAGGACCTTGTCCTCGCGCTTGTTGCCGGAGACGGCGACCTTGTCCGCGTTGATGATGATGACGAAGTCGCCACCATCCACGTTCGGGGCGTAGGTCGGCTTGGTCTTGCCGCGCAGCAGGTTGGCAGCCTGCACGGAAAGACGGCCGAGCACTACGTCAGTGGCGTCGATGACGTACCACTTGCGGGTCACGTCACCGCCCTTGGGGCTGTACGTAGGCACAGTGCATCCCTGTCTGTCGTAGGTTTTGCCAGCCAAGCGTGAGGTCGAGCTGATCCCGGCGGCCGGTGGAGACCCGGGGCTCGTACGACAACCGGTTACCCGGCCGTACCGCACGCCAACGAGCCACCTTACCAGCGAGGGTGGCCGTCTCCCGAATCGGTCCCGGCGGGCAGGGAACGCCCGATCGAAGAGTGATCCATCTCACAGCGTAAGCGGAATGGGTTCCTCCGGTACGGGCATTGTAAGGAGAACGGGAACCATCGCGACGGTTGGTCCAGCCGTCCTGCCAATGGAGGCCGCCATGGCGATCAGCACCCAGCCGACCTATTCGCGCGCAGCAGCGACGCCGCACCCGCATGCGGCCGCCATGCGCCGGATCCTGCTGACCGTGGTGACCGGCAGTCTGGTCTTCCTGATCCCCTGGATCGCGTACCTCTCGGTCAGCCTGCCCTCCGAACGGCAGGTGAGCCAGTGGGACATCGCGTGGGTGGGCTTCGATTTCGCGCTGGTCGGCGCGATCGGCATGACCGCCTGGCACGCCTGGCGGCGCCGGCAGGTTTTCATTCCATGGGCGATGATCACCGGGACGCTGCTGATCTGCGATGCCTGGTTCGACATCGTGCTCGACTGGAACAGCCCGGATCTGTGGTTCGCCCTGCTCTCCGCCGGTATCGGCGAACTGCCGCTGGCCGCGCTGCTGTTCTACGCGGCCCGGCGGCTGCTGCGACTCACCATCGAACGCGCCTGGGCGCTGACCGGTCACACCGGACCCGCGCCCCGGGTCTCCCGGGTCGAGCTGCTGACCGCCACCAACTGGCTGCGGTTCGACGATCTCGCAGCGGACGGATCAGATGTGCAGGGGCGGGCCCGGATCAGCGCCGCGCGCGGGTCCGGGAATGGTGTAGCGCAGCGTGTCGATGCCGAAGCGTAGACAGTCCTGATCCCTGGGATCACCGACGGTGGCGATGCCCGCGTGCGGGAGGCCGGACACGAACGGGGTCACGGCGCAGGATTCGTTGACCGGGCTCACGGTCCCGCCACCGACCCGAATCACGGTGTCGGCGGGCGTGGTTGACGCGACCGGGTCGGACCGCTGGTCAGAGTGCGCACCCAGCAGCGACAGCGCCGCCGCGCCGACGATGATCGGAGCGCCGAAGGGCTTGCGCATCTTGTTCCACAGCTTGCCCTTGCGCTGCTTGCGGTCGCCCTCGGGGCCGGATTCCGAATCCGGCTGCCCAGCCGCATCTTCCGGCGTTTGCGGATTCGCCCCAGGCGCCCCCGTCGACATCGACCCACCGTACATCCCGCCGGACTGGCCAGGAGCGTTTCCACCGGATCCAGCAAAACTCCCGCGACCCGAACCGGACGAATCTCCCTCGGGCACATAGGGACCGACCGGGTAGCCACCGGTGTTGTACCCACCCTGCTGCCCATAGCCGCCCGAACCGTATCCGCCCTGACCGTACTGCCCGGCGGCACCCTGCTGCGGGGCGTACTGGCCACCCGCACTCGGCTGCGCGCCGCCCGGACCGTAGCCGCCCTGGGCGGCCGCATCGGAGCCCGGGGCATTCGCCGAACCGTAGCCCGCACCGGCCGGGTAGCCGGAAGACCCGGCGCCCGGTCCGGATTGACCGGAACCGTAGGAACCACCGGGTCCGTACTGGCCGGCGGGCTGGCCGTAGCCCGGCTGCCCGGCCGCCTGGCCGTAGCCGCCGGCCGGCCCGTAACCGCCACCGCCGGAGCCGTACGGTCCGGCGGGCGCACCGCCCGAACCCTGTTGCACGCCTCCGGCACCCGAGCCGGCCCCGGCGCCGCCCTGGCCCATGACCGTGGTCAGCTGATCATCGGCCGGCGACCCGGGCGGCCGCATGAACCGGCCACCCACGCCCTCCAGCCCGGGCGGCAGCGTGCCGCGGCCGCCGGCCACCGGCTGCGGCCCGGTGCTCGGATTCTCGGTGCCACGGGGAACCCCTTGGCCCGCATCGCCACTCGGCGACTGGCCCGCTGCCTGCGCGGTGAGCCGCGCGACCTCCTCGGCCGTCATTCGCTGGGTCAGGCCGCCGGGTCCGGTCGGCGTGCCCGCGCCACCGCTCTGAGATGCAGCCTCCTGCGCGGTGATTCGCGTGGTGAGTCCCGCTGCCGCGGGATCGGCGACGGCCTGTGGACCGGTCCCGGCTGCCTGCTTCGCCTGGGCGGCGGCGGTCATTGCCGCGGCCTCCTCGGCAGTGAGGCGGACGGTCGCACCCGCCGGGTCGGCACCCGAATGATCCGGCGCGGCGGTGGGATCGACCGTAGGCTGCGGGCCGGTGCCGCGCGCGGAATCCGGTCGCTGCGCGCCGGATTCGGGTGCGGGCGGCGAATCCATGTGCCGGGGAATCAATTCCGGCTGATGGGCCAGCGGCTCGGGCTGACGCCGCAGTGGCTGCCCGGCGGCCAGGCCGCCGGTGACATGACGCGGACCCTGCTCGATCGGGCGCGCATCGGCGCCCGCCGGCTCCGGCGCGGGGGCAGCGGGCCGGTCGTAGGCCGGGTCGCCCTCGCTGTCGGCGACCAGCAGATGGGTCGCGCCCAGGACCAGGGCGTGCATCGGGTGGTCGGCGACCTGGAAGCGGTGGCCGAGATGGTTCTGAAAGGCCAGGCGCAGTGCGTCGTTGAAGCACACATTGCCGGTGAGCAGCACCGTCGAGGTGTCGG
The DNA here is from genome assembly GCF_053603795.1 of Nocardia sp. NPDC004123. NCBI lineage: Bacteria > Bacillati > Actinomycetota > Actinomycetes > Mycobacteriales > Nocardiaceae > Nocardia > Nocardia sp. NPDC004123. The sequence goes on from NZ_JBSGGG010000002.1 coordinate 174,145, forward strand.
CATTGATGGCGCGGGCCGCGGCCATCACCTCGATGACCACATTGTCGGCGGCGTGGGCCTCGTGCAGCGCCTCGGCGGTGATGGCGACGCTGACCGACTCGGTGGGCTGATCGTCATTGCCGTGGACGGCGACGACCAGGCATTCGCGGCCGTCGGAGTAGACGCCGACCGCGCCGACCGCCGGACCGCGACCGGGCGCGCGCACCAGACCGAGCGCGCGGACATAGCCGGAGAGCGCGACCGATTCCGGCAGCGGCTCGGCGGGCACGCCGAGTTGCTCTACCAGGCGCACGAATTCGTCGACCTTGGGGTCGGGCCATTCGTCGGGGAAGGGCAGCGCGAGCACATCCGGCGCACCGCCCAGGTGCTCGACGATGGACGCGAGCGGATTGTGCATGCGGGCCCGGAAGACCAGCTCGGCCGGCCAGGTCGCCCCGGCCACCACGATCTGCGGGTGCCCGATGATGTCGCGCACATCGGAGATGGCGATGCCGACGTCGGGACGCCGGTCCACGCCGGCGGTGTGCAGCCGGCCGGACGAATCCGCCAGCAGGTATGCGGGCGGTGTGTATGAGCTTTCGACCTGGACCGGGCGAATGGGCGAACCGCCGCCACCGGCGGCCACCGACACCACGTCCCAGCCGAGATGCACTGCCCCAACTCGAGCCGTCACAGTCATCAGTCTGCCTGCTCGCTTCGCAGCGCGCGCGACCGAATCCACACTTCGCACCCCCGCCTGCGCGAATGGCCGATCACGCAGCCGACTTCTTCAAGCGCAGGCGCGACCAGGTGAACAGGGCGAGCAGCACGGCGATCACGCCGAGCACGGAGACATCCAGTGCCCACGCGCCGACGGTGTGCTTCCAGAAGTGGTCCTGCTGCGCCGCCGCCGAGGCCGACAGATTGGGCAGATCGACCGTGGACGCCCCCGCGGAATAGCCCCAGCGCGAGGGGAACAGCCAGGAAAGCTGGTCCAGCACAACGCGGCCCGTCACCGGGATCATGCCGCCCGCCATCACCAGCTGCGCCATGATGATCACCACCAGCAGCGGCATCACCTGCTCGTTGGACTTGGCCAGCGCGGACAGCGCCAGACCCAGCACCACACAGGTCACCGCGGTGAGGGCGACATCGAGATAGAGCTCCGCCGGGCCGTAGGGAATCACCGCGCCCTTGCTCGGCGGCTTCTTCACCGCCAGCACGATGCCGATCATCACGGCCGACTGCAGCAGTGCCGCAAGGCTGAAGACCACGACCTTCGACATCAGGTATGCGCCGGAACGCAATCCGACCGCACGCTCCCGGTAGTAGATGGCCCGCTCGCCGACCAGGTCACGCACCGTGAGCGTGGCGCCCATGAAGCAGGCGCCCAGGATGAGCACCACCAGCAGCTGCTGGGCCTCGCCATTGTTGGCGCGCACGAAACTGCCGTCGGGCGCCTGCACGAAGCCGACGGACTCGAATCCGCTCTTGCCCTGCACGACCAGCGACAGACCGCCCAGCACGAACGGCAGGATCGCGAGGAACGCCAGATACCCGCGGTCGGCGAAGATGAGCCGCAGCTGCCGCCGCGACAGCGTGGAGAACTGTTTGAGCGGACTGGATTTCGGCGCCTTCGCCCGTTCCACCGGTTTGACCGGCGCGGGCGGCTCCGCGAACGCTTGGCGGGAGCGGAAATTCGCGAAGGCCCCGTCCGGATCGGCGGCGACGCGGCCGAAGATCTCGGCCCAGTCGCTGGTGCCCATGACGTGGCCGACACTGCCCGGGTGCCCGCAGAAGGCGGTCTTGCCGCCGGGCGCGAGCAGCAGCACCTGATCGCACATGTCCAGGCAGGCCACCGAGTGGGTGACCACGATGACGGTGCGCCCGGCATCGGCCAGTTCCCGCAGCATGGTCATGACCTGGCGGTCCAGCGCCGGGTCCAGGCCCGAGGTGGGCTCGTCCAGGATCAGCAGCGAGGGACCGGTGAGCAGCTCCATGGCCACCGAGGCGCGTTTGCGCTGACCGCCGGAGAGCCGGTCCACGCGGGTGTCGGCGTGCTGGGTGAGCGAAAGTTCCTTCAGCACATCGGCGATCACCTGCTGGCGATCGGCCTTGCTGGTGTCCGGGGGCAGGCGCAGCTGGGCAGCGAAGTTGAGCGCCTGCTTGACCGTCAGCTGCCGGTGCAGCACGTCGTCCTGCGGCACCATGCCGATACGGGAGCGCAATGCTTCGTACTCGGCGTGCAGGTTGCGGCCCTCGAAGGTGACCACACCCGCGGACGGATGCGTCGTTCCCGCAATGAGTTTCGACAGGGTCGACTTGCCCGCGCCGGAGGGGCCGATCATCGCGGTCAGCGAGCCGCGCCCGGCCTGCATGTTCACGTCGATGAGCAGCTGCTTGTTGCCCTCGACGGTGAACGAGACGCCGTGCACGTGCAGGCCCTGCTCGGCGACCGGCCGCTGGCGATGGACCAGCGTGCCCTCCTGCACGACGAAGTCGATGTTACCGATGGTGACGATGTCGCGTTCACGCAGCAGCGCCCGCTGTTCGCGGCGGCCGTTGACGAAGGTGCCGTTGGCCGAGCCCAGGTCCTCGATGGCCAGGCCCTGCCGGTCCGGCACCAGGCGGGCGTGCCGGCGCGAGGCCATCGGGTCGTTGACCACGATCTGGTTGTCGCTGGTGCGGCCGATGTCGAGGCCGTCGCGCGGAATCCGGTCGGCGCGCGCGATGGCCGCAGTGGAGGCGCGGGCGCGGATCGGCGGCAGCGCGGAGGTGTCCGCCTTGGTGGTCATATTGATGTTGTCGGCGGCGGCCGGGGGCGGCGTATGCACCGGCGGGCGCGGCACATTCGGCGTCGCCGCGGTGCCGGGAGGCGGAGTCTGCCGCTGCTGCAGGGGATTCGGCTGCTGGTGCGGTGCCGGGTGCGGCAGTTGATGCTGCGGCCCGGACGCGGGCCGGTGCACCGGCGGCCGCTGCGCGAGATTCGGGTTGGCCTGGGCCGGGTTGGGCCAGGCCTGCTGGGGATTGGGCCGCTGCTGCACCGGCGGGCGCTGCGCGAAGGGCTGCACCGGCGGCTGCTGGGCCTGCTGCGGCTGCCCCGCCTGCGGCATCGGCCGCGACGGCGGCCGGTTCGGCGGCGGCATCATGCCCGGACGCTGCTGCGGCGGCGGCGTGCCACCGCCCCGGCTGGTCTGCGGCAGCAGGTGCAGCAGCGGCCCGGTGATGGCATCGCCGAGCCGCACCTGGGTGGGCCGGTTGATGACCAGTGGCGTGGTCAGGCGGCGGGCGTCCACGAAGACGCCGTTGGTGCTGCCATTGTCGCTGAGCATCCACGACCCGGCCTCGTAGCTGAGGGTCGCGTGCACCCGGGACACCAGCGGGCTGTCGACGAACAGCGTCACCTCCGGCGCCCTGCCCATGGTGATCTGCTGGGTCGCGTCGAAGACCCGTTCGGTTCCTTCATGACGCACGGTGATCTGCTGCGCCCCCGGTGAAGACATGGCTGGATAATAAGCGAAGCCCCCGAAGTCCGGCGTTGCGCTCATCGGCCGCAGGCCCGATAACGGGACAGAGATCGAATCAGCCTGCGAGGGAGTGCACGTGGCGAGACGCCAGGGGGAGGCGGTGCGCACGCGCCGGTCCGGGGGGATTCGCCGCGTGGTCGTGGTGGCGGGGGTACTGGTGCTCGCGGTCGCGCTCTTGTCCGGATGTACACGAACTGTTCACGGTCGGGCGGTTTCCATCTACGACGACCCGTTCAAGGTGGCCGGTCTGCCCACCACCAGCGGCCCCAGCGGTCCGCGCGCGGGCGCCCCGGATTCGACGCTGACCGCACAGGATTCCGACGGCGGCCAGGTCGACCACCTGGTTCTCAACGCGCTCGACGATATCCAGACCTACTGGCGGGGCGAGTTCCCGCTGGAGTTCAGCGGCGCCTTCAGCCCGGTCGGCAAGTTCATCTCGTGGAGCGCCAAGACGCCGCGCTCGCAGGCCGGGCAGTTCTGCGGGGAGTCGAGCTACCGGCTCGTCAATGCCGCCTACTGCCGCCTGGACGGATCCGTCGGCTGGGATCGCGGGGTGCTGCTGCCCGCGGTGGCCGGCGAGTTCGGGAAGATGTCGGTGGTGATGGTGCTGGCCCACGAGTACGGGCACGCCATCCAGGAGATGGCCAAGCTCGTCGGCCGCCGCACCCCGACCATCGTCAAGGAGCAGCAGGCGGACTGCTTCGCGGGGGCGTTCATCCGGAATGTGGCCGAGGGGAAGGCCAAGCACTTCACCATCAACACCTCCGACGGGTTGAACGCGGTGCTGGCCGCCACCGTCGCCTTCCGCGACGCAGACCCGGACGATCCGCAGAACGTGCACGGTTCGGCGTTCGAGCGGGTGACCGCGGTGCAGATCGGTTTCACCGACGGGCCCAAGGGCTGCAAGGCCATCGACCAGAACGAGATCGACCGCCGCCGCGGCGATCTGCCGCAGACCCTGGGCAACGACTCCGGGCACGGCCAGTCCGACGTGAACAAGGCCAACCTCCAGGAGCTGGCCAAGGCCATGGCGGCCATCATGCCGATCGCGGACGAGCCCAAGTACGGCTACGACTCGGCAAAACTGAACTGCCGCAACGGCGCCGACACCGTCCCGGTCACCTACTGCCCCGCCACCAACCTGATCGGCACCGACGTGCCCGCGCTGCACGATCGCGGCGTCTCCAACGCCGACGACCAGGACGCCCTGCCCGCCGATGTGACCGGCGATTTCACCGCCTACATCGTCTTCATCTCGCGCTACACCCTGGCCGTGCAGCATGCCGCGGGACTGCCGCTGAAGGGGGCGAAGACCGGCCTGCGCGCGGCCTGCCTGTCGGGCGTGATCTCCGGAAAGCTGGCCGACCCCAACCGAAGCAAGTCCCAGGGCGACATCTCGCTGTCGGCGGGCGATCTCGACGAGGCGGTCTCCGGCCTGCTCTCCGACGGCCTGGCCGCCAGCGACACCGACGGCAAGACGGTACCCAGCGGCTTCTCCCGAGTCGACGCCTTCCGCGCCGGTGTCCTCGGCACCCAGGACACCTGCTACTCCCGTTACACATAGCCGCCTCCCCGCGACTGCCGCTCCGCCTCCCCGCGCGGCGGACGGCCGAGTGCCGTGGACGGTCATGCACCCGTGCCGGCGGTCGGTTGTCGAACCGATTTTGGGCGTACCCGGGGAGTTACCCGGACGGCGCGAAATCAGTTGTCACGGTCTGATCCGAAAACTCATCATCCGAACGGCGGGGGCGCAACTGGCTCCAGCCGCAGCACCCGGTTGCCGAGCATGATTTCGGTGCCGGCGGCGAGGGTGAAGGGCTGATTCGGTTGCAGCCGAATCCAATCCCGGTAGCCCTGCGGGCGGACCCGGCTGCCGTTGGTGGAGCCGTGGTCGACGAGGGTGATGTCCCAGTTCACCAGGCGGATCTCGGCGTGGACGCGGGACATGCCGCCGGAGTTGTCGTCGATTCGCAAGGGCAGCAGGCCCGCTCGCACCGGATCGGAGTGCTCGGGGTCGCGGCCGACCACGGCATCGGCGGCCACCATGTAGGTCATGCCGTCGTCGAGCACCAGCATGCCCAGCGGCGGCCGGATCACCTCGGCGGGCTGCTGGGTCTGATCCACGGGCATGCCGCACACGGTGCAGAAGGCCGCCCGCGGATCGCTGGGATGCGCACGTGCGCACTTGAATCCGAGCACCTTCACGGTGAGCGCGGTGGCCTTGGCGGTGGCCTCCAGGCGGCGCTGCAGGTCCGGGTCGGGTTTGGGCGCGGGGTTGGTGCCGTTCGCCTCCCGGGCGCCGCCCATCTCGGTCGGCGCGTGGTGCAGGTCGATGCCCTCGGTGTCCGGATCATCCTGGGCGGGTCCGGGTTCCGGGTCCAGGCTCGCCGGAATGCGATTGGAGGTGCGGGTCGGAATCAGGTTGGGGTCCAGGGGAAGCGCTTCCGGCTGCGGATCCCGCTCCGCGTCGAACGCCGCGGTCGGCGGCGGCGGTTCCACGACCCGATGCCGCGCCCCGCCCGGGCGCCCGGGCCGTCGCGACACCACCGGCTCGCCCTCGAACCACACCACCGCGCCCGCCGCCGGCGCGAGACCCTCGATGAGCGAACCGATTCCGCGCCCGGGCAGCTCCGGCGGCCGGTTACCGTCGATGAACAGGGCGGCTGCCCGCGCGGGCCGTTCGGCCACCCGGTCCACGGTGAAGGCGGCATCACTGCCGCGGTAGTACTCGACCGCGGACCCGGCCAGCAGCGCCGTCACCGATCCGTGCAGGAAGATCGCCAGGCCACCGGTGTCGGCGGCGGTCAGAATGCCGAATTCGATGGGCGCGCCGGGCGAAATGCGCTCGGCCTCCTTCATCAGCCAGCGGGTGGCGTGCCGCGCGACCAGCCGGCCCGGCCCGTCCGGGACCTGATCCGTCGCGTCCGCGACCAGTTCGCCCAGCGCCCGCGCCACCACCACGGCGCGCGATCCGGGCGTGAGCGCCCCCGGCTCCCGATGCGCCACCAGGATGACCGCACCCGCGACCCGGCTCACCACATGGCCGCCCGCGACCACCTCGACCTGCCGATCCATCAAGGGAACCGACCCCCGAGGAGCACGTCAGAGGAGTTGTTCGACACAGCCCCCAGGTTACGTGCCGCCCCCGGACCACCCGCTCGCCCATCCCCGGTCCATTCGACTGACGAGTCTTCGTATGCCAAAGTGACCGATGATCTCGTACCGATGGGGGTAACTCCCCGGGTACGTCCGAAATCGGTGCGGCACCGGGCCGCCGGCACGGGTGCACTACGGCCCACGGCTCTCAGCCGCCCGCCGTGCGGGGAGGCGGAGCGGCAGTCACGGGGAGGCGGAATGGCGATGAGTCCAGGCACCATCGTCGGCGGGTATCGGATCGTCCGCGTGCTCGGCTCCGGCGGCATGGGCACGGTTTACCTGGCCAAACATCCCGAACTGCCGCGCATGGACGCGCTCAAGGTGCTCTCCTCCGATCTGACCGCCAACGACGAGTTCCGCGGCCGCTTCGAACGCGAGGCGAATGTGGTTGCGGGCATGGACCACCCGAATATCGTCTCGGTCCACAATCGCGGCGAGGAGAACGGCCGGCTGTGGATCGCCATGCAGTATGTCGAGGGCACCGACGCCTCGGCCGAGCTCAAGCGTGATCCGGCCGCGGTGCCGCCGCTGCGCGCGCTGTCCATCGTCACCCAGATCGGCCGCGGCCTGGACTACGCGCACCGCCGCGGCCTGCTGCACCGCGATGTGAAGCCCGCCAACTTCCTGCTCTCCAGCGTCGACGGCGAGGACGAGCGCGCCCTGCTCGCCGACTTCGGCGTCGCCAAGTCGACCGAGGACACCACCGAGCTCACCCAGACCGGCAGCTTCGTGGCCACCATCGCCTACGCGCCGCCGGAACAGCTCTCCGGCCGGCCGCTGGACCACCGCGCCGACATCTACAGCCTCGGCTGCTCCTTCTTCAAGCTGCTGACCGGCCGGAACCCTTATCCCGCAACGCAACCGGCGCTGGTCATGATGGGCCACCTGCACGAGCCGCCGCCGCGCGCCACCGACGTCGACCCGCACCTGCCCGCGACGCTGGACGAGGTCTTCGCGCGGGTCATGGCGAAGAACCCGGCCGAGCGTTTCAACTCCTGCCGCGAGTTCACCGACGCCGCCACGGCCGCACTGGTGCCCGGCTACAACCCGGTGTCGACCACCACCTCGCCGACCTATCCGATCCAGGTCGCACCGCCGAGCATGCCGCTGTCCGGCGGCGAAACCACAGGCGGCATACCGCTTTCCGCGTCCGAGCCGACCGAGACCGGGCCGGCTCCGCGCAACCGCAACCGGCTCTACATCGGGATCGGCGCGGCGGTGGTGGCTGTCGCGCTGGCCGTGGGCATCGCGATCGTGGCCGTCGGCGGCGAGACCAACTCCGCCACACCGGCTTCCAGCGCCGGAGCCTCGGCAACCACCACGGTGGATCCCAATCTGAGCCCGGTGGACAAGGCGCGCAAGGACAATCCCGCCTTCGCGGGCAAGACCGTCACCATGGTCGACGTGACCGGTGCGCAGTTCAACACCAAATACAGCATCTACCTGGCCGGCACCCCGCAGGCGAAGTTCCTGGAGAGCCTCGGCTTCGTCTACAACAACGAGTACCAGCCCAAGGGCGAGGAAACCTCTCCCCGCCCCTCCGATGGCTACGGGTCGCTGACCGTGCCCGACGATTCCTACATCATCGCGGTGCGCAGCGACGAAAAGGCCGGTGGCGGTGGGCTGCTCGGCCTGCCGAGCGAGATCACCAGCTCGCGCGCCATCGTCGTCCCGCTCGACGATCCGGCTGCGGTGGCCGCGCTGCGCGGCTGGAGCCCGGATTCCACGCAGACCCTGGTCAACAAGCTGGTTCCGGTGCTGCACAACAGAATCAAGTAGCGGTTACGACCGATAGTTCGTACCGATTGTTGTTGATGGAGGGGGAAGCATGCGCACGGTGAGACGGGCGGCCGTGGCCGTCGCCCTGGTGGTATCGGCGGTGGTGACAGCCGCCTGCGGCTCGGATACCGAAGCGGCGCCCGCCGAACCGGTGATCGACCTGAGCAAGCTCGACACCGGCAATCTGCCCACCCAGCCCAAGCACTACGACAAGGCGACCGACCCCGACCTGGCGCGCGCCGTGCAGGCCGAGCGGCTGGCCAACTACATTCCCCTGCCGTCCGAGGTGGATCCACAGGTCAGGTTCCCGGCAGCAGCGGTGAACGGCGCTATCCGCCCGTTCATCGATTTCGGTTCGGGCGCCATGAAACTGCGCACCAACGCCAAAGCCGATGCGCTGAAGGCCGCAGCCCCGGGGTTCATTTCGGGCTTCGTCACCACCGGCGACTCCGGCGAACAGGCCACTCTGGCCTACGAGTACTCGAACGTCGTGCTGCTGTTCACCGACGACGCCGCGGCGAGCGCCGCCGCCCGGGCCCTGGGCCAGGCCGATTTCGATGCCGTCCCGGGCAGCCAGCGCTTGCGGATCGACAAGTATCCGGACGCGTTCGTCTACCTCGACACCCAGTACGACTTCAACGCCACCGTCCGATCCTGGTATGCCACAGGCAGATTCGTCCTCTTCACCTACGTCTGGGACGACGTGATGGCCCAGACCGGGGTGAGCGATCCGGCCAAGCTCATTGCCCGGGCGCAGCTCGGCCTCGACGCCATCCCGCCCGCCCTCGCCAAGTTCCCGGTCATTCCCCAGGACCAGCTGACCGAACAGCCGGTCGATATGGACGGAGTCCTCGGGCGCACACTGCCGACGGTGTCCGACGATCAATCCGAGCGCGGCATTCCGGGCGTCTACGACCGACACGGCGGACTGCAACTGTTCCCCGGCGACGACAACGCGGCACTGTTCGACAAGGCGGGTGTCGACCGGGTGGCGTTCAACGGCGGCACCGTCTTCCGCGCCCGCGACGCCGTGGGCGCCGATGCGATCGTCGCCGCGCGCAGCGAGACCTCACGCACCTTCCGGCCGGCCGAATCTCCGGCGAACCTGCCGAATGCCCAGTGCCGCAAGTACACCGGTCCCGATAAGTTGGCGATCTCCCACTACTGCTACGTCAGGCACGGTCGCTTCGCCGCCGAGGTTTCGGCGAACCAGCTCCTCGATGCCCAGCAGCGCATCTCGGCGCAGTACGCCCTGCTGGTCAATGCGGAACACTGAGGGGGAACGGAAAACCATGCTCTCGCACAAACTTCGAGTGACCGCCCTGCTCACGTTCACCGTCGCCGCGGTGGCGGGGTGCGGCCCGACCGTCCAGGGCAGCGCCCGTCCCGGGGAAATCGACGTCCGCACGCTGGATGTCGGAGAGTACTCCACCGATCCGCTGGAGTTGCGCTACGAGTACTCCCCCGACATGACCAAGGGTTTCGAACTGGCCGAGCAGCGACTGGCCGACCACGTGGTCAATGCCGCGGACGTCGATCCGGAATTCAAGTACAGCACCGGCGTTCAGCCTTTCAAGGATTCGGACGGCGCGACCGCCGTACTGGCCAAGGTCACCGCGCCCATCCTCGACGCCGCCAAGATGATGTTCGGCGTCGCGGTGGGGCACAGCGTGAAACAGCCGGACAAGTACGGCAAGACCCCCGACGACAGCGCGTTCACCACGGTGACGGTGATGCAATTCCCCGATGCCGCGGCGGCATCGAAGGCCGCCGCGGACTTGGAGAATGCCGATTTCGGAGTGGCGGCCGAGGTGAATCAGCACGTGTCGCTCTCGAAATACCCTGATGCCCACAGTCATTGGCGTCCCGGCGTGGCCAGTATCGGGTCGACCCTGGCGCACGGCAGCTATGTCGTGGACACCTATCTCGGGGTGAACGACCCGGACCTGTCGAAATTGACGGACCTCGCCGAAAAGGTCTACGACGCCCAACTGCCACTGCTGGATTCGCTGCCGCCCCTGGACCGCGAGGGCGTCCTGCGGCTGCCCTTCGACGCGGACGGCATGCTGCGACGGACTCTTGCCACACAGGTCTATCTCGCACCCGACTTCGCCAACCAGGCGGTCGCCGAACCGCGTGGATTCCTGAATCGGGTGAGGGACCAGGACTTCTGGGGGCGGCTGGTCGCCGACAGCGGCATGGATCGATTCACCACCTCCGGTGCGTCCTACGACGGCGTCAGCATGCTCTTCCGCGCGCGGGACGCGCAGGCCGCCGAGCGGCTGTCCGGGGCCATTCTCGCGCACGGCTATTCCGCCGTCGCGGACGCGCCCGCCGGGGTGCCGAACGCGAAATGCGGAGAGACCAGCGACCAGAACCGGAACAGTGGCGCCAAGCGCTTCCGGTGCATGGTCAGCTACCGCCGCTACACGGGTGCGGTCGAGTCGAATCAGCTCGCCGACGCCCATCAGCGGGCGGCCGCCCAGTACGCCTTGCTGGCGAACAGCACCTGGTAGCCGGTTCGGTGGCGAGCTGAGCCGGGTGGAACCGGCGGGTCGTGACCTACGTCCAATAGCACTGAGAGGTCGTCCGCCCGCGAATCGAGAGGAGACACCGTGGCCGGTGCATTCGAAGCCAGCAATGAGCTCATTCAGGCCAAGGCCCAGGAGTTCCAGCAGACACACGACATGCTGATGCATGCCATCGCCAATCTGAAGCGCGATGAGGACAGCATGGTCGCCGGTGCGAACTGGAGGGGCGGCGCGGCCGACGCCTTCAATGCGTTCATGCAGCGGTACTACTTCCAGGCCGACAAGCTCAACGACAAGCTGGTGCACACCGCCGAGACGCTGATCAAGGTCGGCTCCAACTACGAAGAGCACGACAAGGATTACGAATCCAAGGTCAACGCGCAGATCTCCAGCCTGGACCTCCCGGCTGTCTAGCCGATTCGGTCTTCCCCTCTATTCGGACCAGTGGCAAAGGAATTCACCATGGCAGCAGTAGACGGCCGGATCATCTCCGCCCATTTCGAGGGCGTCGCCGACGGCGCGAACTCGATCATCCGCCGCGCGGAGGTCATCCGCGACCAACTCGAGGCCTTCCACCGCAGCGTGGAGGAGTTCGTCCAGAACAACTGGAAGGGTGACGCCAACGACGCGTTCGCCGACCTCCAGCGCACGTGGAACCAGCACGTCCTCCAGCTCAACACCACCCTCAACGGTGCGGCCACCCTGGTCCGCACCGGCAACGCCGAACTCCAGGCCAAGGACACCGCCCTGGCCGGCCTGTTCTGACCCGCCTGCTGATTTCCGGTTGCGGAACCCGGCAGTCGGCCCGCGCAACGGGCCGCCTGCCGGGTTCCACCGTGTGCCATCCGAACGCATTCGCGCTGGGGTTCTGAAACTGAAAAGGCCTTTCCCTCAGAACCTTTGGGCCGACTCGCTGTCATGGCGCTCAGAACTGTCGAACCAGAAACGTTCCACCACTCGGGTGAGTGCAGACAAGTCGCCCTCCAACCGACGGAAGAGCAGATACGAACCCAATGAGCCGAGCACCGCACCCGCGCTCAACCACCGAATCGGACCGATAACAGCTACCGCGTCGGCCGAATCGACAAAGGTCAACCCGAAGAAGACGCTCAGGAGCGGGATCGAAAACGCGATCGCGAGGTAGCTCGGGCAACGACGGGACAGAGCGCGGAGCTGGCGCACGTCGGCGGCCGTGATGTCGCTGCGCAGCAGCAGCGGCGGATAAACACACCTGACCAGGTAGAAGGTCAAGAACAGGAAGGTGTAGCTGACGGCCACCAGACCGCCGAGCATGTTCGCGAGAACGAGATGCGCGATCAATGACGGCCGCAGTGTTGAAAGCCCGGCGACGGCGACGGTCGCGACAACGGCTCCGAGTACCCAGCCGCCCAGAGTCATGAGGGCGACCCGGTCGCCGAGCCGAAGCAGGTCCACTCTCGCGCGAACGATGGTCGCACAGTCGTACTGCCTGCCCCGGCGCAGCCCGTGCGGAACTCGGATCGCGTACCGGCAGGTGAACAGATACAGGCCGGTCGCGGGCGGCATGATAACCAGAATGATGATCCAGGCGACGTTTCGCAGGTAGTCCCACTGCGTCGATGACAGGTACTTGTTGAGAATCGGCGAGTTGTGGAAGAAGTCGTACAGCATGCCCATCGCGTCGCCGGCCACGAACAACACGACGGGCGCGATCAGAACCCAGGGGGCGAGCCTCGAGCGCCACGTACCCGGTGGCGGATCGACCAGGTCGCGGGCGCGTGGATCGAGGCAGAGCTCGAGCTGACGCGCGAGTCCGGCTCCGGAGGGATAGCGATCGCCCGGCTGTGGCGAAAGGCACCTCAGCAGGGTGTGGCGCAGTACGGCCGGGCAATCCGAGGGGATGCCCGCCAGGACCTCGCCGGTGATGGCACGTCTGCGAACCGCGATCATCTGCTCCAGCGATGTCGCCGAGAGCCCGGCGTCGGGTGGGTCACTGCATGGTCGACGACCGGTCAGCAGTTCGAACAACACGACCGCAAGCGAATACAGATCGCTGCGGGTGTCGATGTCGGCAGGAGTCGTCGACATATCGGGATGACACGCCTGCAGCTGCTCAGGGGACATATAGTCCAACGAACCGCCGAAATAGGCGAGCGGGCTGGCTCCCGCGATGTGCCGGCTGAAGCTGATATTGAAGTCCGCAAGCTTGGGGATGCCCTCGGCGGTCAACAGGATGTTCGCGGGCTTCAGGTCGCGATGGAGAATGCCGCAGCGGTGTGCGTAGTCGATCGCGCTCGCGAGTCGAACCCCGAGCCATGCGACAGTGTCCGGCCAACTCAGTTCTGCTATCTCACGCCGGAGGGGGGATTCCGCCGGCTCGACGATGCCCCGGCGCGATAGCGTGCCGTCGATTGCCTCCAGCAATAGTCGGCCGCTCCGCTGCTCGGGCGGCGTGGCCTCTATGTGGCGCAGCACGTCGAGAAGCGTGCCTCCCGGCAGGAACTGCATGTACATGAGTTTCAGGGCACCGTCGTGGAGGATTCGTTGATCGAATACCCGGACGATGTAGTCGTGGTCGAGCTGGGCCAGAGTTTCCGGCTCCCTGCCATGATTGCGTGAGATCTTCACGGCCACGAACCGCTGCAAAGACCGCTGCCTCGCGAGGAAAACGCGGGCAAACGCGCCGCTGCCCAATCTCATCAGCAAGTCGAAATCGTCGATTCGGCCGCCCGATTCGAATTCCTCGAGCGCGTCGAGAATGCCCGGCTGCACGATCAGAGTGCTGTGATATTCGGGTTCCGCGAGATTCGGCGTCAGTCGAGTCGCCTGCAAAGAGGGGTTCGCGCTGTACTCGTCCGGATCCGGTGCGTCGCCGCCTTTGAGGCGAGCGTGAATCTCCTCGTAAACGAGATCGGGTGGCAGCGGAGCCGTATTCAGCTCGGGATACTCGGCTTGGTAGTCGGCCAGCCGTTTCGGAAATCTATAGTGGACCCAACGGTAGTCGAGGTCGACTTTGATGAGTTCGATCAGCAGAATTCGACGATATCCACCGCTCTCCCCGAGGAATGCGTGTGGATCCGGCGGCGCACCCCGCTCCCTCCAAGCGGAAGCGAATCGGTCGATGACCCCCGCTATCAACAGTGCGGCGTTTTCCGGACTGTCGCAGCCGACGTTTATCACGTTGTGCGGACCATAGCGATGGAACCACCTCGTGTTCAACGAGTAACCAATTCAAGTTATCAAACGACGACGCCGGTGGTCGAGGGCCGCCGGTGGTGTCTCGGGCAGCTCGCAGTCACAGCTCGGCCGCGGGCAGCCAGGCGGTTTGGATCAGGTCCTCGCTTGCGCGGGTGCCGTAGGTGCCGCGGCCCGGGGGCAGGACGGAGGGGCGGGTGTCGCCGAAGAGGGTGCCCTCGTCGCGGCTGCAGCTCATGATCAGGGATGCGGAGTTGAGTTCCTTGAGGCGGTTGAGGGTGGCCTCGTACATGGCACGGCCCGCGCCGCCGGAGCGGCGGGCCAGGATCAGGTGGAAGCCGAGGTCGCGGGCGTGGGCCAGGTGGTCGACCAGGGCGTGCAGCGGGTTGCCGCCGGCAGTGGCCACCAGGTCGTAGTCGTCGACGACGACGTAGAGTTCCGGGCCGCGCCACCAGGACCGATCCTTGAGCTGCTGCGGGGTCACCTCGGGGCCGGGCATGCGCTGGGTGACGTACGCGGCCAGGTCGGCCATGTTCCGGGTGAACTGCGGGGCGGTGGTGCCGTAGCCGGCGAGATGGCCCTGGGGCACGGTGCCGAGCATGGTCCGGCGGTAGTCGCCCATGATGATGCGCGCCTGATCGGTGGTATTGGACGCGCAGATGGACTGCACCAGCGCGCGCAGCAGGGTGGTCTTGCCGCACTCGGAATCGCCGATGACGACGAAATGCTGGCTCGCCGCCAGATCCAGATACACCGGGGCCAGCCCGGATTCATTGATGCCGAGCGGAAAGCGCAGGCACGGCTGGGTGTTGTCCGCCTCGGCGGGCCAGTCCCCCGCCAGCCGCAGCAGTTCCGTGCGCGGCAGCCGGTCGGGCAGCATGCGCACCGCCGGTGCCCGACGTCCCGGGGTGAACTGGGCGATGCCCGAAACGGCGTGCGCCACACCGGTTCCCAGCGTCGCCGGATCCGGGTCGCCGTCCACGCGCGGCAGCGCGGTCAGCATGTGCAGCCCGTCGGCGGTCATGCCGCGGCCCGGGCGGCCCATGGGCACCAGCGCCGCGAACTTGCGCCCCAGATCGGAGTCCATGGGATCGCCGAGCCGCAGTTCGACGCGGGTGCCGATCTGATCCTTGAGCGCGGGCCGCGCCTCGGCCCAGCGGTTCAGCGACATCACCAGGTGCACGCCGTACGAAAGTCCCTGCACCGCAAGGTTCATGACGGTCTGATCCAGCAGTTCGAACTCCTGCCGGAACGCGCCGTACCCGTCGATCACCAGGAACACATCGCCGAACGGATCCTCGTGCACGCCCGCGGCGGTGGGACCGGTTCCCTGGTCGGTGGCGCGATCACCGGTCCCCGGGTCGGCGCGCAACCGCCGGAACTCGGCCATGGACTCCACGCCGAGCCGCCGGAAGGTGGCCTCGCGGCGGCGCACGATGCCCACCATCTCGGCCACGGTGCGCCGCACCCGGTCCTCCTCCATGCGGCTGGCGACCGCACCCACGTGCGGCAGCCCCGCCAGGCCGACCATGGTGCCGCCACCGAAGTCCAGCAGGTAGAACTGCACCTGTTCGGCGGTGTGCGTCAAGGACATCGCCATGACCAGCGCGCGCAGCGCGGTCGACTTCCCCGACTGCGGACCGCCGACGATCGCCGCATTGCCGCGCGATCCGGACAGGTCCACCACCATGGGGTCGCGGCGCTGATCGTAGGGCCGGTCGACGATGCCGATCGGGGCGCGCAGGGCCGCAATGGGATTCCAGTCCCCGGTGAGGATCGAGCGCGGCAGCAGCTGATCCAGCGTGGATGCCGCGCCGAGCGGCGGCAGCCAGATCTCGTGGGCCGGACGACCGTGCCCGCGTACCCGCGACACCAGCATCTGCAGGTTGGAGATCTGATCCGCGTCGCCGGGGGCTGTCATCGGTTCCGGCCGGTCGGGCAGCGGAATCCGGTCGGCGGCACGGAAGTCCACGCGGCCCGCGGTGAACGGGCGTGCGGTCACATCGACGTCGCCGGAGCGGGTGGCCACCGCGGCATCGCGCCGCGACCCGCCGCCGGCACAGGGTCCGGAGACATAGGCGGACTGGAACCGCTGAATCTCCCCGGAATCGGATTTCAGGTAGCCGCCGCCGGGATTGTTGGGCAGGTTGTAGGCATCCGGCACGCCCAGCACCTGCCGGGATTCATTGGCGGAGAACGTCTTCAGGCCGATCCGGTAGGACAGGTGACTTTCCAGCCCCTTGAGCCGCCCTTCCTCCAACCGCTGTGAAGCCAGCAGCAGATGCACATGCAGCGAGCGGCCCAGCCGGCCGATCATGGTGAACAGTTCCGCGAAATCCGGATGCTGCGAGAGCAATTCGGAGAACTCGTCGAGCACCACGACCAGCGCGGGCAGCGGATCCAGATCAGCGCCCGCCGCCCGCGCCTTCTCGTACTCGGAGACATTGGCGAAATTGCCCGCCGCGCGCAGCAGTTCCTGGCGGCGGTTCATCTCGCCGGCCAGCGCGTCGCGCATCCGGTCGACCAGATCGGCCTCCTCCTCCAGATTGGTGATGATGGCCGCGACATGCGCCACCCCCTCCAGCCCGAGGAAGGTCGCGCCGCCCTTGAAGTCCACCAGCACGAAGTTCAGCTGATCCGGCGAGTGCGTGGCGATGAGCGAAAGTACCAGCGTCCGAAGGAATTCCGACTTACCCGACCCGGTAGCGCCGATGCACAGCCCGTGCGGCCCCACACCGCCCTCGGCCGCCTCCTTGATGTCGAGCACCACCGGCAGCCCGTCGGCCCCGACACCGAAGGGCACCCGCAGCCGCTCCCGGCCGTAGCGCGGCTTCCACGCCGTCTCGGGGGTGAAGGCGCCGATATCGCCCAGGCCCAGCAGCTGCGGCCAGCTCGAGATGACCTCATCCTCCCCGCCGGCGGTCTCGGCGGTGCGCGCGGCGGCGGCCCGATACGGCGCGAGCCGGCGCGCGGCCTGCTCGGCCTCGCGGGCGGTGATGCGGTCGACGACGGCGAAGCGCTCCATCGCTCCGGAGGCTCCGCGCCCGGCGCACTCGCCGTTCTCGACCACCATTTGAATGCCCCGGGAGCCGGCCAGCCGCGGCGCGTACCCGCACAGGTCGATGACCGTCACGCCCTCGAAACCGTACTCCCGCAGGGGATCTTCCTCGGCGTCGAGTAGTCCGCCGTCCACCACCAGCACGATCTGGGTCAGGTTCGGATCGGGCGGCTGATTGCGGGAGTACCGAACCCGGTTGTGCAGCAGCGGATTCAGATCGGCGTACGCCTCACGGATGGAGCCGTACACCATGCGCCCGCTGCCGACGCCGTCCTGGGATTCGGGGTGCTGGGCGTGGGGCAGCCACTTGGTCCATTCCCATTCGCGGACGGTGTCCGGTCCGCAGACCACGGCGATCAGCACCTGGTCGGGGCCCTGGAACATGGCCAGCTGCAACAGTATGGCGCGGGCCATGTCGCGAGCCTGGGCGCGGTCGCCGGTGAGCTGGACGGCGGCGAAGCCCTTGACGGCCAGGGCGGTGGGCAGATCGGGCACGGTGGAGTGGGTGCGCACGAAGCGCCGCAGCGAGACCGCGGCAATGGGTTCGAGCTCCTCGACGGGCCCAGTTTCCGGGGCGACCAGTCTCGTAGCAAGCCTTTGGTTACCGAGCCCGATGCGGGCGTGACAGAAATCCTTGTCCCCCGGCCGGCGCTCCCACATCCGCGTGGTCCCCGCCAGCATCCAGATCAGCATGGGCTCCGGATGACTCCACTCCACGGCCGCCCGCTGCTGCGCGGCCGTCTCCTCCACATCCCGGCGGACCTGGTCGAGATAGCGCAGATAGTCCTTGCGATCCTCGTCGGCCTCGGCCGCCTTCTGCCCCTTGCCACCCTGCCCCGCATACATCCCGACCATGGAGAACACCATCATCATCGGGAACATCAGGCTCATCGGATTGGCGGCGAGACCGCTCCCGGAGGTGATCATGAGCGCGACCATTCCGAGCATGCCCACGCCCATCACCACCGGCATGAGCTTGGTGAAGAGATTGGCCGGAACCGTCCGCGGAATCTCCGGCGGCGGTTGCAGGGTCACCTCGCCGCCGGGTGAGCGGGGCATCACCCGGCGCGGTGGGCGCTGGAACCGTACGGTGCTCATCGCGGAAAGTCCCCCACGAATTCGAATTGAATTGCGGCTCAGTGTACGAACGGCAACCATCATGCCGTACAGTGCGGGCGTGGCGCAGTCGCGGACCGATCACCTCGAGGAACTCCACGGCACGGTCCGCGCGCCCGATCTGGCGCGAGTCACCATTCTGGCCAAGCACACTCAGGTCGACATGGCCATTCCCGTCGATGTGCCGGTGGCACTGGTCATCCCGAGCGTGGTCGACATCGTCGATCAGCACAATCGCGTCAATGACTTCGACCACGACGGCGAACCGTTCGAGCCGCACGAGTGGGTGCTGGCCCGTGTCGGGCAGCCGCCCTTCTCCAACTCCCTGAGCCTGGCCGAGCAGGGCGTGCGCGACGGGGAACTGCTCATGCTGGAGAGCGCCGAACACCTCGCGCCCGCACCGCTTTTCGACGACATCATGGACAACGTCGCCATCGCCGACGCCGACCACTTCCACGGCTGGACGCCGCGCACGGCCCGGCTGACCGGATCGGCGCTGGCGGTGGCCATCATGCTGACCGGCTGCTTCGGCCTGCTGGCCGCGCCCGCCGCCTTTCCCGGCTGGGTGAGCGCGATCGTGGCCACCGTCGTCACCCTGCTGCTGGTCACCGCGAGCACGGTACTCAGCCGCATGTACCGCGACCGCGCGAGCGCGCTGGTGCTGGGCGGCTGCGCACTGCCCACCGCCTTCAGCGCGGGCCTGCTGTTCGTGCCGAGCCACTACGGCTGGGCCAACGCGTTATTGGGCGCGGTCCTGACCGGGGCCACCGCGATGCTGGCCTGGCGGGTGAGCGGCGTGGGGCTGGGCCTGTTCATCGGCGCGACCGCGCTGGCGGTCTTCGTCATCCCCGCGACGCTGGCGGGCCTGCTGACGGATCTGCCCGTGCACGCCATCGGCGCCGGCGCGGCGGCGCTGGGCCTGGCCGGATTATCCCTGGCCCCAAGGCTTTCCATGCTGCTGGCCAAGCTCCCGCTGCCGCCCGTCCCCGCACCCGGCACCCCGATCGACCCCACCGAGGACGACCCCGACGACCATCGCGCCCTGCCTACCATGGAGGTCTTGCGCGCGAAATCCGAACGGGCGCGCGACTATCTGGCCGGATTGGTCGCGGCGACCACCACGGTGGTGGTCGCCGGGGCGGTCGCCGCCGTGAATCCGAGCGCCGGCACCCCGTACTGGCCGGGCCTGGCCCTCGCGCTGGTGTGCGCCGTGGTGCTGATGTTCCGCAGCCGCACCTATGCGGGCGCGGAACAAGCCGTGGTCCTGATCGCGGGCGGCGCCACCATCGTGCTGCTGGTGCTCCTGGGCGCGGCCCGCACCCAGCGACAGCCACTCACGATTTTCGGTGTGGCACTGGTGCTTTTCACCGCGGCGCTGGTCCTGGGCATCATCGTGCCCCGCCGGCAGGCGACCCCGCCCGTGCGGCGGGCGGTGGAGCTGCTCGAGTACGGCTTCGTGGCAGCCGTGATGCCGCTGGCATTCTGGGTGACCGATCTCTATGCCCTCGTACGCGGACTGTGATCGTCGGCCGCCATGCCCGATAGAGCACTGAGCGCCAACCGTTCCCGAGATCGCGCGGCGGCTCCCGGCGTGCGGGGATTGCGGGTCGCGGCGGCCTCAGCGGTCCTGGCGCTCGGTGCGGCAGTCGGAACGGGAGCCGGGCCGGGCGTCGCGTTCGCGGACCGGCCGCCGCCCATCGACGCGGGCCTGCTGCCTCCCAGCGGTCCGGCCGTGCCGCCGACCGAGACCGAACACCCCGCGAACTCGCCGTGCTCCAGCACCCAGGTCGGCGGTGGCGGGCCGACCATTCCGCCCACCCAGCGCACCCTCGACCTCCCCGATGCGTGGCAATTCTCGCGGGGCGCAGGGCAATTGGTCGCAGTCATCGATACCGGGGTGTCCCCGCACCCGCGGCTGCCCGGCCTGATTCCCGGCGGCGACTACGTGGCCGCGGGTGGCGACGGCACCGAGGACTGCGACGCCCACGGCACCATTGTGGCGGGCCTGATCGCCGCCGCCGAGGTCGGCGGCCAGGGCTTTGCCGGGGTCGCGCCCGAGGCGCGGATCATGACCATCCGCCAGACCAGCGCGCTGTACCAAACCAAGGGCGCGGGCCGGGAGAAGGGCCCCGACGACATGCCCGACGGCTACGGCAAGATCTCCGCGCTCGCCGCGGCGGTGCGCCGGGCCGCCGACGCGGGCGCGCGGGTCATCAATATTTCCCTGGTCGCCTGCCCGACCACCGCGCCCGCCAGCGCGGAAATGGGCGCGCTGGGCGCGGCGGTGCGGTACGCGGCCGTCGAGAAGGACGTCGTCATCGTGGCTTCGGCGGGCAATACCGATACCTGTAAGGCGAGCAATCCGGGCCTGGATCCCCTGCACCCGGCCGACGATCCGTGGGATCACATCACGTCGTATGTGGTGCCGGCCTGGTGGGACGCCTATGTGCTGTCGGTCGGCTCGGTGGACGCCTTCGGTCAGCCGTCGAAGTTCACCGTCCCCGGGCCGTGGGTGGGGGTGGCCGCGCCGGGCGAGAACATCGTCTCGCTGGATCCCCGCGACACCGGGCTCACCACGGCCAAGGTGACCAATCAGGGCCAGGTGGTCCCCTACAGCGGAACGAGTTTCGCCGCGCCGCGGGTCTCGGGCGTGGCCGCGCTGGTGCGGGCCCGCTACCCGGATATGCGCGCCGCCGAGGTCATCGAGCGCATCGAGGACACCGCGCACGCGCCGGGCGAGGGCTGGAATCCGGCCATCGGTTACGGCACAGTCGATCCCGTGGCCGCGCTCACCGCCCAGGTGCGAAACAGCCTGCCGCCCAAGCATCCCGCCGGACCACGGAATCAGCAGCTCGCTCTGCCCACGCCGCCGCCCGCACCCGACCGCACACCGCGCAATGTCGCCCTGATCGGCACCGGCGTCGTCGCGCTGCTGCTGGTGCTCGGCTTTCTGGCCTCGTTCCCGCTGCGCCGCAGGTTCGGCGTGCGCGACACCGACGCCTGACTCGGACCGCCGCCTGGGCTCAGTTCCCGTTCGGCGTGCGCGACACCGACGCCTGACTCGGACCGCCGCCTGGGCTCAGTTCCCGTTCGGCGCTGGGGTTTTCACCGGGTCCCTGGCGGGATTCGGATCGGCCGCGACCCCGTCGTGGGCGACCATGGCCGCTTCCCGGCTGAGAGTCGGTCCGGGCGCGAGCAAGCCGAGAATCTGCCACGGCACCGGTTCCGGCCGCACCCGATCCGGGGCCATGCCCAGTGCTCCGGCGGAATCCGGATTCTTGATCCCGAACCGCACTCCATAGTCGGACACGAAGAACAGGCTGTCGTGGCGCGGGCTGTCCGGCTCGATACCGGTGGACTGCACGTACGCCCCCGAGCCCGGATTCATATAGAAGCTGTCCACATTCGGGCCGCTGCCGTCGGCCTGCGCCAGCGGAACCAGCCTGGCGCGGTCGGGAATCGGGACCGCGTGCCCGGTGAGCACCGCCAGCTCGGCGTGCGTGCTGCCGTCGGAGGTATCGGCGGCACGAACCGGTTTCCACGAGAGGCAGTCGACGGGCTGATCCTTGCCGTCCACCAGGACCGGGGCCCGGTCCGGATACTTCGACACCTGCAGCGCCGAGGAGACCGGCGCGCCGGTGCGGTCGGCCTGCGCGATGTAGTCGTCGGCGGCGCTGGTGCGGTGCGCATTCCGGATGATGTCGGCGGTCAGCGCCGAGACCGGCTGCAGGCCATCGGGCAGCACCACGTAGTACTTGCCGTCGGTCCGCACCTGCACCACATCGCCGATCCGGTGGTCGCCGAGCGGGTAATCCGGTGCGGCGCCGGCATTCTCGATGCGCGGCGGAACCAGCGGCGGCACTTCGGGAATCGCGTTCAGCAGGCCGTCGCTGATCGGGCGCGGGGTCCGGCCGCGCAGCTCGAGGGCGTCGACCACGGCCCGGTCGTCCAGATCGATCCGGGCGCGCTGATCGTCATAGATCAGGTAGGTGTGGTCGCGGCCCTGCACCAGCAGCGCCGTGCCGGACGCCATGGGAGATGCCTTGTCCGCCCGGCCCGTATCGCCGGCCAGCACCGAGGTGGTGAGAGAGCGGCTGCCGTCATTGGACAGCACGTCGCACACCGTCCAGCTGCGGCCGTCGCCGCCGGTGAAGTTCAAGGAGGTCGGCGCTCCCGGTATGCCGATCAGCTGCCCGCGCGGCTTCTCGGCCAGCTCGGACTCCCGCACGGTCGCGGGCTTGACCGCGTCGCCGGCGACCAGCCGCGCCGAGGCCAGGTTCAGCGCCGGATGGACCACATCGCCGAGCACCACGTAGACCGCGCCGGAGTCCTTGCCGATGAGGATCTTGTTGGACCCGATCCGGTCCTGCGGCCGCAGCAGAGCCAACACTCCGCAACCTGCCAGCGCGACACACGCGAGGATGAGTCCGGTGGCGTATGCCCGCGACTGTGAACGCATGGGATCGTGCAGCATTCGCACATCCCGGCGAACCAGGGCGTGCTCCATGCGACGGACCAGGAAGCGATAGCCGCTCACCTGCCATCGGGTCGTGGGTTTCGAAGGCATTCAAGTCCCCGGCAAGTCGGTGCGTTCGCCGAACACAGTACATTGACAAGGACATTCATTCGCACTCGGCCGCCGCGCGAGCGCACTCGGGCAGCGCGCGCGGCCGATATCGGGGAGCCGGGGACCGACGATGACGATCGAATCCGGGGAGACGGCGGCGCGGCCTTTGCTCGGCCGGATCTCCCTCGCGAACCTGATCTGGGCCCAGGTTGCCGGACTGGTCGTTCTGGTCCTCGGCAAACCGTGCGGGCTGGCATGGTGGGGCGCACTCACGCTCGGCATAGTGGTCGGTCTGGTTCTTCTGTTACCTCTTGGCAAACGCACCGTTTCCGACTGGATCGCCACCGGCGGCCGCTTCCGCACCCGGCGCGGCCACCCGCCCGCCGACCTGATCGATTTCCGCGCCCCCGACGGGCGCTCGCTCGGGCTCTACCGGGACGGCAGCCGTGTGGTGGCGGTCGTCGAGGTGCTCGCGCCCAGGGGCGGACTGACCCGGCTCGGGCGCCGCACCGTGCGGTCCACCCATCTGCTGCCGCTGCCGGAACTCGCGAAAAGCCTGAGCCGGCACGACATTCTGCTGTCCGGCATCGACATCGTCTCGCACGGCTTCCGCAGCCGCTCCGGCACACCCGCGGGCGCGATCTACGACACCCTGCTCGGCCCGCTGCCCGCCACCGCGCACCGCACGGTATGGCTGGCCATCGCCTTCGACCCGATCACCTGCCCCCAGGCCGCAACCCGGCGCGGCGGCGGGCTGACCGGCGCGTGCCGGGCGGTCACCATCGCCACCCAACGCATCATGCGCACCCTCGAGAACGCCGGCTGCTCGGCCCGGCTGCTCACCGCACCCGAGATCCGGCAGGCCGCGCTGCAGGTCACCGCGGGCGTCGATCCGGGCGCGCGGACCCAGCGCTGGCGCTACGCCGAACTCGGCAACGGCGTGAACATCGGTGCGGCCGTGGATCCCCCGCAGCTGGCCTCCGATCTGCTCGCCCAGCTGTGGGTGCCCGCCTCACGCGGCACCACGGTGGCCGTGCGGCTGCGCCCGGGCCGCTGCGCCGACACGGTGCGCATCGGCGCGGCCTGGCGGCTCACCGCCCGCGAGCTGCCCGCCGAACCGGTGCAGCAGCACATGATCTCCATGAACGGCCGCCACCGGGAGGGGCTGCTCGCGCATCTCCCCTTCGCCGTACCGGGCCTGGACGACACCGTGCCCACCGAGATCCGCGACATCGCCGGCATCGGGGCCCTGCAGCTGCCCTCCGCCGGATGCGGCCAGCTGCTCGGCTCCGACGACGACGGCAACGGCGTCGCCATCCGCCTTGTCGGGCAGGGCATTTCGAGCGTCCATCTGGCCGGGGAGCTCTATCTCGCCCAGCAGATCGTCTTCCGCGCGCTGGCCGTCGGCGAACGCATCCTCATCCGTACCGACCGCCCCGAGACCTGGCAGCAGCTGGTCACCACCATCGGCAATCCCGAACGCCTCACCGTAGCCGCCGAAACCCACCAATCCGACGCCGATTTCACCGCGACCCTGGTGGACGGCGTCTTGGCCCCCGCGCCCCACGCCGGCGTCACCACCATCTACCTGACCGGAGACCCGCTCGGCTGGCCCGGCACCAGACCCGACCTGTCCATCCACCAGCCCGCCGCCGCCGGCAACCGGATCGTCCTGCGCACCGGAACCACCGAGGTGTCTCTGACCCTGGTCTCCATCCCCCGCGAGTCCACCTATATCGGACAGCCCCGCGCCGCCGTCGCGCTCGCGCGCTAGCTGCCCGGATACGGATCCGCGGCGCGGGCGGTGCGCAACGCCGCCGCCCACCAGGCGAGCTGGCGCAGCATGCGATCGGCGGCGTCGATGGCCGCGCCGTCCCGGGTCTCGCCCTCGGCGTCGAACTTGCGTTTGGCCTCATGGAAACTCACGGTCTCGCGGATGGAGACCATATGGATCTCGGCGACCACCTGCCGCAGCTGCTCGACCGCGCGCAACCCGCCCGACAGGCCGCCATAGCTGACGAAACCGATGGGCTTGCCACGCCATTCGCGCTTGACGCTGTCGAAGGCGGTCTTCAGCGAGGCCGGGTAGCCGTGGTTGTACTCGGAGGTGACGGCAACGAACGCATCCGCGGCCCCGATCCGTTGCCGGAACGCCTGCACCTCGGGGGAATCCGTGAGGTTCAGCGGTAGCGGGGTGTCGAGGAGGTCGATGACGCCCACCTCGAAATCCGCGTCGGCGCGGGCGCGGCGCAGGAACCAGTCCCCGACCACCGGCGCGAACCGCTGGGGACGCACACTGGCGATGATGACCTCGAGCCGCAGCGGGGTGTCCATGCCGGGAGCCTATCGGCTGAGCGGTCAGCGCCGCCCGACCCCGCGCGCGGCATAGTCGGCCAGCCCCTTGGCGGGCTGGGTGCGCGCGGTGAAATCCAGCGCGTGCCGGGCTCTTTCCGGATGCGCGACGATATGGCGGATATCGGTGACGCGGCACTGCCCCGTCACCACCGGGGTCGGCCCGTCCACCGCCTTGGCCATGGCCGAGGCCACCTCCCACAGCGTGAGCGGCCGCCCCGAGGCGATGTTCAACGGCACGAAACCGGGCAGCCGGCGTTCCACGGCCGCAACGGTGGCCACCGCCGCGTCCCGCACATGCACGAAATCCCGCACCTGACCGCCGTCTTCGAACACCTGCGGCGGGCGGCCCGCCACCAGTTCGGCCCGAAAGCGCGCCACCACACCGGATTCCGCCGACCGCACCCGGCGGCCGTCCGCCACCGGCTCGCCGTAGAGCTGGTGATACCGCAGCACCGCGGCATCCCCGCCGGTATTGGCGACCCATGCCAGCGCGTAGTGCTCCTGCGCGACTTTGCTTGCCGCATAGGCGCTCCGGGGCCGCAGCGGTGCGTCCTCCCCCATCGGCTCCCAGGTCAGCACCTCCCCCGACCGCGGCGCGCGATGATCGAACAATCCCCGATCCAGGTCACCGCGCCGCCTCAGACCCGGATAGAACGGCCCGCTGCGCACGCCCCGATACCGGCCCTCGCCGTACACGGCCACCGAGGACCCGAGCACCAGCCGCGGCACCCCCGCCCGCTCCATGGCGGCCAGCAGGACGGCCGTGCCGACGTCATTGTGCGCACCGTAGAGCGCGGCCCAGCGCATGCCCTCCGCGCCCGGCCGCGCCCCGCCGGCCCGGTCCGCGCCGAGCGGGGGGCGCCCGCACGGACCGGCGCCGTGGGCGGCATCGTCGCGGCCGCGCTGCCCGTCCACCGAGACGCGGCTCAGATGCGGAAGATCCTGCGGGGCCACGAGATTCGAGGAATCGGCGGGCACCAGCTCGATCGCGCCCCGCAGCTGCGGCAGCGGCACGGCCGCCGCCAGGTGGCAGACCACGTCGATATCGGCGAGCAGGGGGGCGAGCGCGTCCTGATCACGGACATCGAGGCGGGAAACATCCGCGGGGCCAGCGGCATTCGCACCGTGCACGCTCTCGAGCAACGCATCGATCGCGACGACCTCGTGACCGGCCGCCAGCAGAGCGCGGTGCACATGGGAGCCCAGGTAGCCCGCCGCGCCGGTCAGCAGAACGCGCAGGGGGCCGGAACCGCCCGCATTCATGAATCCAGCCTAGGCGAGCGGGCCGAAATAGCCACATCCAGCGGAATCTGTAACCGGAATACCTATTTGTTCATGGGCATTCCGGAAAGACCACCGATCCTGCGGATGCCGCCACGAGCAGGTGCAACGGCGCACCTCGGGGCACAACGCGGTGCCCCGGTCGCTCGGGCGGCGATCCGAGCCGGGAGTCGATCAGGGCAGCTCGAAGGGTAGCTGGACGCCGGTGCCTGTCAGCACGCGGCACTTGTCGCAGGTGTCGTCGCCCTCGACGGCAGCGACGGCGCGGCGCACCAGCGCCTTGAACGGCACCAGGTTGCGCTCGAACTCGGCGAAGACGGCGGCGGCGCTGACGCCCTCACCGGTCTCCAGGCCCGCATCCAGGTCGGTCACGAGAGCGATTGCGGCGTAGCACATTTCGAGCTCGCGGGCGAGCACGGCCTCCGGGTGCCCGGTCATGTTGACCAGCGCCCAGCCCTGTCCGGCGTACCAGCGGCTCTCGGCGCGGGTGGAGAAGCGCGGGCCCTCCACCACGACCATGGTGCCGTGGTCGTGCGCGGGCAGCTCGTCGCCCAGGGCGCCGATCGCCGACGAACGCAGCTCCTCGCAGTACGGGTCCGCGAAGGCCACGTGCACCCCGCCGGTGTCGTAGAAGGTCTGGGCGCGACCGGAGGTGCGGTCCACCAGCTGGTCCGGCACCGACACCGTGCCCGGGCCCCAGTCGGCACGCAGGCTGCCGACCGCGCACGGGCCGAAGATGCGGCGCACGCCCAGTGAACGCAGGGCCCATATATTGGCTCGGTAGGGCACGGTGTGCGGCGAGAACTCGTGTTTGCGGCCGTGCCGCGGCAGGAACGCCACCGCCCGCCCCTCCACCTGACCGATGGTGATGGGCGCGCTGGGCGCGCCGTAGGGGGTTTCGACCTCGACCGTGGTCGCATCATCGCCGAAGAAGTCGTAGAACCCGCTGCCTCCGATGATGGCGAGCGTTGCCCGTGGATCCTCACTCATGCCCACGATTCTCGCGCATGCGCGCACGAGTGGTGGGACCAGGGCAAACCATGTACCCTAGGGGGGTATTAACGCCCGGGAGTGAGGACAGCGCAGGTGACCAACGACAAGACCGCGACCACAGACCCGGCTGCGCCCGCCGAAGCCGCCGAGGCCTGCCACGACCACGCCACCCACGGCTACATCACCGCCAAGGACGACTACCTCAAGCGCCTGCGCCGCATCGAGGGCCAGGCCCGCGGCCTGCAGCGCATGGTCGACGAGGAAAAGTACTGCATCGACATCCTCACCCAGGTCTCGGCCATGACCAAGGCCCTGCAGGCCGTCGCCATGGGCCTGCTCGAGGATCACATCAGCCACTGCGTGGTCGACGCGGCCGTCGCCGGCGGCCCCGAGGCCGAGGCCAAGATCAAGGAAGCCACCGACGCCATCGCCCGGCTGGTGCGGAGCTAGCCCTCAGCAGGCGGCGATGCCGCCGGGATACGTACCCAAGGACACGGGCAGCGCCCAGCGGTCCGGGCCGGACTGCCAGCCGGAGGCGACCCGACGGGACCCGCGGCGGACAGGGACGGGGTCGCGGTCCTTGCGGTCACGCGCGGCCGGGACGGAGTCGCGCTGCCGGGTGTCGCCGCTGCCGGCGTCCAGGTCCAGATCGGCGTACAGAATGCCCTCCTCGCCGTCCTCGAGCGGGGTCACCACTTCGCTGCCGTCCGCGGCGTAGATCCGGGCGCGGCCGGTAGGGCCGCTGATCCGAGGGGCGCCCCCCATACCGTCGAACGCCGGCTGCCCCACCACCGCGGTGGGCGCGAGCACGAAGGCGCCGACCTCCAGCGCGTACATCCGGCTGACCGTGATGCTCGAATCCGGCCCTGCCGCATCGGCGTACGGACTGCCGGGCCAGGCGGCCACATGGATCTGCTCCTCGTCGGCGCGTAGCGCACGGGTGAGCAGCGGCCGCTGGTTCTCCTGCCCGGACAGCGCGCCGTACTTGCCGATCGGAGTGTGGTGCACCGCAGGCAGATTCGGAGTTCCGGAGGCGAATATCTTGCGTTCCACGCTGTTCAACCCAGCCTTGCGGCGTACGGACAGCAACTCGCCGGAATCGTCGATCACGGCCTGCGACATATAGATTCGCCGATCCTGCCGTTCACCGAATCCGAGGACGACGTGAATGCAGTGCGCGGCCGCGGCCCCGGTGATCGCGCGCATTTCCACGCCATCCCGAGTCATCGAATTCTCGCGGCACCGAGTCGAGTATTCGACATTCCACTGATTGGTATCGATCCAGCGCCACCAGGGATATCCCGGGAGAAACGCCTCCGGGAATGCGATCAGCCGGGCGCCCTGCGTCGCTGCTGCTCGGATCAGTTCGACGGCCTGCTCCACGCCGTCGGACAGCCGTAGCCAGCTGGGTTCGGCCTGGACGGCGGCGACTCGCACCGTAATCCTCATCGCTGTTCCCTCATGGAACGTGATGCTTGCC
Source organism: Nocardia sp. NPDC004123 (assembly GCF_053603795.1). Lineage (NCBI taxonomy): Bacteria > Bacillati > Actinomycetota > Actinomycetes > Mycobacteriales > Nocardiaceae > Nocardia > Nocardia sp. NPDC004123. The sequence goes on from NZ_JBSGGG010000002.1 coordinate 203,141, forward strand.
AAGAGTTTCCGGCATAACAATGGCGACGAGTGCCGAATCACCGACTGATCATGCCAGGGTACGAAAGGCCCCCGGAGTCGTGCCCATTTCCAATCGGAAGCTTCGGTAGAAACTACGCTCGGTGAGGAATCCCGATGCTTTAGCAACGGCCGAAAGCGGCAACTGTGGCGCATTTCGTAGTAGGTCGCAAGCACGTTCGATTCGCATGCGGCGCAACACCGTTCCCGGTCCCCCCTCGAACTCGCCGAACACCCGGTAGAGGGTACGACGCGACATGCGGCAGCCCTCGGCGATTCGATCGACTCCGAGATCCGGATCCGCACAGTTGCTGCGCATGAAGGCCAGCACCCGCTGCCGATTCAGCGCGTCCGCGGACTGGTCGTGCGGGGTGCGCCCGGACGCCGCGAGCACCGCCGCCGCCAGCAGATCCATCCCCGGTTCGGCCAGCAGCGCCGCCCCGGCCGGATCGGTGCGCTGCAATCCCGCGACACCCCGGAAGAATTGCGCCACGATTCCCGGCGCGGTTCCACTGGAAAACACGGTGGCCGTGGGGACTTCGGGATCGGAAACGCCATAGTGATCGCGCAGCCGGCTCAGCGGGACCTGCACCACGACCTGTTCCCACTCCTGCTGCAAGTCCCACTGATAGGGACGAGTGGTGTCGTAGAACACGATCGAACCGGGACGGACATCGGCGACGCGGCCGTCCTGTTGCAGGCGCGCGTGACCCGAAAGCGGAATACTCGCGATCAGATACTCGTCATTCGCCTGCGCTATCAGCCGATCGGTGCGACGGATGAACTGAGTGGAGGATCCAGCGACGGTCAGATCGAGGTCGCCATATCGAGCGTGTTCGATATAGCCAACAAAACGATCGGTCGGTTTTGGTGAAACCGCCAATGGCACATAGGCATCGCTCACGTGTGCTTCCCAGCGCTCGAATGCCTCCGCCGCCGACTGCTCCGGTCCGGACCGCACCTCGATCCGATCGACCGCTTCTGACCGTTCCACTCCCCATCCCTCGATGACAATGGTCGGCCCTGGTACGGCCGAATACTCGGGAGAGTGTGTCAGATCAGGGGAATTCGAGCCAATACCCCCGAGCGGTACGCAGTGATACCACTAGGCCGCGGACTCGAAACTCAGGTCCAGCTCCAGATCGGCGTACAGCAAACCCTGTTCGTGCCCGGCCAGCGGCGACGCCAGTTCCTCGCCGCCCGGCGCGAAGATGCGCGCATGCCCGCCCGGCCCGGGTACCAGCTGCCTGGCCGGCTCCGATCCCCGGCGGCTCTCACCGCCCGCCACATCCATCACCGCACACGCCGCGATCACGTTCAACTGCCCGACCACCGCGTACCAGAGCGTGGCCGCATTGTTCACGCGCACACCCCAATCCACGTCTCGCGCCACGATGAACCCCGGCCAGGACACCACGTGGATCTGCGCGCCGGTGCGCTCCAGCTCCCGCCGTGCGGGCAGACGCAACTGCTCGGAGCCGCCCTGCACCGCGATGCGGCCGATACCGGTGTGGAAGACCTGCGACTCGCCCGGCTCGCCACTGCGGAAGATCTTGTGCTCCAGCGGCGTCAGCTCAGGCTTGCGACGGATTCCGAGCAGTACCCCGCGATCATCGATGAGGCACTGCGACATGTAGAGCGCACTGGCACTGCGCTCGCTGAAGCCGAGCAGCACGTGGATGCGATGCCGCCGCGCGGCGTCGGCGATACGCCGGAACTCGGTGCGGCCCACCGTCATCGAATGTGTGCGATACCGCGCGAAGAACCCCTGTCCCCAGCTCACCGATTCCAGCCACAACCACCACGGATATCCGGGCAGGAAGGTCTCTGGGAAGGCCACCAGCTGCGCGCCGCCCGCGGCCGCGTCCTCGATCAACTCGATGGTCTGCTGGACACCGGCGCGCAGATCCAGCCATCGTGGCTCGGCTTGGACGGCTGCGACTCGCACCTCGGTCGGCACGTCGGCTCCTTCGACGGGTATCGGATGATGTGCAATCACCCTTCGCCGAACGTGAACCGGTCACAGCGACATACCGTGCCGGGCTACCGACCGCGCGTGCCTGCGTCCAGTTGTGACCGAAATTGACCGGGCGTCACCCCGGTTTCCTGGCGAAACGCGCGGTAGAAATGGCGATCGGTGGCAAATCCGGAAGCCGAAGCAATCGCCGAGAGCGGCCGGGCCGGGTCGGTCCGCAACAGTCGCTGGGCATGCTCGACCCGCATGCGGCGCACCAGTGCGGCGGGGCCGCCGATGTCCTCGCACACCCGGTAGAGCGTGCGCCGCGACACCAGGCAGGCGTGCGCCACCTCGTCGACGGTCAGATCCGGATCGGTATAGCGCTGGCGCAGCACCGACAGCACCTGCTGGCGCGTGTAGAGCGAATCGGCCGGCGCCGGCGAGTTCTGCCCGTTGGCCAGCAGCACCGCCGAGGAGAGCATGGCCGTGATCTGCGATTCGAGGGCATGTGCGGCCCGGTCGGTTTCCTTGACCGGGAGGGCCGCCATGCCGCGGAAGAAGTCGACCACCACGCCCATCGCGCCGGTGGCGGGCAGTGCCTTGGCGATCGGTAGCTCGTCGCGCACCAGCCCGGCGTGATCGAGCACCGCGCTCATGGGCGCGCGCACGATCGTGGACACCGCGTTCTCGGTGGTGCGGCTCTCGATCGGGCGGGCGCTGTCGTAGAAGGCGATGGTCCCGGCCCCGCCCTCGGTGATCCGGCCGTTCTGCGCGGTCCAGTTCGCGCCCTCCACAACAATGTTCACCAGCAGGAAGTCCCCGGCGGCCTGATCGAGCTGGCGCTTGTTACGCACCACCCGCTGCGCGCTGGAGGTCATCATGGTGAGACTGGAGTGATCGAACTGGGTGGAGCGTAGCTTGCCGTGCCACTGACCCTTGCCGAGCGGCTCACAGATCGACGGCAGCACCGCGTCGGCCACGATGGCCTCCCACTGCTCGAATGCCTGCCGCGCGGAAACCTCTGAGGTCGTACGGACTTCGGCGCTGGCAGTGGACGCAATACCCACACCGTGCATCATTCCACTACCGGACGCCGGGAAACTGCGAATGAAGCCGACCGATGCGACAAAACGGACCAATCGTCCGGATTGTCCTGGTAGTCAAGCCGATCCGGATAGGCCGCTGCCCGGTCGCCGGCGGCTCGAAGGCGGCGACCGGGCGGCGCCTCACCAGTATTCCCATCCGCAGCGCCGCTGTGACTGCCCGGGCGTGCCAGATCACTGCCAATTGGCGTCAGCCCCGACACACCTCCTGATCAGGCATGACTCAACCGGAATTCGCCAGGGGTCATCCCCATTTCGCGTTTGAAGGCCCGATAGAACTGCCGCTCGGACACGAAGCCCGATGCCCGGCCCACGGACCCCAGCGGCCGAGTCGGATCGGTGCGGATCAGGGCCAGGGCCCGCTCGACCCGCATCCGCCGGAGCATGGCCGCCACACCGTCCTCGCCGTGCTCGAACAACCGGTACAGGGTGCGGCGTGACACCGCGCAGGCGCCGGCCACCTGATCGATGGTGAGTTCCGGGTCGGCGTAATGGCGTTGGATGAACGCCAGCGCCCGCTGTTTGGCCAGCGTCTGCGCGGGTTCGTCACGCGGCAGCTCGCCCGCCGCCAGCTGCACCACCGAAGCGAGCAGTCCCGTACCGTGTTTGGCCAGCACTGCCGCCTGGTCCGGTGCGGTGTACTGCAATTGCGCCAGGCCGCAGAAGAAGCGGCCCACGATGCCGGCCGCCCCCTCGGGCGGGAAGCGCACCGCGGTCGGCAGCCGGTCCGCCGGCACCCCCGACGCCCCCACCACCTCCGCCAGCGGCACCTGCACCGCCACCACGCCCCAGGACTGCTCGAAATGCGCGCTGAAGGGCCGGGAACTGACGTGGAGGGTGAGCCCGCCGTCGGCGAGCTCCCCGACCCGCCCGTCCTGCTCCAGCCAGCCGTGCCCGTGTGTGGTCACGCTGGCGAACAGGATGGGTTCCTCGGGCTCGTGGAGGAGCCGCGGGATCCGGCTGAGGTGCTGACCGCTGGCCGTCACCATGGACACATCGATGCCGTCGAATCGCGATTTCACGATGCGCGCCCGGAACTCCCCCGACCGCACCGGCGTCACCACCAGCGGAACGTAGGCCGCTGCGACAACGGCCTCCCATTCCTCGAAAGTCTCCTGCTGCGAAACCTCCGGTGTGGACCGAACCTCCATCACCGCGGGCTCGACGCCGCCCCTCATCGCCTGATTCTCGCACCCCACGCCCGCCCCGATCCGCGAATTCCCTTAACAACATCCAACTTTCATCACGTCGCCCGAATTTCCCCATTCCCCGCAACTCGCACCACGAATCTTCATCCCGGACTTGCACTTTCACCCACACCCCCATCCACAATCACATGCCCGTCATTTCCACCCGACATCGAATTCGCCGCTCCGCCCGCCGTGCAAGCCGGACCACATCGAACGGTCGAGTCGATCGTCCGCAGCTGCGCGCGCAGTACCGTCGCGGCGAGCGCATACGGCGGCAGATCGGCGTCCGGGTCGTCGTCCGGGTCGTCGAACACGTCGAGATCCGCCATCAGCGCCGCACGCTCCCGACGCGCCCGCCGATCCAGCGCCGCCTCCACCTGCCGGCGAAACTCCCACGGTGACAGTCGCTCCGTGACGCCGGGCAGGTCCGCGCCGGCCAACTGCCGCGCCACGGCCGTCCGATCGCCCGGGAGCAGGTCGATGACCTCCGCGACCTCCCCGCCGTCATGGAGCATCCAGACGAGGAAGGTATGGATGCGGTCCGCGCGTTCGAAACTGCCGACGAGCACCGAAGCGTCTACGGCAGTCGAGCGGGTGCACGCGACCGCCCGCAGCGGTGCTGCCGCCCGGACGGACCAGCCCGGCACGCTCACCCCCTGCGCCTCGAGCCGATCCGCCGCGGCACCTGCCGCACGCGACAGCTCGGCGGTCGAGAGCCGGGCCAGGGCGCGCAGCGTGCCCAAGGCGTCCGAGGTCGCTCGCTCCTCGAGCACCAGCACCGCCCACGCGCCGAACAGCTTGGCGAACCCTGGATCCTCGTCGCCCCCGGCGAGCAGATCGGCGACCAGGAATTCGACCTCCAGGGGATCGGTGTCATCCCCCAGCTCGGCTGCATCCGCCAGCACACGGTCGATCGGCTCCCGTAGATCGAGCCCCTGCCCGTCGAACCGGGCGAACTCATCCTCGTGCGATACGAGCTCATCCTCGTGCGATGCGAGCGCCCGTTCCGGCCGTCGCCCGCCGCCACGCCCACCCTTGTGCTTTCGACCCCCGCGGGCCCGCTTCGATTTCCCCATACCAAGGACTATCCGCCCGTACCCCGGCCACCACATCGCAAAGCGAAACTTCGCACCCCCGAACCAAAAAGAAGTTCACCCTTTACTTTTCGCGCTCATTCACGCTGCGGCCCAGCGTGCCGCCGGCGACCGGCCGGCGGTTGCACCGGTGCAGCCACGCAGGTGGCCCGGCCCGGGTGCGCGGGTGCATCCGAATGCCCGAAACAGCCGAGACCGTACACCAGTTGGCGGAACACGGCGTCGGCGCGGTCGCTGGTCAGCGTTCGGCCGGCCGGTTGGCGTGTACCACACGGGTGCAGGACGAGTCAGTCGCCGCAGCAACCTTCGGGGTCGGGAACGGTGCGGACCTCGCGGGTCTGGGCATTGCGGGCGGCCAGGTCGGCGTCGTCCGGGTAGTCGACCGCGATCAGCGACAGGCCGTGGGCCGGGGCCACGGTGACAGAGCTCGAGCGCTCACGCTCGTTCAGCAAACCGGCGATCCAGGCGGGCGTGCGGCGGCCTTCCCCCACGGCCAGGACACCGCCGACCAGGCTCCGGACCATCGACCAGCAGAAGGCGTCGGCGCTGACATAGGCGGTCAGCAGGTCGCCCTCCTGGACCCAGTCGAAGCGCTGCAGTTCGCGGATGGTGGTAGCGCCCTCACGGCGGCGGCAGAACGCGGCGAAATCGTGCAGGCCCAACAGTTTTCGGGACGCCTCACGCATGGCCTCGACATCGGGGCCCGGGCGGCAGGGGACGACACTGCGCGCCCGAAGCGGTTCCGCGCCAAAGGGAGCCGTGGTCAGCCGGTAGGCGTAGTGGCGGCGGATGGCGGAGAAGCGGGCGTCGAACTCGGGCGGCGCGAGGCGGACAGCCTTGACACGCACATCCTTCGGCAGGAAGCGCGCCAGCCGGTGCACCAGCTTGGGGCCGTCCACCTCGGTGTGCGTATCGAAGTGCGCGACTTGACCTTCCGCGTGCACGCCCGCGTCGGTGCGCCCGGCCACGGTGAGCTGGATGGGCTCACGCTGCACCTTGCTCAGCGCGTCCTCCAGCACGCCCTGCACGGTGCGCAGGCCGGGCTGGCGCGCCCAGCCGGTGAAATCGGTGCCGTCGTAGCTGATGTCCAGCCGTACCCGAATCGAAACCGGTTCGGGCGTCGGATCCTCCACGGTCACAGCGATCTCCTGGTTAACATGGAGAAAGCCCGCCGACCCGGAGGGGACGGCGGGCTCACTCATGGAATCTCACCCTCGGGGTTTCAGGGGATGCCCCGGAAACCCCTTGTCGAGTCCGAAGGACCGGATTTACTCCGCGGCCTTGTCCTCGGCGGCAGCCTCTTCGGCCGGAGCCTCAGCGACAGCCTCTTCGGTCTTGGCCTCGGCCGGAGCCTCGGCAGCCTTCTGCGAAGCGGCGACACGACGGGCACGGTCGGCCTCGTTGGTCACGGTCTTCTCGCGGACCAGCTCGATGATCGCCATCGGAGCGTTGTCACCCTTGCGGGGGATGGTCTTGATGATGCGGGTGTAGCCACCCTCACGGCCCTCGAACGAGGGACCGATCTCCGCGAACAGGGCGTGCACGACGTCCTTGGAGCGGATCACCTTCATGACCTCGCGACGGTCGGCCAGGGTGCCGCCCTTCGCCTTGGTGACAAGCTTCTCGGCGTAGGGGCGCAGCGCCTTGGCCTTGGCCTCGGTGGTCGTGATGCGACCGTGCTCGAAGAGCGCCGTCGCCAGGTTGGCGAAGATCGCCTTCTGGTGCGACGCCGTCCCGCCGAAGCGGGCACCCTTCTTGGGCTTGGGCATTTGTTTGAATCTCCTGTGTTGAAGGCCGATTCGGGGCGCTACACCCCGAATGACCTAAAGCTGTTCGGTCTCGGCGTAGTCCTGCTCGCCGTTGTCGGTGTCGCTGAACGAACCGCTGTCGCTCCAGGTGCCGCTGGCCGCGTCGTAGCCGACGACGGAGGACGGATCGAAGGAAGCCGGAGAATCCTTGAGGGACAGGCCGAGCGAGTGCAGCTTGACCTTGACCTCGTCGATGGACTTCTGACCGAAGTTGCGGATGTCCAGCAGGTCCGACTCGGTGCGGGCGACCAGCTCGCCGACGGTGTGCACGCCTTCACGCTTGAGGCAGTTGTACGACCGCACGGTGAGATCCAGGTCCTCGATCGGCAGGCCGAACGAAGCGATGTGGTCCGCTTCGGCCGGCGAGGGGCCGATCTCGATGCCCTCGGCCTCGACGTTCAGCTCGCGCGCGAGACCGAACAGCTCGACCAGGGTCTTGCCCGCCGACGCCAGCGCATCCCGCGCGGAGATCGAGTTCTTGGTCTCGACATCCAGGATGAGCCGGTCGAAGTCGGTGCGCTGCTCGACACGGGTGGCCTCGACCTTGTACGTCACCTTGAGAACCGGCGAGTAGATCGAGTCAACCGGAATCCGGCCGATTTCCGCACCCGACGCCTTGTTCTGCACGGCCGGGACGTAGCCGCGACCGCGCTCGACCACGAGCTCGATCTCCAGCTTGCCCTTGTCGTTCAGGGTGGCGATGTGCATGTCCGGGTTGTGCACGGTCACGCCCGCCGGGGGGACGATGTCACCGGCGGTGACGGTGCCCGGGCCCTGCTTGCGCACGTACATGGTGACCGGCTCGTCCTCTTCGGACGACACGACCAGGCCCTTGAGGTTCAGGATGATGTCGGTGACATCCTCCTTCACGCCCGGGACGGTGGTGAACTCGTGCAGCACGCCGTCGATGCGAATGCTGGTGACAGCGGCACCAGGAATCGACGACAGCAGCGTGCGGCGCAGCGAGTTGCCGAGGGTGTAACCGAAGCCCGGCTCCAGCGGTTCGATGGTGAACCGCGACCGGTTCTCGGACACGACCTCTTCGGTCAGCGTCGGTCGCTGTGAAATCAGCATTTCTTCCTCCTTCGAGCGCCCACCATTTGACGCTCACGATTGGGAACTGTTGCGGCCCAGGCGGTTACACCGGGGCCGCAACCAGCGGCGCGCATACGCGCACCTATTACTTCGAGTAGAACTCGACGATCAGCTGTTCCTGCAGCGGAACATCGATCTGCGCACGCTCGGGGAGCTGGTGCACCAGGATCCGCAGCCGGCCGGGAACGACCTGCAGCCAGCCCGGGATCGGGCGGTCGCCGACGGTCTCACGCGCCACCTGGAAGGGGTACATGGCCAGCGACTTCGGCTTGACATCGATGATGTCGTACTGCGAGACCTGGAAGCTGGGCACATCGACCTTCACACCGTTGACGGTGAAGTGGCCGTGCGAGACCAGCTGACGGGCGCCACGACGGGTCCGGGCCAGACCGGCGCGGTACACGACGTTGTCCAGCCGCGACTCGAGCAGACGCAGCAGGTTGTCGCCGGTCTTGCCCTTCTGGCGGTTGGCCTCTTCGTAGTAGCGGCGGAACTGCTTCTCCATGACGCCGTACGAGAAGCGAGCCTTCTGCTTCTCCTGCAGCTGCATGAGGTACTCGGACTCCTTGATCCGCGCGCGGCCGTGCTGGCCGGGCGGGTAAGGACGACGCTCGAACGCCTGGTCGCCTCCGACGAGGTCGACACGCAGACGACGCGACTTGCGGGTGATAGGGCCGGTATAACGAGCCATTGTTTTCTACTCTTCCTTCCCGCTAGACGCGACGCCGCTTGGGCGGACGGCAGCCGTTGTGGGGCTGCGGGGTGACATCGGAGATCGTGCCGACCTCGAGGCCGGCGGCCTGGAGGGAGCGGATCGCGGTCTCGCGGCCCGAACCCGGGCCCTTCACGAAGACGTCGACCTTCTTGACGCCGTTCTCCTGCGCCTTGCGGGCAGCGTTCTCGGCGGCCAGCTGCGCGGCGAACGGAGTCGACTTACGCGAGCCCTTGAAACCGACGTGGCCGGAGGACGCCCAGGAGATGACGTTGCCTTCGGGGTCGGTGATGGACACGATCGTGTTGTTGAACGTGCTCTTGATGTGCGCGTGGCCGTGCGGGATGTTCTTCTTATCCCGGCGACGCGACTTCTGAGTCTTCTTCGGGCCCGAGGCCCGGCTCTTCGGAGGCATGCGCTATCCCTACTTCTTCTTGCCGGCGACGGTCTTCTTCGGACCCTTGCGCGTGCGGGCGTTGGTCTTGGTCCGCTGGCCACGCACAGGCAGGCCACGACGGTGGCGGATGCCCTGGTAGCAGCCGATCTCGATCTTGCGACGGATGTCGGCCTGCACCTCGCGGCGCAGGTCACCCTCGACCTTGAAGTCCTGCGCTTCGATGAAGTCGCGGAGCTTGGTCAGGTCGTCATCGCTGAGGTCCTTCGACCGCAGGTCCGGGCTGACGCCCGTCTCCGCGAGGATCTCCTTGGCGCGGGTACGGCCGATGCCGAAGATGTAGGTCAGCGCGATCTCCATGCGCTTTTCGCGCGGGAGGTCGACGCCCATCAGACGTGCCATGGTTGGCGATTCCTTACTTTTGCGGAGGTCTGCTCCCTGTCCGTCCCCTCGTGAGTGGGGCCCCGGCCTCCGTACCGGGGGTGGGCCGCCATCCGTCCCCTACGGGACTCGGCGACGGCGACTGGTGCTGGGAGTTTCTTCTTTGTTGCCAATCCGAACTGCGTTCGGTGCTTGGCGGTGAGCGACCGGGGGCGTGAAGAATCCACTGTCCCGGCGATCACGGCACGAGGCCGCAATCAGCCCTGACGCTGCTTGTGGCGCAGGTTCTCGCAGATCACCATGACCCGACCGTGGCGGCGGATCACCTTGCACTTCTCGCAGATCGGCTTGACGGACGGCTGAACCTTCACGTCAGATCCAATCTGGGTTGGTGTTCACTGGCCGTGAACACAGTTTTTCCCCGGCCGGTTTGACCGGGGAAAACCCGGGACTCGCGGCCCCGGAAGTCTTTGGCACCCGCGGGGGTGACTCACTTGTAGCGGTAGACGATGCGGCCGCGGGTCAGGTCGTAGGGCGACAGCTCCACGACGACGCGGTCCTCGGGCAGGATGCGGATGTAGTGCTGCCGCATCTTGCCGCTGATGTGGGCCAGCACCTTGTGACCGTTTTCCAGCTCGATCCGGAACATCGCGTTGGGCAACGGCTCGATAACCCGGCCCTCGACCTCGATGGCCCCTTCCTTCTTCGCCATATCCTCCGCGATCCCGGTTAGGCTGAACCTGGTTGGTTCAAGCTCATTACGGCAGGTCGGCCCCGAAGTTGGTGGTGCATTGCGGCCAACCCGGTGACATACTCACTGGAGGCGGCACTAGGACATGCCACAACCACTATGTAAGTCACCAGCGACCTAGCTTACCCGTTTCCCCAGACCCGGCCAAATACGGGTGTCGTGACGTGCCCCGCTGTGCACAGCCGATCCCACCGGTCGCGTGCAGCACGCCACCGGGCGGACGAGATACGCCGGGCACGCACCCGTCGGAGATCGCTAAACTACGCGCTGTCCTGCACGCTCAATCGAACACCGGGGGTAGATGTGAGTCGCGAGAACGACGGACTCCCAATGCTCCCGCCCTGGCTCTCCGAGAGCGACGTCGCCGCAACCGGTTACGAGGCTCCCGTCGAGAATCTCCCTCAGGACGAGGTCATCCCCGAGCAGAAGGGCGGCCGCGGCCTCTTCGGCCGGCGCAAGCCGCGCAAGGACGCGCCACCCGAGCCCACTGCCCAGCCGCCCGCCACGAATCCCGCCCCCACCTCCGGTGGCGCCGAGCCGAATCCGTGGGCCTCGCAGCCGGCCACCCCGATGCCGACCCGCGACCCCGGCACCCACTTCAACCTCCCCCACCGCGGCGACCAGTCGGGCAGCGCGAATCTGCAGTCCAACGGACACAACACGCGACCGCCACAGCCCAACGGCCACGGCCCGGCACAGCCGCCGAATGGCCAAACCCCGGCCCAGCTCTCGCAGAACGGCCGGCGCCCTGCGCCCGGGCCGCACAATGGGCAAGGCTCCACGCCGCCCAACGGTCAAGACTTCGGCGGTACACCGCATCCCGGCCAGGCGCCCAACCTTCCGCAGGGGCCTCGCTTCGACATCCCTCCAGCCAATGGCGGACAACCCGGACACCCGGCCGCCCCGGAACCGGCTCGCCCGGGTCCTCATTCGGGCCCGCTCGGCCCCACGCCCGGTCCGCAGTTCTCGCCTCCGCCGACGCCCCCGGTTGATCCGACGCAGCGCATCGTCGGTGCCGAACCGGCTCGGCCGGGTCCGCTGGGACCTGTACAGGGTCCGCAATTCTCGATGCCGCCCACGCCGCCCGCCGAACCCGTGGATCCGGCCGAGCTGTCCGCTCCGGCGCAACCGCAGCAGGCGAAACCCGACTTCACCCCGCCGCCACTGCCGTCTTCGCCGAACTCACCACAGGGCCCGAGTGCCGCTGAGTCACATCCGAGGGGCGCCTCCCTCGCCAGTGCATCGGCCGCGGGTACTCCCGGCCCGGCCAACCTCGCGCGTCCCCCGGCGGATCCCGCCACCCGGGCGCCGCTCCCGCCCTCCCCCGGTGAAGTCGACTCGGCCGCAAACGATCCGGCGCTCCGCGCCCCGCGCCCGCCGCTGCCCCCGTCCCCCGGCGAAGCCGATACCGCAGCCGATCCGGCCGACGCCACCACCAAGATGGCGCACCCGCCCCTGCCCCCGGCTCCGGGCGACCTGGACGCGACCGGCTCCGGCATCATCGCCCCGACCGCCCCGACCACACGCACACCGATCCCCCCGGCCCCCGAAACCGGACCCGGCGCAGATCAACCGGACTCCCGTCAGCCCGATGACACCGGCCACGCGGACCCCGGCCAGGCCGCCGCGCACGAACTGCTCGAGGCCCAGCCGGCCGGTCTGTCCGGCGCGCCCACCGACGACGGGCAAGCCGACCCGAACACCGCTTTCGACCAGTCGATGACCCCGGGCCGTCACCGCGCCGCGGAAGTCCCACTCCCTCGGCCATCGGACCCCCACCCCGGCGACCCCGTACCCCCTGCACCGCAAGGGAATTCCACCCCGCCCACCCCCGGCCAGAACGACAACCGTCCGCCCCTGCCCCCGATGCCCGGCACCTCGCCGCACGGCACGGAACCCATCCCACAGGTTCCCGCAACCGGTCCGCGGGGATCAGGCCCGCTGCCGCAGAACACCGGATCCGGTTCGCTGCCCCAGATTCCGGGTCCCGGCGCGCAGATGTCCGGCAATGGCGGCCAGTGGATGCCGCCCTCGCCACCGGTTCCGGGCCCTTTTCCAGGCGCACAGGCGATGCCGCCGGCGGCTGATTCCGGGCTTCCTCCGATGCAGCCGACTCCAGGGTTCCCGGCGGGTCCTGTTCCGCCGCAGCCGAATCCGTGGGGGCAGGCACCGGGGCCGAACTTCACCCATCCGGACGGTTCGTCCGGCAACCCCGATGGGGATGCGAACCCCTGGGCGAACGTACCCATGTCCGAGGCAGCAGCTGCGGGTCTGAACGGCCCGCAGGCGAACGGTCCGGGTCGACCCGATTCGGGGATGCCGGCGATGCAGCAGACCCCGGGATCCCCAGCGGGTGCGGTTCCGCCGCAGTTGAATCCTTGGGCGCAGGGGCCGGATGGGCCGATGCCGGGTGGCGCGGACGCCACCAACCCGGACGCGAATCCTTGGGCGAACGCGCCCATGTCCGAGGCGGCAGCCGCCGGGTTGACCGGGCCGCACGCCGGTGGTCCGGGAGCGCAGGGCACGGGTGCTGGTGGGCAAATGCCCTGGGCCGCACCGGGACAGGAACAGGGCGCTGTTCACCCGAACGGATCCGGGCCGGATGCGGGCAATGTGCCTGGCGGCCCGGGACAGCAGGGGTTCGGTGGGCCCGGGAGCCAGGCTGCGCCGGGCCAGCCGGAGGCCGCCGTCCCCGGGCAGTACGGCATAGGCCCTGGACAGGCCGGTGCTCCAGGGCGACATGGCGTCTCGGCGCCAGGGCAAGCCGGGGCTCCGGGCCAATATGGTGTTTCGGCTCCTGGGCAAAGCGGGGGTCCGGGACAGTACGGTGTGCCGGCTTCCGGGCAGCCGGGGGTCGGTGGGCCGGGGGCGGGCGGCTGGGGTGCGGGCGGGCCGCGCGGGTTTGCCGGTGGTCCCGTGCCGTCGCTGGATGATGTGCCGATGCGGCGGGCCAAGAAGGCCCCGGAGTCGGGGTGGCGCCGGGCCGTGCACCATATGTCCGGTGGCGCCATCAATCCCGGGATGTCGGCGGAGGAGCGGCGGCTGCAGGAGTTGGTCGCGCGGATCCGGCAGCCGGTGCGCGGGGATTACCGGATCGCGGTGCTGTCGCTGAAGGGCGGCGTCGGGAAGACGACGACCACCATGGGGTTGGGCTCGATCTTCTCCTCGATTCGCGGGGACCGGGTGATCGCGGTCGACGCGAACCCGGACTTCGGGACGCTGTCGCAGCGGGTGCCGCTGCAGACCCGGTCGACAGTGCGGGATCTGTTGCTGGACGAGCAGATTCAGCGGTATTCGGATGTGCGCCGCCACACTTCGCAGGGCAGCAGCCGCCTGGAGGTGCTGGCCAGTGAGCGGGATCCGGCGGCGTCGGAGGCGTTCAGCGAGGAAGAGTACCGCGCGGTCGCGCGCATCCTGCAGCGCTTCTACAACATCATCCTCACCGACTGCGGTACCGGCCTGATGCATTCGGCCATGGCCGGCGTGCTGGATCTGGCGCACTCCCTGGTGCTGATCTCGTCCTCGGCCATCGACGGCGCGCGCAGTGCCGCCGCCACCCTGGACTGGCTGTCGCTACACGGGCACGATCATCTGGTTCGCAATGCCGTGGTGGTGATCAACCTGCCGCGCCCGGGCGCCCCGAATGTCGGCATCAATCAGCTGCGCGACTATTTCCTGTCGCGTTGCCGCGCAGTGCACATCATCCCCTACGACGCGCATCTGGGTGAGGGTGCGGAGATCGATCTGCACCGCCTGAGCAAGCCCGCCAAACGCGCGTATGTCGAGCTGGCGGCCACCGTCGCCGATGATTTCGGGGCCGACCACCGGCACTATCGGGGCTGAGCCGGGGCCGGTCCCGGCACCGGTTCCGAATCGGTTCGCGGGCAGTGGCTTCGACCGGGACGGCTGCGCATGACATGGCACCGGCCGGGTGCTAGTTTGTGGCTCGATCGCGCCGCTCGCCTCGGCGCGATGCGGGTTTTGCACGTACGGCCGGCCCGCCACTGACCGGTGGGTGAGGGGAACGGATGCGTCTGAGGTCCGGGCGATGGTGCGCCGCCGGAATGGGTGCCGCCGTGCTGGTCCTGGCCGCCGCGTGCGGGAACGACGGCGGTGCACCGGATTACGGGCCGTACGCGATTCACGGCGACGATGACTTCGATCGGCAGCCGAGCCGGATCCGCGGCATCTTCGCCGAGTCGGTGCGGCTGGCGGATCACATCGTCTTCGCGACCGATATCGATCCCGACCTGACGACGGTGCGCGGCGGCGGGATCTCGGCCGACGATCGCGGCTTCCACGAGACCGCGCTCTCGCCGCAGCAGCGGGCGGCGGCGCGCCCCTTCGGCGTGGCCGGTTCCTTCGGTATCGCGGCCGCGAACCGGCCTGCCGGTGACGGTCCGCCCCAGAAGTATCTGGCGATATCGCTCACGGCATTTCGCGACGAGCAGTCGGCGACGGCGGCCGCGGCGGAGATGGCCCGGGTCGATTTCGCGGCGAGTCCCGACAACGCGCCGGTCGGGGTGGATGCCTTCCCGGCCGCGCTGAGTCATTGGCGGCCGGGCGTCCCTGCGCTGGGCAGTCTCATGGCGTGGCAGAACGTGGTGATCCGGGTGTACGCCGAACTACCGGATCCCGATCTGGGCCGGCTGGTCGACATGGTCACCACCACCTATCGCAAGCAGGTGGCCGGGCTGGCCGATGTCGACACCTCCCCCGTTCCGGATCCGGCCACGGTGCCGCTCGATCCGGACGGCCTGCTGATCCGGCTGGTGCGCACCGGTGATCCGCTGGCCGACCCGAAGACGTTCGCCGCCTTCGGGGTCCGCGCCTTCTCGGCGCTCTCACCGGAGCCACCGCACACTTTCGACAAATACTCCGGCAGCGGCGTGACAGCGCTGGCGGTGTCCCACAACAAGTACCTGTATCGGATGCGGGATTCGAAGGCCGCCGCACAGTACGGCCGAGACCTCGCCGCCGACCCTGAGAACTCGGAGTACACCTGGATGCGTAATGTCCGCGGCCTGACCGCCGCAACCTGTTCGCAGGCGACCCGCCCGGACCCGAAATCCGTGCAGGCCCGCCGCTATCGCTGTGTGGTGGTGCGCGACGGGTATGTGGCGGTGGTCTACAGCAATACCGAGACCGATGTCCGGCAGCTGGCGGCGGCGCAGTACGCGATCATGGGAGGTCCGCGATGAAGGCACTGCTGCCCGACGATCCGCGCTGGATCGGCCCGCACCATATGATCGCCGTCATCGGCACCGGCGATATGGGCCGGGTGCTGCTGGGCCGCACGCCCACCGGAAAGCTGGTGGCGGTCAAACAGATTCACCGCTCGCAGACCGTGGATATGGAGTTCCGGGCGCGCTTCCAGCGGGAGCTGGAGACCACCAAGCAGCTGACCGGACCGTATACGGCGGCCGTGGTGGACAGTGACGCGGATGCCGAACGCCCCTGGCTGGCCACCGAATACCTGCCGGCGCCGGATCTCGCGACGGTCGTCGCGGCCTGCGGTCCGCTGCCGCTTCCGGGCCTGCGCCTGCTGGCGATCGGCCTGGCCGCCGCCCTGATCGAGGTGCACCGGGCGGTGCTGGTGCACCGGAATCTCAAGCCCGGCAATGTCCTGCTGATGCCCGAGGGCCCGCGCATCATCGATTTCGGTATCACCCGGGCACGCGACGGCGAGGGCGCCTCGGCCGCCGTCGCCGACGCTGCGCCCTACCTGGCTCCCGAGCAGGCCGGGGGCGAGCCGGTGACCTCCGCCGTCGACATCTACGCGGTCGGCATGCTGCTGGTCCTGGCCGCCACCGGATCCATGTCCGCCACACCGGATCTGCAGGCGGTCCCGCATGCGCTGCGCAAACTGGTGGAGTCCTGCCTGGCGCCCGATCACGCGCATCGCCCGTCGGCGCGTCAGCTGCTGGAGCAGGCGGAGCGCATTCCCGCGGAATCGGCGTGGCCGCAACCGGTGCTGGAGTTCATCGAGACGCATCGAGCAGATGCCGAGTGGTGGGCGTCCAGCGGTGAGCAGGAGACCCGCTACCGGGATCAGCTGGCGCGCTTGGCCGGTCGGCGGCGGCGGACGATCGGCTGGGCGGCGGCGGCCGTCACCGGCCTGGTGGTGGTGAGCGGCACGCTGGCGGGGCTGAGCCGGTCGTCGCAGACCGACGGCCATGCCCAGCCGCGCACGGACCCGTCACTGGACTTGACGGCCATGGAATTGCGGCTGCTGGACTTCTGCGCGGTCATCGACAAGGCGGTGCCCGGCAAGCTCGGCACACGTACCGGTGATCCGCAAGCCTCGCCCGAGGGCGGCTGCGGCACCACCGTGGTCGATTCGACGCAGCGAAAGGTCCACTACAACCTGGACATTCCCGACCACGCCATCGGTGTGGACCAGTTGACGCCGACGGGCCGGACCGCCGGCTGGGGCCCGATCCTCAGCGCCGGAGCCGCGGACAACAAATGCGACACCGTGCTGGTGACCCAGTCCGGCGGGAATGTGCCGCTGCGGATGTCGGCCGAGGAGCTGGACCCCGCGGCCCAGCCGGGCACCGCCTGCACCGCGGCGGAGGACGCGCTGACCGCCGTCGCACAGCAGCTCACCTCGTACGTGCCGCAGCGGACAGTCCCGTCGAATTCGATTCTGCGCGTGGACCCGTGTTCGGTGGTACAGGACAGCACGATTCGGGAGATCGTCGGCGATATCGCCGACCATCAGCGCGCCCCGCACGCCTGCGCGACCATCGGCCAGGACGGCTGGGTCCGCGTCGACCTGGTCGACCAGAGCCGCCCCGATCAGGGCGAGTGGACCTACGAGACCCTGCAGGCCGGCGAATTCACCGCGTACGTCATCGGCGCACGCTCCAGCAACGACTGCTACCTCAGCTATCTGGTGCGGCCCACGGATAAAGGCAATGCCGAGCAACTGAAGCTCACGGTGTCCGATCTGTCGAATTCACCAGATGCATGCGGCAAGGCCGTGACACTGCTCGACGAGGCCATCCGGCAACTGCCGAAGTAGCCAACTCCGCGCACTGTAATTGCAAATGATCTTTCGCGCGGAACATGGCGGTCCGGGCCGCCCTCGGGCCCGGACCGCACAGTTGTTTCGTTATTCACCAGGCGGGCAGCCGCCGCCGACCGGCGAGCACATCACGAACGAGATCGTCGTAAGCGTCCGACAATTCGGCTAAATGGTGCCAAGCGCCGTGTAGCATTTCATCATTCGCGTCAAGGGTCATCAACGCGTGATGAGCCCGAACCGAAGCCTCTGCGAGGCGATCGATGACCGAACCGACCGTTTCGGTGTGCAGGGTCGCACCCAGCCGATGCTGGGGAACCGAGCGCACGATCCAGTCGTCGATGGCCATGACCAATTCGATTCGGCGGCGCTTTGTTTCGACGATCGAGGTGGGATCGGTTTCCGGACCGATACCGCCGCGCCCGACCAGCCGCCGCTCGTGCAGCACCGCGAGATCATGGGCGAACCACAGCAGGGGTCCGCCGATCACCCGGTGACCGCGACAAGCGCGCAGTAGTAGGTCGGAGGTCGGCAATAGGCCGGCAGCCAAGGGCTGCGCCTCCATATCCGCATACGAAGCGGACACGTCGGGCAATGCCACAACGACCGTGTTTGTTGTCTCCGAACCTGCCACGTTGCCTCGCGTTCTTCGACGTATAACAACACCGCATTCAGGACGTTCATTACAATAAACCTCAGAATGCTGGTGTCAAGCCTTACACGGCAGTAGTACTACCGGAGTAGACTTTTGGCCTTGAAGCAACAACCGAGGAGCGAGATGGCGGACGGTCCGAGATATCAACGGATCGCAGACCTCCTCCGCGAGGAGATCCGCGCCGGCAAGTGGGAACCGGGCGATCGACTGCCGAGTCACAATGAGCTGGCCGACCAGATGCAGGTGTCGATTACAACTGCTCGCAACGCAATTCAGCTCCTGGTTGCCGAAAACCTGGTTTACACCGCCACTTCCCGGGGCACCATCGTGCGCAGTCAGGAAGTGCTGGAATCCGTTGTCACCAACCATGTTCGGCCGGACCGGCCGAAGGCGGCGCACGACATCTTCTCCGAGATCGCGCGCGCCGCTGGGCGGGAGCCGTCCAAACAGTTCAGCGCCAGAATGGAACCGGCCAGTCCGGAAGTGGCGCACTGGCTGGGTATCGCGCGCGACGAGTGGGTCGTGTCGCGCACGATCATGCAGTATCTGGACAACGAGCCGTGGTCGTGGGAGGTCAGCTTCTATCCGCGAGATCTGGCCGAGGCCACCGGAATCGACGCACCACACGACATTCCGGAGGGCACCACGCGGCGGCTCGCCGAACGCGGATTCGGCGAGACCGCCCATCGCGACACCATCGTCGCCCGACCCGCCACGGCCGAGGAGGCGGCGCTGCTGGGCGTGGGCCCGGGTACGCTACTGCTCGACCACCTCCGCATCGGAGCGAATCACGATCGCGTCACCCGAGTGACGCGCCATCGTTCCACAGCGGCCCGCAACCGATTGGCATACGAATTGGGCGATGACGAAGGAACGGACATTATTCGTAAAACTCTGGGTGCTCCATTTCCGTCCGGAAATTCCCATTCCTTCGGTAATTCCCTGTTACCCGGTTCGCCATGAAGCCGCACCTGCGCCGCGCCCGCATCGCCGATCTTGGGACCATCACCCGGTTCCGGCTGCAACGTACGAGCTGGCTGGCGGCGCGCGGCAGTGACCAGTGGACGCGGGCCGGGCGAGGACTCCCCATCGAGACCTTCGTCCGGTCCGTCGCCCACGCGGTCCGCCAGGGCGAGACCTGGATCGCCGAGGTGGACGGCGAAGCGGCCGGCACCATCACCGTCAACGACCGCGCCGACGAAAACCTCTGGTCTCCGGGCGAACTCGCCGACGCCGTGATCGTCCACTACATGATCGTCGACCTCCGCTTCGCCGGAACCCGCGTCGGCGAAACCCTGCTGGCCCACGCCGCCCACCTGGCCCGCGGACAACACCGCACCTGGGTCCGCCTCGACGCCTGGACCACCAACACCGACCTCCACGCCTACTACCTCCGCGCCGGCTTCCACCTCGCCCGCATAGCCGGCCCCGAAGCCACCGGCCCCTCCCGAGCCCTCTTCGAACGCCCCACCGCAGCCTGGCCCCACCCGGTCACGACGCGCCCAGCCCTCACCCTGGCAGCAGGCGAAACCACCCGCTTCACCCGGAACCCGGACCCCACCACCATCTGGTCCCTCACCCACAACCCACTCCTGCGCACCCTCCCCGGCGCGATCACCGAGCCGGGCCCGGCAACCACGTGATCCCTGTGGCTACTGCATCTCAGCGGCGCATTTCCGGATCGTCACCGGCGTAGACGCTTTCGGCGAGGTCCCGCGTCCGCAGACACCGTGCTGTGGACGGCGACGATGCTCGGATGGTCGAGGGTCATGGCGAGATTCGCTTCGTGGTCCAAGCGGGCACGGAATTCGGGGTCCTCGGCGAGGGGGCCAGAGGGCGTGGCGGCGGGGCAGGGCGGAGTGGGCGGCCAGGTGGACCGTGCCCATTCCGCCGCTGCCGAGCGCGCGTTCGATGCGGTGGCCGCCGGGTATCGAGCCGGAGCCGATGTTCATGCGACTTCCTTGTGTGCCACCCGGTTACAGCGCGGGGAGGTCGGCGATTTGGATCATTTCGTCGCCGCGGGAGCGGGACCAGAGGATGCCGCGGCCGGGTGGGAGGCGCATGGGGCGGATGTCGCCGATGAGTTTGCCCTCGTCCCGGGAGCCGCTCATGAGGAGGGCGGGGACCGACAGGTTCTTCATCGAGCCCAGGACCTGGTCGTAGAGGGCCCGGGAGATGCCACCCATATTGCGGGAGATGATGACGTGCAGGCCGATGTCGCGAGCCTGCGGTAGGAGTTCGACCAAGGCGCCCAGGGGATTTCCGCCCGCGACGACCATGTCGTAGTCGTCGACGACGACGTAGATCTCCGGGCCGGTCCACCAGTCGCGATCGCGCAGCTGCTGGGGGGTGATGTCGGAGCCGGGGATGCGCTTGGAGAGGTAGTTGACTACTTCCTTGATCATGCCGCCGCAGGTCTGCGAGGAGGTGGAGTACCCGGCCAGCTGATCGCCTTCCAGCACACCCAGCAGGGTGCGGCGGTAGTCGATGAGGATGACGCGGGCCGTGTCGGCATTGGAGCTCTCGGCCAGGCCGCGAATGATGTTGCGCAGCACCGTGGTCTTACCCGATTCGACTTCGGAGAAGACCATGAAGTGCGGGTCGGAGCTGAAATCCAGGACGATCGGCTGCAGTTCGGATTCGCCGATGCCGATGACCACCTTGGTGGGGCTCTGCTGAATTCCGTGGCGGCGGGCCAGTTCCAGCGCCTGTTCGCGGGGCACACTACCGGGCAGCGTGCGAACGGCGGGTGCGCGACGTTCGCCCCAGATGGCCTGCATCTCGGTGCGCGCCGCGGCCACACCCTCGGCCAGATTCTGGACGTTGGTGTCGGAGTCCAGGCGCGGCATGGCGATGAGCATGTGCAGCTGGTCCGGGGTGAGACCGCGGCCGGGCCGGTTGAGCGGGACGTTGACCGCGACGCGGCGGCCCATCTCGGAGTCGGAGGGGTCACCCAGGCGCAGCTCGATGCGGGTACCGATCATGTCCTTCACGGAGGCGCGGATCTCGCCCCAGCGGTTCGCGCCCAGGATCACGTGGATGCCGTACGAAAGACCCTGGGCGGCAAGCTGTCCGACCACCGGCTCCAGGCTGTCGAATTCCTCGCGGACGACCTGCCAGTTGTCGATCACCAGGAACACGTCGCCGAATCGGTCGGCAAGTACCGGGTCGTCGGCGCGGTCCGAGGCCAGCGCGGCGTGCTTGCGCCGCCGGAATTCGGCCATGGATTCGATGCCCTGGGCGGCAAAGCGCTCTTCGCGTTCGCGCAGCAGGGTGGCGAGTTCGGCGATGGTCCGCCGCACCTTGTCGGAGTCGAGCTTGCCGGCGACCGAACCCACGTGTGGCAGGCCCACCAGACCCGCCATGGAGCCACCACCGAAGTCGAGGCAGTAGAACTGCGCCTGTTCGGGCGTGTGCGTGGCCGCCGCGGACATGATGATGGTGCGCAGCGTGGTGGACTTGCCGGACTGCGGGCCGCCGACCACGGCGACATTGCCCTGCGCCCCGGCGAGATTGATGGTGAGCACGTCGCGGCGCTGCTCATAGGGCTTGTCGATGATGCCGATCGGCATCCACAGCTGCCCGTGCCGGTTGACCGGCGACCGCCAGTCCGGATCCGGCAGCAGCATGTCCACGGTCGGCGACTCTTCCAGCGGCGGCAGCCAGACCTCGTGGGCCGGGCGGCCGTGACCAGTCAGGCGTTTCACGACGGTCTGGAGCAGGCTGTCGGGCAGGCCTTCGTCGCCCGTCGGCGGCGGGGGCGGCAGCAGGTCGAGCGGATCGAGCGGGTTCTCCGGTTCGGCCTGCTCGAGGATTTCGACCATCGCGGCGGTGAATTCGCGCGGTGGCGCTTCGACGACGGTGGTGCCGTCCGCGGCCTGCCGGGCGGCCCGGGGCGCGACGTAGGGACCCGATACATAGGTCGCGTTGAACCGCAACGGATCCGAGGCATCGCTCTTGAGGTAGCCGGAACCCGGGACACCGGGGAGGTGATAGGCGTCGGTGATGCCGAGCACCGCGCGGGATTCGTTGGCCGAGAACGTACGCAGACCGATGCGATAGGACAGATGCGAGTCGAGGCCGCGCATCTTGTTCTCCTCCAGCCGCTGCGAGGCCAGCAGCAGGTGGACGTGGAGCGAGCGGCCCAGGCGGCCGATCATGACGAACAGATCCGCGAAATCGGGCTTCTGCGAGAGCAATTCGGAGAACTCGTCGATGACCACGAACAGCGCGGGCAGCGGGTCGAGCGGCACGCCGGCCGCGCGGGCCTTCTCGTACTCGTTGACATTGGCGAAGTTGCCCGCCGAGCGCAGCAGTTCCTGCCGCCGGTTCATCTCACCGGCGAGCGCGTCACGCATACGGTCGACGAGCGAGAGCTCTTCTTCGAGGTTGGTGATGACCGCCGCCACGTGCGGCAGCGGGTCCATACCGAGGAACGTCGCACCACCCTTGAAGTCGACCAGGATCAGGTTGAGCTGATCCGGCGAGTGCGTGGTGACCATCGAAAGAATCAGTGTGCGAAGGAATTCCGACTTACCCGAGCCGGTGGCGCCGATGCAGAGGCCGTGCGGCCCCATACCGTTCTCGGCGGATTCCTTGATGTCGATCTCGACGGGCGTCCCGTCCGGGGTGATGCCGATGGGCACCCGTAGTCGTTCGCGGCCGGCGCGCGGCCGCCACACCTTGGCCGGGTCGATCTGGGACGCGTCCGGAATCTTGAGCAGGTTCATCAGACCGGGGTCGGCGGCGGAGGTGTTGTCGCCGAGGCTGACGATCTGCGCCGCGGTGGCGATGCGGAAGCGAGCCAGGCTGCGCGAGAACGCCTCCGCCTCGGCAAGGGTCACGCTGTCGGCATTGGCGAACTTCTCGGTGCCGGCCGCGCTCTTGGCGAACACCTCTCCCTCGACCGCGACGAGCTGCAGCCCGCGCCGCGCGGCCAGGCTGTTCTCGGCGGCGCTCAGGTCGATGACGGTGACCGCGTCCAGACCGGATTCGCTGATCAAACGCTCACTGCCGCTGACATATCCGTCGTCGATGACGACGACCAGGTGCATGCGCCCCTGCGTCGGTTGCGGATTGCGCATGAAGCGCCCACGCTCGAGCAGATCGTCGGCGAGCGCCGTCTCCAGCTCACCGAGCGAGCCGTAGATCATGCGGGCCGCGCCCATGCCGTCGCGCTGGCTCGAATGCTGCACGTGCGGCAGCCATTTCGCCCACGCCCAGGCCTCGCAGTCGGGTTCGGCCGTGACGATGGCAACGGCGACGTGGTCGGGGCCGTGGAACGCGGTGAGCTCCATGAGCATCGACCACACCAGCCCGCGCGTGTCCTCGGCCGGTCCTTCGACATTGATGGCCGGGAAGGCGCGCAGCGACACCGCCGTCGGCAGGTGGTGCACCACGGAATGCGTTCGCACGAAACGCCGCAACGCCACGGTGGACACCGGCTCCAGATCCTCGAGCGGACCGGTTTCCGGCCGCGCCAGCTTGGCGGCCAGCCGGTGCGTGCCGATGCCGACGCGCACATGCCCGAAGTCCGGATCGTTGGGCCGCCGCTCCCACATGCGCCGCGAGCCCACGATGGACGGCAGGTCAGCCGGTTCCGGATGGCTCCAAACCAGCGTCTCGAGCTGCTTCTGCCCGGTGCGCCGCACCTCGCGGCGAGTCTGGTCGAGGTACCGGAAGTAGTCCTTGCGTTCCTCGTTCAGCTCCGCGGAGCTCTTGCTGCTGCCGCGCTGACCCATGAGCATGCCGGCCATCGACATGATCATCATCATCGGCATCATCATCATGTACGGGTTGGACAGCATCGACCGGCCCATCAAGCTCATCATGGCGAGCATGCCGATCATGGCGACCACCATGACGACCGGCATGAGCTTGCCCATGAGCGGCGCGGGCACCGGACGCGGAATCTCCGGCGGCGCGGTCAACGCCATCTCACCGCCCGGGGCGCGGGGTGGGGCGATGCGGGGCCGGCGCACGAAACCGTCGGTAGCCATGGGTGTTTCTCCGGTCGTTAGGAATCGAGGTCGGGTAGCTCGTCGTCGCGGCGGCGTCGCCGGAACGGAATCGACACGGCGAGACCGATTCCCAGCGCGGACAGACAGACGATGGTTCCGACGGTGGCGACCAGCCGCGGCAATCGCGGCGGGCCGACAGGCTTTTGCGGTGTGGGGAAGGCCTGGGATTTCGCGGCCCCGACATGGATCGGCAGCTCGGGCGTGTCCGCAGTGAGCGTGCTCGCCGGGAACTGCGCGGTGAGGGCGGCGACCGGATCGATCAGGCCCGCGCCGACGCGGTCATCGCGGCCGGTGCCGGGCTGATGCGCGGTGAGCATGATCTGGTTCATCACCTGCCGCGCGGTCCAGTCCGGGTACTTCGCCCGCACCAGCGCCGCCAGGCCCGCCACGTACGGCGCCGCGAAACTGGTTCCGTTGATGGCCTTCTGGCCCGAGTCGAGGCCGGTGGCGTTGACCAGCCCGGTCCCGCCGGGCTTGTTGTCGAGCGAGACGATGTTGGTCCCGATCGCCGCGACACCGACCCACGGGCCGTAGAGCGAGAAGCTGGAGGGTCCGCCGCTGGGATCAACCGAGGCGACCGCCAGCACATACTTGTTGAACCAGGCCGGGCTGGAGATGGTCTTCACCTTGTCCCAGCTGGTCTTGGTATTGCTGTACTGGTCGTTCTGCGTTCCGCAGCCATTGGCCTGGTCCACATTGCCGGCGGCGACGACCACGACCACGTTCTGTTCGTAGGCGAACCGCACGGCGTCGCCGAGCGTGCTGTCCGCGGTGTCCCCTCCGGCGGCCGTGCAGGCGTCCTCGGAGATATTGATAACGGTCGCACCCATATTCACCGCGCGCACCACGGCCGCGGCGAGGGTCTGCATATTGCCGTACCCCGACTTGCTCATGCTGCCCGGCGTGTCCCCGCCATTGGAGTCCTTGGCCTTGTAGGCGTCGCTGAGCTGACGGATCGACAGGATCTCCGCGTCCGGCGCGACTCCCACGAACGCGTCGTCCGCGCTGGGCTGAGCGGCGATGATGCCCGCGACCAGGGTGCCGTGGCCGTCGCAGTCCTCGGTGGTGCCGTCGCCATCGGAGACGTAGTCCCCACCGCCCTGCAGGTTCGCCAGCCGCGGATGCCGATTCACACCCGTATCGATCACGGCGACCTTCTGCCCCGCGCCCCTGTGGTTCGGCCCCGGATTGGCCTGCCAGGCCCCGGGCAGGTCGAGCACCTTCTGCGCGACGGGTTCATCGCGCGGTGTGTCGCCCTTCAGCGACTGTTCGACGCAGACCGCGTTCTTCTGGGTCGGCACCGGTGGCGCGGGCTTGCCGGCCAGCGCCTGCGCATCCCCGATATGGGAGAGGTCAGGATCGGGCTGGGTGACGGTGGCCGCCGCGGTGCCCTGCGGCCCCAGCAGCGCACCGCCGAGAATCGCCCCCGCACACAGTGTTCGCGCCCAGTTTCCAGGACGCCGACTCATATGTTCCGGGCCGTCGAGTAGACGTCCATGATCCACAGCACCAACGGGACGATCGACACGATCAGGCCGTATTCGAACAGCTCGTTGAAGCGCCGGGTGACCGGGGTGACCTCGACATGCGGGCCGATGACGCCGAATCCGACGGCTCCCACCGCGAATACCAGCAGCAGTCCGGCGGAGACGAGCAGCATCCCGTCGTCGGACAGTGCCAGCAGCACCGCCAGACCGATGAAAGTGACACAGCCGCTGGCGATCAGCGTGGCGGCCTGGGTGAGATCGGCGAACGAGCGTCCGCGCAGGCAGAGAATGATCGAGATGACGACGGCCAGGGCGATGCCCTGCCAGCGGTCGGAGTGCAGCGGGTCGGCTGTGCCGAGCGCACCGGCGACGGCGCCCAGCGCACTGCCGATGACGATGCCGGTCTGGAACTGATTGGCCGTGCGAGCACGCTGCCCGAGCCCGTGCGCGGAGGGCAGCACGGTCGCTCCGATGGCGCCGATGCCCTCGATGGTGGGGCGGGGTTCGTGGTCGGCCGGATCGATGGCGGCGCCGGCGGTGGGCACCGGCGGCACGGGCAGTCGCGCCAGCATGGCGGCCAGCCGCGGCACCATCGACAGCACGATGATCGACGCGACCAGAACGCCCGCTGCCACTTTCGGCACCCCGGCATCCCAGATCATGCGCACGGCCGCGCCGATTCCGGAGAGGATCACCACGGTCACGACGGCGGACACCACGGCGGCGCCGGCCCCGATGATGCGGTAGCCGACCACGGCGAGCAGCAGGGTCGCGGCCGCGCCGAGCATGAGGTGCGGACTGCCCACCGAGCCCGGCACGGCCAGCGCCGCGCCGCCGAAGGTGAGCAGCAGCATGCACAGCGTGAGCACGGTCGCGGTCAGCTCGTCGGCGTACTTGCGCATGGCGATGGCGGCGGCGACCAGCGCGGCGATGGCGCCGCCCAGCAGCAGCGGCGGTGCGACGAACTTGTCGCCCCCGGATCGCGAGATCAGGCCCAGCACAACCGCGAACGCGACCGCGGCCACCCCCGCCACCAGTCCGGTCCACCGTGCGGCGGTCACGGACCAGCTGCGGAACTCCTCCGCCGTGAGCCTCGATACAGCGTCGATGACGTCGTCGAACAGCGCGGGCGCTTCCTTGGCGGAAACCGCACGCAGCACCAGCAATTCGCCGTCGTAGATCTCGGCGTCATTGAGCGTCTGACTGGGCGCGATCATGTCGCGTCCCAATTTGGCCAGCGTCCAATGCTGCGACTGGAGTGGCGTTCCCCCCTCCTCGCCGCCGATCGGGTCCGGATTACGGGATTCGATGAGGCGCACCAGATCACCGATGAAGGCGGCGATCGGAACGTTGGCCGGCAGACCGACGTCGAGCTGGGTATTCCCCCCGATGACGGACACACGGCACAATTCGGGTTCAGCCGCCCGCGGGCCGCTGATCGACTGTGCTGTCACTAGCTGAACTGCTCCCCTGTAGCTCTCAACAGTTGCCCGCCCAGGGCGGTTAACCATAATGTATCCGACTGTCCGCAGCCGTGCGATTCGCACGGTGTGGGTGGGGATTGTGAACGAAAGACCAACCAGGTTCGACGAATTCGGGGTTCGACTAGGATGATCGACACTCGCCAGGCCCAACGCGCCTTCGATGCGGGAGTGCTGTCACTGGGGTTGAGCATCGAGGGCCAGGAATCGAACCGGGACCTCGACTACGCCAAACTCGCCTTCCAGCGCGCGACCGAATGGGACCCCACCATGGCCGACGCCTGGCTGGGCCGGGCCGCCGCCGGGGATGTCACCAAAGATGTTCTGAGCAACCTCTACAAGTGCAGCACTGTGTCGCTGGGACGGGAACAGCGCCGGTTGGGGCTGGCGCCGCGCGTGCTTGCTGGACGTTTTCTGCCCGGGCTCTACATCGATTACCCGCTGTCCAGTTTCACCGAGATCCAGCTGGCGTGGGCCGCGCACCTGATCGCCGAGAAGTCCTACGACGAGGCGCTGCAGGTGCTCGATGAGCTCGACAAGCACCGCCGCGCGCGGGCGGGCGAGCCCGACTTCGAAATCGACGGCCGCATAGCCAAATACGTGCGCGGCATCCTGCACTACAACACCCAGCGCTGGCCGGACGTCATGTCCGTGCTGAACGGATCCGACGGCTGGGAGGACCCGTACCTGGCCGCGGGCGCGCACGTAATGGTCGGTACGGCCTGTGCGCAGCTGGGTCTGTTCGGTGAGGCGATCCGCCGCATGGAGGCCGCCGAGGCAGGCCCGATTCCGGCGGCCCGCACCGCGGCCATGTTCTGCCGCGGCCTGTGCCTGCGCGAGAACGGCCAGGCCGAAGAGGCCCAGGCGCTGTTCGAGAAGGTGTATTCGCAGGCACCGGATTTCGACGCCAATACCGCGGCCATGCGCGACCGCACCTACCGCATCACGCTCACTACCCGGGAGGTGATCGAGGCCCGCACCGACCGTTGGGATCCGGCCTCGGCGCCCTCGCTGGAGGAGAAGCAGGCCGCCGAGCACGAGGACCGGGCCAAGGAGATCCTGGCGCAGGCGCGCGCCGAGCTGGACAAGCAGATCGGCCTGGCCGCGGTGAAGACGCAGGTGGCCAAGCTGCAGTCGAGCGCGCAGCTCGCGAAGATTCGTGCGGAGAAGGGACTTTCGAGCTCGGCGCGCGGTCAGCACCTCGCGTTCACCGGCCCGCCCGGAACCGGTAAGACCACCATCGCGCGCGTGGTCGCCAAGATCTATTGCGGCCTGGGCATTCTCAAGACCGACAAGGTCGTCGAGACCAAGCGCTCCGACTTCGTCGGCCAGCACCTGGGTTCCACCGCCATCAAGACCGACGCGCTGATCGACACCGCCATGGACGGCGTGCTGTTCATCGACGAGGCGTACACCCTTATCCAGCAGGGTCTTTCGGGTGGTGACGCGTTCGGTCGCGAGGCCGTCGACACGCTGCTGGCCCGCATGGAGAACGACCGCGACCGCCTGGTGGTGATCATCGCCGGATACGACGGCGAGATCGACCGCTTCCTGGCCGCCAACGACGGTCTGGCCTCCCGCTTCGCCAAGCGGCTCCAGTTCCCGTCCTACACCGCGGAAGAGCTCGGCCGGATCGGCGAGGTCGTCGCGTCCAAGCGGGATTCGGAGCTGTCCGAGGACGCATTGCGCGCCTTGGTCACGACCTGCGAGAAGCTCTACACCATGGAGAGCACCGACCAGAGCGGGCAACCGCGCCGCGGTGTCGACGTGGCCGGCAACGGCCGTTTCATCCGCAACCTGATCGAGGCCGCCGAGGAGGAACGCGAATTCCGCCTGGCCAATGACGAATCCATCGATCTGAGCGCCATCGACGAATCGGTGCTCATGCGGATCGAGGGCCCCGACATGAAGGCCGCGCTGAGCACCTTGCTCACGTCACTCAACCTGTCGTCGGCCGCCGACTGAGGGGCAACTGAACTGTGAACGACTTTCCGCGGGGAGCGGGCGGCTATCAGCCGGGCGGAAATGGTGGGAACCCAGTCGGGGACGGGGGCTACCCCGGAGACGGGCGGCACGGCAGGCCGCCGAGCGGTTACCCGCAGGGTGGTCCGGGCGGCTACGGCCCGGGCGGGCCACGAGAATACGGACAGGGCGAGCCGGGCTTCGGGCCCGGCGGACCCGGCAACTTCGCGCCGACCGGTGCGGCGAGCGGCCATTCACGCAGCGGGGACGGCGATTTCGGGCGTGGCGGGTTCGACGAGTTCTCGCACGGCGGCTCGCCCGTAGCCGCGCCGCCGCGACCGGCGCCGCCGCAACCGCGTCCCCCGGCGGCGCAGTCCGCACCAGAGCCCGTGGAGTCTCAGGGGCAGCACTCGCAGTCCGCAGCGAACCGGCCCGGGGCGAATGCCGTTGCGGCGGAGCTGCGGTCGGAGGATCTGTGGCTGCTGCGGAATCTGCCGTTGCGACTGGTGATTCCGGTGGCCTTGATCGGCGTCGCGGTCTCGCTGGTCGTGGTGGCGCTGCACGCGCCCTGGTGGGCGGCGCTGGTGGCCGGGCTGGTGCCCGCGCTCATCGGGCTGGTCCCGGTGGCCGGCACGCCGATCGGGCTGCGGCTGGGGCGGTGGGTCGGGTATCGCTGGAAGCAGGCGCGCCGCGCGAGTCTCGACGAGAACGCCCTGGTCGACGTTCCGCTGCCCGATGGCGGCAGCTGCGGATTGCGCTGGGACGGCACGCTGTTGACCACCATGCTGCGCATCGATCCGCCGCCGGACACGCTGACCTTGCTGCGGCGCGGTTCACTGAGTACCGATCAGCTGTTGCCGCTCGACGAGATCGCGGCCTGCCTGCGGCAATACGATGTCGAGCTGCATTCGGTCGATGTCATCAGCACCGGCACCCGCACCGCCAGCACCGAGGCGGTGATCTCCGGCTACGCGGCCAGCATCGCACCGCTGGGCCGCCTCTACGACGAGATCCTGGGCCCGCTGCCCGCCATCGCACACCGCACCATGTGGCTGGTGCTGCGCCTGAATCCGCTCGACAACGCCAAGGCCGTCGACAATCGCGGCGGCGGTCCGGAGGGCGCCTTGCGCTCGGCCCTGGTCGCCACCCGTAGGGTCGCGAATCGCCTTGCCGGGCACGGCATTACGGCGTCGGTACTGACGACTTCGGAGATGACGACCGCGGTACGTGAGCTCACCCGCGGTATTCCCGTCGGCGAATTTACCGAGCACCCGGACAACCTGGAGCACAACGGGGTTCACCTGACGAGCTACCAGATCGATCCGCAGCTGTTCAATTCCGATGGCCTGGCCAAGATCTGGGCGGTCCGCAGCCTCGCCACCACGGTGACCGTCCGCCTGCAACCGGTCCCCGAGCCGGGCGCGAAGCCCGGCCAGCCCGCGAGCATCATCGAGGTGGACGCCCGAGTCCGCTACGACACCCCTTACGAGCACGGCGAACCCCCGGTGGCGGGCCTGAAGGAACTACCCCGCCGCCAAATGTGGGCGCTCATGGACATCCTCGCCTACGGCACCCAGGAGATTCGCCCCAGCGGCTACCGCGGCCCCGTGGACGTCCTCACCGACATCACCATGCCGACAGCGGGCTGCGGCCAGCTCATCGGCGCAGACGCCACCGGCAGCGGCATCGCGGTCCCCCTCATCGGCGACGGCTCCCGCCGCATCGACATCATCGCCAGCCTCCAACTGGCCCAGCAGGTCATCCTCCGGGCCATCGCTCTCGGCGCCGGCGCGGTGGTCCACACCGCCCGGCCCGGCGCCTGGCAGGGCATGGTGACGAATGTCGCCGCCCCCCACGCCCTCTCCCTGGCCTCCTCGGTAACCCACAGCTCCCGCGGCACGGCCGTCACCGGCCGCCTCCCCAGCCCGGCCGCCACGGTCATCGTCTTCGACGGCGTCCCGGCCAGCGCTCCCCCGGGCTCGGCCACGGTGGTCACGATCCACGAATCCATCTCCGCCGATTACCAACCCGACGCCGACGTGACGATCGTCCAGCACCCGGACGCCCCGCACACCATCTCGGTGCACACCCCCGCCACCATGACCACCGCGCAAATGGTCACCACGCCGGCGGAACAGCATTACCTCAGCGGGGCCACGGCCCGGCGCTGAGACGCCAAGTCCCCCAGTGGATTCCCAAGGTGTGCCGCTGCTCGAACCTGACAGTATGCTTTGCAGGCGAGCAGCTCAGGTATGGCTGGTCATTCGTTTCGGGGGAAGTTCTACATGCGTCACGGTTTCAACCGACCTCGGTCGGTCCGCGTCCGGCCGCGCGCGGCGGCGGCAGCGTTCTTACTGATCGCAGCTTTGACGAGTACCGGCTGCGGGGCCGATTCCCGTGCGGCCGAGGTGAATTCGGTAGATCTGAGCAAACTCGACACCGGCAGCTACGCGACCGCGCCGACGCCGGTCACCGCCACCGACGCGAGCGGGCGCATCACGGAGGCGCTGCGGCTCGGGAACACCATGCCGCTGCCGATGGAAATCGATCCCGCGCTGACCCACGACGATGGTGGTGTACACCCCTTCGCCCATATCTCCGAAGTGCTTCGTCCCGAGATGAAGGGCGGCCATTCGGCGTTCGGTTGGCTCAATGAGGCGGCCTTCACCAATGATCCGGCCGGATTCGTGGCGGGTTTCGCGACGGCCGCACGCACGGACGCGGACGAATCCCTCGGGTACCGGCTCACCGATGTCGTCATGGTCTTCGACAACGACGGCGACGCCGCCGCGGCCGCGGCGGCCGAGGGTGCCAACGGTTTCCTGGACGTCGGCTTCGGGACGGGTGAGCCCGCGCAGTCGCCCGCGCATCCCGCCGCGCACCTCTCGTGGCTGCCCGACGACCAGTACCTCGCGACGTTCTACCCGACCGGGAAGTACCTCATCCTCACGCTGGTCAACAACGCCGAGAACTTCTACGCGAAGATCTCGGATCTCCCCGATCTGATCGCGAAGTCCGACAAGACGATCGACGTCACCGCCGACAAGCTGAAATCGTTCCAGCCCACCGCGCCGGACCAGGTCGACTCGTTGCCGGTCGATCCGCAGGGCCTGCTGCGCCTCACCCTGCCGCGCCCGGCCGGGGACCAGACAGCGCACGCGTTCGACGGCGTGCTCGACCGGCACGGAGCCCTGCACACCGAATCGGATGTGGTGCTTGCCCGCTCGTTGTACGACAAGGCCGGGGTGGACGCGGTCGCCTACGGCGCAGGAGCTCTGTACCGGACCCGGGACGCGAACGCGGCGACGGACTTCGTGAAGTCCAATGTGGACAAGTTCCTCCACCGGATCGAATCGCCGCCCGGGCTGCCGAGCGCGTTCTGCGTGAAGTACCACGGCCCCGATGTTCATGCGTTCCCGTTCACCTGCTCGGTCGTCTATGGACGTTTCGTGGCGACGGTGTGGTCTCAGCAGCAGCAGGACGTCTTCCAGCGCATCTCCGCGCAGTACGCCATCCTCGCCAACGGGAACTAGGGGGAATCGTGAAGCGTCTCGGTGCGCGCCGCGGTTGCGGCAGAACAGTTCTCGGTGCGGTGTCCTTCGTCGTCGCGGCCGCCGTGACCGCGCCCGCCCTGGCCGGATGCGCCAGCGAGGTGTCCGGTACCGCGGCCGCCGCGGAGGTCGATGTCCGGCAACTCCCGGTCGGCAACTACCCGACCGACCCGCTCGACGTACGGATGACCTACCGCCACAGCAGCGGCGAGGGATATGCGATGGCCATCGCGCGCCTCGCCGACAACATGGTCATCGGAGCGGACGTCGACCCGTCGTTCAGCCACAATCTGTTGTCCAAGTCGCTCACCTCGGCATCCAGTACCTATGCCATACTGGCCGACCCGGTTCGAACGGTGCTGGACGCCAGTAACATGGTCTACGGCTACTCCACCGCCTCCAGCACCAAACCGCTGGGCAAGTCCAGCGGTTTCAGCCTCTCCGGGAACTTCCAGCCCTTCGGCGGCGCGGACGTCGATCCCACCGCCAGTTCGTTCAACCTGACCGTGATCCAGTTCCCCGACCAGCAGAGCGCCCAGACGGCCGGACGGGACATGGAGGCCGCCGACTTCAACGTGGCCCCCGACCAGAACGTCCACGTCACCCTCACCGGGAACCCCGCCGCCATCGCCCATTGGCGGCCCGGCGTCCCATCGCTGGCGGCCGTCTTGACCGACGGCTCGTACGTGGTCGACCTTTTCGTCCAACAACCCACCGCCGACCTCGACGGCCTGCGCGGCCTCGCCGGCAAGATCCTCGCCGCCCAACTGCCCATGCTCGACCGCGCGCCCGCACTGTCGGCCAAGGACATCTACCGCCTGGATTACGACCCCGACGACATGCTCCGCCGCACCCTGCACCCCAGCTCGTTGATCAACCCCAACCCGGACACCGAGATCACCCACACCGCCCGCGGCTACCTGCACTACGTCGACGACCAGACAACCTGGAAACCCTTGCTGGACAACAACGGCGTCGACCGCGTCTCGGAGACCGACAAGGGCAGCCTCCTCTTCCGCGCCCGCGACCCCAAGTCCGCCGCCGCCCTGTGGACCGCCATCACCGCCCTCACCCCCACCCCCGCCGAGGCCCCCGCCAAGGTCCCCGACGTCGCCTGCGCCGACAACCACGACGCCGCCGCAAACAACTCCAACAAGGACTACGACGCCTGGAACGTCAACGACAAATACATCTGCACCGTGCGCTACGACCGCTACGTCGCCCGCGTCGCGAGCAACCAGCTGATCGACGCCCAGCAGAAGGCGGCAGCACAGTACGCGGTGCTCGCGAACAGTCAGTACCTGTGAGATGCCACCCAGCCAATTGACGGGGTGCCCCGCACATCCATACCTCCCAGTACACTCTGCACACCAGAAGCAAGGTGACACTGGCTATTCCGTTTCGGCGGGGGGAATACTTGACATGCGTCATGGCTATGGCCGACTACAGTCGGCCCACATCGGGGTGCGCGCGGCAGCGACGGCACTGCTCGCGGTTTCAGTATTGGTGAGCGCCGGATGCGGTTCGAAATCACATGCGGCCGAGGAGAAGACGGCCGATCTGACCAAGCTCGACACCGGCAGCTACCCGACGAAACCGCAGGACCCGACCACCTCGGATCCCGCCAAGCGAGCCCGCATCCTCGAGGCTGTACGGCTCGGCAACCTTCTTCCTCTCGCCTCTGAGATTGATCCGGCCCTTACCCACAACGGGTCCGGTGCAAACGTATTCACCGGACCGAACTCGTTCGGCGGCTATCTCAATGTCGATCATTTCGTAGATGACACACCGGGATTCGTTGCCGGCTTCGCTACCAGCGGACGTCCTTCAGAAGATGTCTTCGTCGGATATACGCTGACAAATGCCGTCATGATCTTCGACAGTGACAGTGCCGCCGCAGCCGCGGCGACCGCCCTCGCACGGAGCGGCATGACGCTGGAGTTGCCGAACACTACGGCTGATCCTGTGCAGTCGAGCCACCATCCAACCGCCCAAATGATCTGGGCTCCTGCCGAACAGCGGCTGGCCTCCTGGTATCCCACTGGGAGATTCGTCGTCTTCACCATGATCAATGAGATCGAGAACGCCGTCGTCCAGAACGATCTCCACGTCGCGCCCGAACCCGCACCACTTGCGGTTGCCGACAAGGCCATCGAGGTCACCACTGACCGGTTGAAGAGCTTCCAGCCGACACCGCCGGACAAACTCGCCGAGCTTCCACCCGACCCCGACGGCATGCTCAGACTGAGCCTGCCACGACCGGCAGGCGATCAGACGGCTGATGCGTTTACCGGGACGCTCGACCAGCACGGCACGCTCCACATTGTGGGCGATACGGCCGTGTACAAGGCACTATTCGAGAAGACCGGGATGGATCGCGCTGGTTACGGTGCGGGAATCCTGGTTCGCACCAGGGACGCGGCCTCGGCCGAGACCTTTCTCGATACCACATCCACTTCCCGGTTCAAGCATCGGATAGAGCCGCCGACCGGGCTCCCTGCTGCACGCTGCGTGAAGTATCACGGCCCCGACGACAACGCGGCGCCATTCACTTGCTACGTGACATACGGGCGGTATGCCGCAACGGTCTGGTCTCAGCAACAACAGGATGTGTACCAACGGATTTCCGCGCAGTACGCGATCCTGGCGAACAACAAATAGGGGGGCTTGTGAAGAGACTTGTCGCTCACCGTTTCGCTGGTAGAGCAGTCGTCGGAACGATCGCCGTCCTTCTGGGCGTGTCATCACTCTCTGGATGCGGGAGCCAGACATCCGGGAGCCCGACCGCAGGCGAGGTCGATGTAAGACAACTGGCTGTCGGCAACTATCCGACCGACCCACTCGATGTCCGCATGTCTTATCAGCACAGTGGTGCCAGCGGGAAGAAGATCGCCCTGGCACGGCTGGCTGACAATGTCGTGATCGGCGCCGACGTCGACGCGAAGTTCAGCCACAACGTTCTGGCGCTGTCATTGGACTCGACCAATGCGACACTGAATTCGGTGCTGGCCGGTGCGGTGCAGCCCGTATTGGAAAGCAACGGCTTCATTTTCGGCTTTTCGGCAGCCGCGAGCACCCGCGAGCTGTCCGCATCACGCCTGCGCGATCATTCGGGCAATTTCAATCCATTCAACGGTGCCGCGGGTGATCCGGAAGCAACCGCCTTCAATGTCACTGTGCTGCAGTTCCCGGACCAGCAACGTGCACAGGCCGCAGCCGATCAAATGGAAGCCGCCGACTTCGCGGTCGCGGCAGATCAGAACGTTCGTGTCACGCTCGCCAAACAGCCCAACGCGAAGGCCCATTGGCGACCCGGTGTCTCTTCGATGGCTGCCACGATGGCGTACGGGCAGTACGTCGTGAATGTCTATGTGGCACAGCCCAAGCCTGATCTCGATGCGCTTCGTGGACTGGCCGAGCAGATCTTCGCGGCGCAGCTGTCACTGCTCGAAAAGGCACCCGCACTGTCGCCACATGAGATATTCCGACTCGACTACGACCCTGACGCCATGCAACGCCGGACGCTGCATCCCAAGGGATGGCTCAACCCCCACCCTATCGACGAAGCGACCCATACCCCGCGAGGCTATCTCCACTACGCCGACGACCAGGTGGCCTGGAAACAACTGCTCGACGACAACGGCGTCGACCGCATATCGACCGCGAGTAGCGGTGGCTTGCTATTCCGCGCTCGTGATGCCGAGTCCGCTGCCAAGCTGTGGTCCGGAATCAACGGTGCGGCAGGTGCAAACGCCGAAGCACCCGCCAAGGTGCCCGACGTCTCCTGCACCGCGAAACCCGGAGACGAATCCGGCGCTTCATGGTGGGCCTCCAGCGTCGCGGGAACCAGCACCGCCTACGTCTGCACCCTGCACTACGACCGCTACGTCGCCCGCGTGGCCGGACCCCAATTGGTCGACGTGCAGCAGCGGGCTGCAGCACAGTACGCCCTGCTGGCAAACGCTCAGTACATGTGAGGAATTGGGATGAACATCGGACCGGGCACCATCATCCGCGGCTACTGCATCGAGCGCGTCCTCGGCGCGGGAGGCATGGGCACGGTATATCTGGCCAAGCATCCGGAACTGCCGCGCTGGGACGCGCTGAAGGTCCTCAGTCCGCAGTTCAGCGCGGATCCGGAGTACCGGGCACGGTTCGAACGTGAAGCAAATCTCGCCGCGGCCCTGGATCACCCCAATATCGTCTCGATCTACAACCGCGGCGAGGACAACGGTCAGCTCTGGATCGCGATGCAGTATGTCGACGGCATCGATGCGGCGGCCGCTGCCGAAAGGAATCCGCAGTCGATCACGCCTTGGCGCGCGTTGCATATTGCTACGGAGGTGGGGCGTGGCCTCGATCACGCACATCGCCGAGGCCTGCTGCACCGGGACGTGAAGCCCGCCAATTTCCTGTTGTCGATGGGCGACAACGGTGAAGAAAGGGTGCTGCTCACCGACTTCGGCGTCGCCAAGTCCACCGAGGACACCAACGAACTCACCCAGGCCGGTGCCTTCGTGGCCACGATCGCCTATGCCTCACCCGAGCAGCTCAGCGGGCACCGACTCGATCATCGTGCCGACATCTACAGCCTGGCCTGTTCGTTCTTCCGACTGTTGACAGGCCAGAATCCCTACCCGGGAACGCAACCGGCCGTGGTCATGATGGGTCACCTCAACGAGGCGCCGCCGCGGATCAGCGCGGTCGATCCCACTCTTCCCGCAGCTGTGGACGAAGTGATCGCGGTCGCGATGGCAAAGGACCCCACCGAACGATTCGATACCTGCCACGAATTCACGACTGCCCTGAAATCCGCTCTCGAGTACGGAGTTTCCGGCCTGTCCATGACGACTGTGCCTCACAGTCGGTCCACCGTGCCCAGTGAACCTCCGTCGTCAGTATCCGAGGTCGCCCTGAGATCCACGGCCCGTAAACGGCCCTGGCTCATAGGCGGAGTCGCCGCCGCCACCGTCATCGCAGTGGCGGCGGGGGTGGGCGTCTGGGCTACGCAGCACGATTCCACTGCATCAGCGCCCGGAAGCCCGATAGCCGATGCTCGCGCGCAGAATCCATCATTCAACGGGAAAACCATTGTTGTGCTGGATATTTCAGGCGTCAGCGGCCACTCAGCGACCATGGATGTCCAGTTGAAGCCCGGACCTCAATCGAAGTTCCTCGAGGATTTGGGCTTCAATTACAACCCCAACTTTCTTCGCAGCGGCGATGAGCCGAACCCCCGGCCGATCACATCGGGGTCGAGTACGCAGTTCGACGCGATGCAGCCCATCAATTCCGGCTATCTCGTCGCCGTCCGCAGCGATACCGATGCCGGCGGCGGCGGGTTGGTGAACCTGCCCTCGGCGGTCACGGGTAGCAAGGCTTCCGTCATCGTCCTCGACGACCCGTCCGCAGTTGCCGCGATTCGTCAATGGTCGGACAACTCCGAACAGGTCCTCCTCGACAAGCTGCTGCCGATCTTGCGCAAGAACGTCAGGTAATTCGGTGTCGCCCGCTGCTGCCGAACCGTGACTACTGGGTCGGCAGCGTGTCCCAACTCTTCAGCGCATCCTGCTTGGCCAGGGTGGGACCGGGGACCAGCTGGCCGATGATCTCCCACGGGGCCAAATGCGGCGTGCTGCCGAGTCCGAGGATCTGCGCGGTCGCCAGATCCGGGATGCCGTAGCGGATTCCATTGTCAGCCACGTAGAACAGATTTTCGCGCCGCTGGCTGCCCGGTTCGATACCCGTGGTACGAACGAACTCACCGGTGGTCGGCGGCACGTAGACGGCATCGACACGATCGCCGTTAGCTCCATCCTTGGTGGCCAGCTCGACCGGCTTCTGCGAATCGGGGAGCGGAAGACGGGTGCCGAGGAGCAATTGGACGGTCGCTCGGTCCGAAGGTCCTTCGGTAGCATCCGCCTGTTCCTTGCCGAGGCCGCTCTTCTTCGCCCAGGTGACGCAGGCTACCGGGTTGTCCTCCGCGGTAACGATCTTCGGCGTGGAGCTGGGGAAGTCGTCGACCGGCAGCGAATGCACGACCGGGATTCCGCTGATTACATCGGGTGTCACGGACTTGAAGCCGTTCATGCCCTGTGAGTTGTCGGAGCCGATGACCTGCGCGGTGAACGTGGAGATGCGCTGAACACCGTCCGCGAGCACAACATAGAGGTCGGATCGGTCAGAACCATCCAGAGCCGCGACCTTGATGATGCCGCCGACCGGCACAGTGCTCAGTTTGCCCACACCGTTCTCGCCGGTGCGAGGAATGGTGGGCGGGACCAGCGGAGGAACCTTGACGGCCGCACCGATCAGATCGGTCGTCGCGGGCCGAGGCCGCTTGCCGCTCAAGCCTAGTGCTTGCGCGATCGAATCCTTGTTCCGATCGAATTCCGCGACCTTACCGTCGTAGACCAGATAGTCCTTGCCACCCTTGCTCGCCCAGACAGCCGTGCTCGAATCGGCGACCTTGATCCGATCACTGAGCTCGAGGCTTCCGGAGATAACCGCGGTCTCCGCACCGGAGGAGGAGGCTGCCCCACCTGAGGCTGATAGTGGCACCCTGTCACACAACGTCCACTGGGACCTTTCGCCCTGTTCCGTGCCCGGCAAAGCTGCGGGCACACCCGGAATTCCGAGGATCGGGCCACGCGGTGCCGTGTTGAGCTTGCTGTCCTTGACCGACTTCGGGGTTTCACCGGTTCCCGAAATCAACCGTGCCGAAGCGAGATTCAAGGTCGGATACAGGGTGATCTTGTTCTTGTCGTCTTTGTCCCGCATTACGACATAGAGTGCGCCGCTGTCCTTGCCCATCACGATGTTCGCATCCCCGATGGAGCCCTGGGGACGAATGAACGCCATGATCGCCGCGCCCGCAACCACCAGCAACGCGAGAACCGCTCCAACCATGAACGATCGCAACTGCGACCGCATCGGGTCGTGCAGCATCCGAACATCGCGGCGCACCAAAGCGTGATCGAGTCGGCGCAGCAGGAAGCGGTACCCATTGACCTGGGCACGGGTGCTCAATTGGGCTGGCACTGACCAAATCCTTCGTCGAACCGGGAACTACGGGCACGTAGATTACTGGGTGTCAGCCGACGACAGCGCACCCCTCCTGATCGGAGGCGTGCGCTGTCGTGAGCGGCACCGACGTCCTCGCTAGGCGAAGGACTGGCCGACCTTGCTGTCCGCCGCGAGGGCGTTGTTCAGCGCATTCTCGACCGCAGTGGCAACGGCATCCAGCGTCGACAGGCACTTGTCGGCGTAGGCGTTGTCCCAGTGGGACTTCGCGGCAACAACCGCCTCCAGCGCGCCGTTCTCCGCGCCGCTGGCCGGGTTCGACCACGCCTGCTTCAGTCGCTCGCAGGCCTGGCCCAGGTCGCTGGAGGTATCGATGGCCGACGTGCCGTCACCGGCAACAGCGACCAGGTCCTTGTGAAACTGCCGAAGATCCGCCACGAGGGTGGTCATTCCAGCCTTGTCGTAAAGCATGGTGGGTTCCTTTCCAAGTATCCGAAAGTTGAAATGGCCAGCGTCGGC
Source organism: Nocardia sp. NPDC004123 (assembly GCF_053603795.1). NCBI lineage: Bacteria > Bacillati > Actinomycetota > Actinomycetes > Mycobacteriales > Nocardiaceae > Nocardia > Nocardia sp. NPDC004123. The sequence continues at coordinate 243,368 of NZ_JBSGGG010000002.1, forward strand.
TAGCCGAGGTTCGTGAGGGCCTTCGCGAACTCGTCCTTGTTGGCGATGTCCGTGTGCGAGAACACGTCCGTGCCCTGGCCGACCTTGTCCTGGAATTCATCCATGGCCGCGTTCAGCTTCTGAGACTCGTCATCCCAAGCCACCGCGGCGGCGTTGAACGCGTCGGCCGCGTCACCCGCGAAGCTGCCCTTGGACGAGTCCACCCGGTCGGTGATCTTGCGGAGGATGTCCTTGATCGAGGCGACTACGTCCGCCATGTGGCTCTGGGCCGCCTTGGCCATTTCCGCATCATTTGCAACCATCGTCTGTACCTTGCCTTTTCTTGGGAATGGATAGGCGATGCGTTGCGCATCACCGGTTCGGGGTGACTAGCTGTGTGTGGGTCACAGGTGACTCACGACAGCCACCTCCCCCCAGGCAGCGAGTCGATCAAAGTCGAGATCGACTGCGCGATACGGTGATCACTGCCCGGTGTCAGCGTGGACCAGAGTTGCTGGTCCGGGGCGACCCCCGGTGCGGCCACGATGCGGCCCCGTGCGGTGTCGTAGACAGCGACGGCTCCGGGCGATCGGTCTGTGAGGCCATCGGCGTAGGCGTAGGCCACGATTTCGGCGTAGGCATGGGTGGCCGACAGGGCGAGGCCGTAGGTGGTGGCGTCGGTGTCGGGAACGCCCAGGCTGTAGACGGTGCTCGCGTAGTCCGCGGAAGTTGTTGCGGTGTCGAGGCGTTCGGCCAGGTCTGCCGATTCGGCGCTGAAGGCGGCCAGGTCGGCGGGCGGGCAGGGGCCGAGCGCGTCGAGGAGGGGGCGGGCGAGGGAGGCGCCGGAGCCGTCGGACCACAGGGGGTGGATGTCGAGCGTGTCGCCGCGGCGGATGGCGACGGCATGGTCTTCGGCGCGGCGGGTGACGCAGACTCGGATGGGGCCGTCGGCGGTGTGGACACGCATGGCCAGTTCACGGTCGGGCTGAGCCAGTACGAAAAGGGCTGTGGCGGTGTCGGTGTCGACATCACCGTGGGCGTCGACTATGCGGCGGGCGCGTAGGTCGGCGCGGGCTAGCTCCTGCGCCTGTTCCCATTCCTGGTACGAATCCTGCTGCGGGCCGATCGATAGCACCAGAGGTAGGGTCTGCACACCTAGGTGTCCAGCGAGTGCGATCACCCCGTCGTTGGTGAGGGTCGTCATGAGGCAACCTCTTGACCGGACTCTTTTGCGCTGGAAGCACTTTCAGATCCAGTACTACCCGCGTTGAATGCGATGTCGACCGGAGCGCGCTGCGCGGCCGGGTCGATTCCGCCGAGCACGGCGGGCGCGACCTGCATACCGGAGGTGAGGCCCAGTTCGGCGTCGCCGGTGGGCGCACCCACGAGTCCGGCGCGCGGGATGTGCTCTTCGTCGTTGTCCTGGCCCGTATTGCCCATGGCTGTGGGCGCCATCGATGTGCCGGCCTGTTGAACCGTAACCGGCTGTGTCACCACACGTTGCGTCGTCGTTTCCTTGGCCTCGACCGTTGTCGCGCGCACCTGAGTCAGTGGCATCGGCGGCAGGTTGAGTGAGTCGAGGGACAGCGTCGGCAGCGAGGTCGGCGCGACCGACGGCGTTTCCGGGGTCTCCACAGGTTCGGCCGGTTGCTCTGTAGGCGTCAGCCCTGCGGTCACCTGTGGCGGCGCCTGGTGTTCCCAGGGTTTGGCGAGCGATTCGGTGGCGGCCTCGTACGTCCGCATCACCCGGGCAGCCTCGGCTTTCGCCTTCTCGGCGTCGGTCTCGGTCGCCGCCAGTCCGCCCAGCAGCGGCAGGCCGGCGGCCAGACCGAGCTGCTGCATCAGCTGCTGGAGCTCTTTGAGCTTCTCGACCTCGTCGACGTCCGGCATGGTCAGTTTCGCGAGCTCGTATGCGGCGGCGTGTGATTCCGCCTGCGTCGCGTTACCGGCAGCGGCCGAAGCGGACGCACCGAGCCAGTCCCGCAACGCCTTGATGCGTTCGATGAACGGCCCGCTGTTCTTGGATTCCCAAGCGCTGTCAAGGATTACGAGAATCCGCTCGTATTCGACGGCGGCAGCCGCGAAACCCGCGCTCAATCGCGTCCACGCGAGACCGGCCTCGGCGGCGGGTACCGCACCGGCACCCGTCACCAGGTCGCGCGCCAGCTGTTCGGGCGGCCGGGATTCCCAAACCGTCTCGGTGAAGCCGGGTTTCGTCGGTTCCAGCATCGGGGAAGGTCTCTCCGCTCAGCCGGCGAAGCCGAGGACGGACTGCTCCTCGACCTGCCCGAAGGTGTCGAACTGACTACGCAGCGTCGAAGCGAGATTGCGCAGTTCGGTGACGCCGTCACCACCGGAGGCCACGAAGGACGCGGCCACCGAGTTGAGCGTCTGCGCGGCGCGCTGTGACACCTCGTCCGCTCCGGCGGGCGCGAAGTCGAGCTTGACCTGCTCGACGCCCAGTCCGTTGGCGATCCGGTCGGCGAGCGCGTCCAGCTGGGCCGCGGCGTCGCGCGCGGTCGAGGCGTCGAAGCGCAGACCGTCGAATGCGTTGGTGCTCATGCCAATCCTCCTGTTACCCCTGGCAATTCGGTCCCTACATCACAGTGATCTCAGAGTGTGAGCGCCTTGTCCGGCGGCTCCTCGATGGCTTCGATGGCGCCGACCACCGGCAGAACCACACCTTCGATGACACCGACCACCTCGTCGCCGTGCGCACCCGTGACCAGGCCCGAGCGGTCCGAGGTGGACTCTTCATCGGCCGCGCCGGCCCGCCCCGCGGCACCAGCGCCCGAGGCCATCCCCGGCGAGGTGGTGGCGGTGGTACGACCGGTCGCCTCGGTGGTGGTCTTGGGAACTCCGGTGCCGGAGGTGACCTCACCCGTCGGAATCCGGCTGGTGCTCGGCGTGTTCGTCGGTGTCGTGGTGGTGGGCACGCCGCCGAACAGGGTGCTGAGCGGACTGCCGCCGCCACCGTCGGTCTTGCTGGTGTCCGGGCTGTCGGTCTTCGCGGCGTCGTCGGTCTTGGTGGTGGTGTCCGTGGGCGTGTTGGTCTTGGTGTTCGTATTGGTATTGGTGTTTGTGTTCGTATTGGTATTGCTGTTGCTCAGAGCCGAGCTGATGTCGCTGGCGCCGGTGGAGACGACCGAAGCACCCTTCTCGACCAGCTTTTCCGCGACCGTCGGCGCGACGCTGGCCATGGGCTGCAGCGCGGTGCCCACCATGTTCACCAGATCCGCGATATTGGATGCGATCGGCGCGCCCGCGATCATGATCTTCGTTCCGGCCGCGGTGATCTCGGCGGTGCTGCCCGCCAGCTCGGCGCTGGTCTTGGCCGCGATGGCCGTGCCTTCCGTGATCGCGTCGGTCGCGGTCGCGATCAACCACGGGATGCCGGCGGGAGTCGCCAGCATCGCGATGCCCGCGGTCACCTCCGCGACGAATTTTGCTATGACAGCGCTAATTTCGGCATAGCCCTCAGCGACGATGGCCTCGGCGCTCAGCAGGATCCCGTGCTGCTGAGCCCCCTGCGCGGCCACCTCGACGCTGTTGGCCTCGACCGTCTTACTCTTGTCCTCCGCGGCATTGGCGGCATCGCCGGTCCAGGTGTTCATGACCGTGCTGGTCGCCGACTTGCTCTGCGACACAGCGGAAGTCAGCGCACTGATCAGCGAGGTCAGAATGGTCGCCGGATTGAAACTGCTGTTGCCCAGGCTCCCCGTCCCGAACGACTGCAGCAAACTGACGACCGGCTGGATCAGGCTCGTCAGGTCGATCGTCGGCAGCGTGGGCATCTGTATCCCCGACAGATCCGGCAGGCTGATCGACGAAAGTTGGGGCAGCTGAGGCAATCCCAGATTGCTCAATACATCCGAGACCGGAGTATCGAGGTACTGACCGATCGGACTGCTGCGGAGCTCGTCCAGCACGGTCGGATTCGACGGGTTGGTCACAGCACCGTCGATAGGAAGCTCGCCGCCGAGGTGACTTCGTTGGTCCCGTAGGCCCCGACAGCCGCGTACGCCGTGGTCGCGGTGTCCGCGTGGACCGCCGCGATTTCCGCTGAGGACAACAGGTAATTACCTTGCGCGACAGCGAACGCCGCCAGGAACTCCTGCCCGATCAGCCCGAACACCGGCACCGCCTGCGCGAGCGCGGTAGCCACATCGGCTCCGGCTGCCCCCGCGACCTGCGCAGCGATGCCCGCCTTCTGAGTGCCGTACGCCAAGATGGGCGCGAATTCCGCCGCCACATGATCGGCCATGAGTGTCCCTCCCACTACCTATGATCGTGCTCAGACTACAAGTGCGAAAATTCTTGTGCCAGACCGCAAGATGCAAACTCTGGCTCAAAGTTCTGTAAACAAACCGGCCTAGCCGGCCATCTCCTCGTTGAACCGGTCGACGACCTCGGCCCGCCGCTCGAACGCCTTCCGCGCAGCCTGCGCCGCAGTCGACACCACAGCCTGCTCGAACTCGGCCGGCGTCATCCGCGAAACAGCGCTGGTGAACCGCAGATCCTTGAGCGCCCCGTTCCCGTCGACCTCGGCCGTCACGGCCCCGTCCTCGGAAGTCTCCCGCCCCCGAACCGCAGCCATCTGATCAGCCAAATCCTGAAACCGATACAGCTGCCGCCGAACCTGCTCCTGCAGCTCATCCATAGACGAAACCACGCGCGCCCCCTCTCACACCGTCCTGAGCCAACTCTGCGGCTCAGTATCGTAGTCCTGCTCCTCGACAATCTCTTGTCGAGCAACGTCGGCCTCGGTGGGCAGCCCGGTCCGCGCGAGCCCGGCAGCCCCAAGCCCGGCCTCCTCCAACTGCTTCCGCAGCGCGAGGCCAGCCCGATTCGCAGCCTTCTGGCACAGCCGCAAGACCTCCCCAGCGAGCTGACCCGGATCCCGGTGCAGCTCAGTGGATTCGACCTTCACGGCCAATGGCAACCCCTGATTGGTCGCCCGCACCCGAATAGACCCGGACGTGCTGGCAACAACTAGCGAGGCCCAATCCCCCTCGCCAGCACCAGAACTGGTCGCCCCCGACTCAGTCATGCCGAACTCCCTCCCAGTTAGCTATGCGTATGAGTATCACAGGCCGCTTCGACAAGCCAACAGCATTTCGATGCGCGGATGCGTTCACCCGCGCTCGTCCTTGATGGTCTGCACCACGGCGGCGACATAGTTGTTGACTACCGAGATGAATCTGGTCTGATCGACCGCGAGTGCGCGCTGGGGGTTCTCGACCATGACGTAACGACCGTCATCTTCGATATCGCGGAAACGCACGATGTGGCTGGTGATTCCACGCGGACCGAACACCGATCGGCCCTGCACGATCCGGACCTCACCGGCCGTCGTGATGGACTGCGCCATGAATTCCCGCGTGCGGGAGACCGCGGTGTCCGGTGCGGCGGCGACGGACGAACGGCCGAAATCGTGGTCCAGATCTTGCTCGCGTGAGGCCAATCCGATGTCGCCGAGGCGGCCCCGCTCGACGGAAGGCATGGCACGAACGATTTCGTCGGCGAGCTGGATGGGATCACATTCGGTCACCGTGTAGCCGCCACGTTGGAAGTAGCTCGTGCCGGGCGACTGTTTGATCACATAGCCCTTTGGTCCCTTACGCGTAGCGCGGGCCCGAATCATCGAGCCGATACCGAAGCGGTCCCGTTCATCCCATCCGTAAGCGGTCAGGAACAGATCGGGGTTTGCCATGGCGTCGAAAACGAGCTCGAAATTACCGCCGACCTTGTGGCTCAGGCTTTCCCGAGCCTCCGACTGCTCGGCGTCGAATTCGTCCGCGGTCTGCGTGGCCGAGGTGAACAAGAATGGCTTCGGCGGCGCTTGCCCCGTCCGATCCATCCAGAGGGCGTAGAACTCGGCCTCGGTGAATCGCCAGCTCGGCGTCATTTCTCCGCCACCGGGGTGACCGCGGCCGGAGCCTCACCGAGAACTTCTTCGAGATTGTCGAGGTTCGTGAGGAACTGCGGACGCTTGTGTTCCTTGCCCTGCCCCTGCGAACCCGCCGACATCGGCGAACCACCCATACCGCCGGTTGAGCCGCTGGAGGAGGCCGAGGACGTAGACGCCAGTCCTGCACGCGAAGTCGTGGTTTCCTCCGCGTCCGTCTCGGTCGTCGTTGTCTGGTTGGCGGAACGAGGAGCGATCTGAGTCTTCGGTGTCTGGGGCGACCCGGGGCTAGTGGGCGTGCCACCCGTGGGGCTGCCTCCGGTCGGGGTTCCGCCGGGTGTATCGGTGTTCGGAATCAAGCCCAGGTTCTGCAACTGCTGAGTGAGCTGATCCGTCGGATCGGTGGTCTTCGTCGTGGTCTGTGTTTGCGTCAGCGCCGTTTCGACCGCCGAGGCGAGCTTCTCGACGCCCTGCTCGGCGGCGGTGATGCCAGCCTGAAGCACCGTGCTGGCCTGCGTGATCAGCGTCTGGAGCGTCGTGTCAGTCGTTGTTGTCGGCGTGTCGGTCTTCTTGGGATCGGTGTCCTTCGGATCAGTGTTGGTCGGCTGTTGACCGTCCGGGTTGTCGATATTGGGTGTCTGGGTGGTCGGGGTCTGCGTGGTGGGAGTACCCGCCGGCTGCTTCGCATTCGGATCCGGCTGATCGGTGGGTGCCGGGCCCGGCGGCGTTATCGAGACCGCAGCCTTCGGGTCGGGGATGATGGGCACCGCACCGCTCGAGTCCCTGACGCCATTGCCGTACCACTCATCCCATGCCTGCCGCATCTCGTTCATCGCTTCATCGACGGAACTCTGCGAAATGGGCATCTCGACGGCCGATTCTCCCGCCGCGACAAGTTCGGTGGTCTGCGAAATACTCTTGTACGGCAAGAAATTCTGCAGCTTCTTCAGCCATCCCTCGGCAAAGGCGAGATTGACGCTCATCAAATCCATCGAATCGGTCAGAGTCTTCACATTGTCGAGGTAGTGCCCGATCCCGTCCCGCGCCTGCTTGGCAGCGTCGGAGGCCCAGATCTTGTCCCCGATCGAGTTGTCACCCTGGTAGCCCGTCAGATACTGGTCCTTGGCCGCGGAAAAAGTAGACGCCTGACTCTTGATGTAAGCGCTCGCGGTCTTCCAGTCCTGCGCATGCTGCGCGAGCACGCTGAGGATCGTGGAATCATGAATATATTGCCAGTGATTATGGAAATCGTCCCAGCCGTATTGGCTGCCCGGTTCGGGAGTAATCTGCTTACCGTCCAACGCAATCCCCGCAGCCTTGGCAGCGGAGCTGAGCTGGCCCGCCTGGTCTGTGCTCTGGAGCTTGTTGGAGTAGTCGTCCTTCGACGTTCCGGACCACTCGTAGACGTTGCCCCTATTGGATTGCCCCCATCCCGGCAGGCTGACGGAGTCGACGTGCTGTGTCAGCGCGGCCAGCGGAGACGTCGCCAATCCGGGCTGCCCACTCGCGTGCATACCGGTGAATCTGTCGCGCACATTCTGGTCGAAGTTCACAGCTGACGTCTGATCAGCGTCCGCGTACGCCTTATTCGCCCCGACGAAGGCCTCACCCATACTGGTGAGAACTTCCACATGGTCCTTCGCGACCGTGCCGCCCAGACGCTGCGTAGCTGCATTGAGCTTGTCCGCGAGCATCCGCCCGGAGTCTCGCTGATTGAACGGTTGCAGGTTCGTCTCCGGCTGGACCAGAGCCAGAGCCGCGTTCACGACCGTCAACATGTCGGCGGCCTGCTGCGCCATCGTCTGGGCGGCTCCGGAGTCGAAGTACACACCCTTCTGGCCGTCGTTTCTGAGATTGGTGAAGGCGTCGCCATCGGCCACGAAACGTTCTCCCTCCCCGTCCAACAGCGTTGCGACCCAACACTGATACGGCTTCGACTACACCGCGTTGCGTTACCCAGCCCCCGGTGACGATACGGCCCGACCGTACCACCGGCGGGAGATTGTGGTCATCCGGTGGTGATCACGCGTACAGCGAGATTTTTCTCCTCCGGACTGACCTCGCGGAACTGGAAGTCACGAGCGATGATGTGGCTCACCAGCTCTGGGTCTGGCGGAAAGGCGTGCGTGCGTAGGTAGTGGGATACCGCGCCGGACCAGATCCAGACGCCGTCGGTGCGGAAAGTCAGGGGCACGTCACGGACGGAGGGGATGAATTCGTCGGCCTCGAAACTGCGCGGCCAGGACGATCGGGGCGGAGTCGAGGTAGGCGAGGAGCCGGTCACGCAGGTGTGAGGGCAGCGACGCCCTGACTGCGACCGGGCGACCGTTTTCGTCGCGGTGGTCATAGACGCGCGCGAGCCTTGGAAGCTCGTCGAATTCGGCACTCACCCTTGGAACCCTCCCACCCCGACACGTTTCAGACGATCCTAGCCGGGCAGTCGCAGGGCCGCTGGCCAGCGGACATAGCTGTCGAATAGCGGCGTATCCGGGCGGTGACTAAGCTGCGGGCGGTTGATGGACGCTTGATTACAGGGGGAGTTCATGGTTATTGCCATTGTCATCGGGGTGGTCATCGTCGTGGCGTGGGGTGCGCTGGCGATCAGTGGCACTGCGAAGAACCGTGAGGCGCATGCGGCGATGGCGGCCGCGATGGGTGGTGTGCCCAGCTGGCCCACTGAGGTCTGGCGCGAGCAACACGCGAAGGTCGGGCTGTGCCCCTACCCTTCGAAGGCGAAATACCAGGAGCCCATCCACGGTCAGGCCCTCGGGTTCCCGTTCACCACATTCTTGGTCGAGCACGAGACCATGTACCTCAATACGATCAAGACCTGGCGACACACCGCGGCCTTGCTCGAAGGCGTCGATCCCACGGTGGACCGGCTGGACCTCCTGTCGACCCAGGGTGAGTGGCTTCTCGAGTTCAATAAGAAATCGGTCGAACACCGCCGATTCTCCAGCGGTGACGCGGAATTCGATCGCTGGTACCTCGGTCTGACCCCCAATAACCCTGATCATGCCCGGCAGCTACTGACGCTCCCCGTCAAGAAGGCGGCGTACGCGATCGTCCAGATTGCCCCTACGGCGCGCATTCGCGTCAACGATGGAGTACTGATCTGCTGGATCCGCGGCACCATCCCCCGTGATTCTGCCGCTTACCTGGAAGTCATACGACTGATGACCGAGCTCGCCACAGCCGTCAACCAGGCTGCGGCGCAGCTCAATAGCGGTGGTCAATACCGCGGGTGACACGCTCGTGCACCATCGTTGGAAGAACGTTTGACGACAGGGGGAATCATGACGCAGCCAGGCCTGCAAACCGATGACACACAGCGCATTTCGGAAGCGGCTGTGCGGGCGGGTCTGGGGAGGCACGTTCAGACCTACGGCGCGGTCACGATGGACTGGCGCGGCATCGGACGACTCGGGATGATATTCGTCGGGCTGGTCGCGGTGACGGTGCTGGGGTTCGCCGTGCGAGTCGAGTTGCTGGAAGCAGCGATGTACTTCGCGCTGATCGTGGGGCTGGCGGCGCTGTTTTCGATTATGCACGGGCTCTTCTACGGGCAGCGGAATTCCGGCAAATGGCTGGAGCTCTTCGAGCATGGGCTGATTTTCGTGTCCCGGGAACAACTGCGGGTGGTTCAGTACGACTCGACGAGCGTGATCCAAGACCTGGTCGACCATCGCCGGAACGGGATCACTACCCGGGTCACCTACGCCTATGAGATGCAGGACCTCGACGGCCGGCCTCTGCGTCTACGCGAGGGGATCGTCAACCCTCAGGAGTGGGGGCCGCGGATCCAGGAAGGTGTAGCCGTCCACCAGATGCCTACCGTCCTGGCGACTTTGGGATCAGGCCAAGCGGTGGAGTTCGGTTCGATCACCCTCAGCCCGGCTGGAGTAACCGGATACAGCACCCTGGTGCAGTGGGCCGAGATCACCGACGTTGACATCGCCGAGGGTCGGCTCCGCATCAAAACCGCGGCCAAGCATCCCTCGATCGCCGTTCCGATCAGCTCGCTGACCAACTTCAACCTGCTGTATGCGCTGATCAAGCGCGGACGCGGGCTGTAGTCGCGCAGGTCTCCGTTGGAAGTTCGTTAGAAGTCGCCTAGTCCCGGTTTCTACCGTCGACAACGTACCCGGCCGAAGCACCGGATCGGGGTCGACGGAAAGGAACGGGCGATGGCGAATCGAATGGTGGCACAGACAACGGCACTGCTGATGGGAGCCAGCGCCGTCGTACTGACCGTGGCGTCGGGAATGGCTGCCCCGCAGGCAACCGCCGCCCCTGCGAAGCAGGCCGACTCGCAGGTGCTCGACTGCACCAGCCGTACCCCGTCCGCCAAGCCGACCAGACTGGAACCCGGCTGCTCCTCGGCCCACCAGTACCTCACCGACGTCACCTGGCAGATCTGGGGATCCGACGTGGCGGTAGGCGAAGGCACCTACCACGTGAACAAGTGCGACCCGTCCTGTGCCGCGGGCACCTACGAAACCCTCCACGCCTGGGTCGTACTCTCGGACCCGAGTCAGGGCATGTTCACAAAGGCGACGATCGCCGACAGCAAGGGCCAGTGGACCACGACGATGCCAGTGAAATAGCGGCCGAACCGCTATCGGAACTGGCCGTCCGCAACGCCTTTCGTGAACGCATCCCATTCGCCTGCGGTGAATGTCAACCGCCTACCGCGGCTGTCCGTCAGACTCGCGGCACCGTCGGCGTCCACCTTGATATCGAGCTCCGCCCCGACCGCAGCTGAGCTCCCCGCGAGCACTACGTCGAGTACCTCGGGCCAGAGAGCACCCGGTACCGAGACGATCGGCCGGGACTCACTCGGACCGGTGTATTTGCTGTCGCGGATCAGAACCGTCTGCGCAGTGACGCATACCTCGACACATTGGCCCCCGTTGCTTCCGCTGTAGCTGGACTTACGCCATAGGCGACCTGCGACCGGGGCCATGCGCCGACTCCCTTATTTCCACTCGGCCGCCCGGCTCCGAATCAGTTCGGCGGATTCACTTTTCGACAGTGCCGCCGCGCGGAGCTGGTCGGCCAACATCTCGTACACTGCCACCCCATCGTAATCCTGCAGGTAGAGAGCGCCAGTCGGGTATTCGATGTAGCCGACTGTCTGCGCTTCGTCGAAGTACAGCAAGGTGAACTCGCCGACATTCCCGCCATGGGCGTAGGTCCTGGTCGGAAGAATCCGAATATCGATGTGGTCGTGCTCGATCAGGGTCAGCAGGTGGTCCAGTTGTTCGCGCATCACGCGCGGACCGCCAACCTCCCGGACCATAACTGCCTCCTCGATGACGGTACTCAAACCCATCGGGTCGGCGGTGTCCGCGACCCGCTGCCTCGCCATGCGGGCCCGGACGATCTGCGGAACGTCAACCGACGCCACCAGCGGACTGCCCGCGTGCAGCGCAGTCGCATAGCTCTCGGTTTGTAGTTGACCGGTGAAGGTCACCGTCTGATAGATGAACTGGCTCCGCGCGAGACCCTCGAGGCCGACAAACGTCTTGAACCAGTTGGGCAGCACCTCGGAAAACGGTGCCCACCAAGTCTTCTGGTCCGCGCGCCCGGCCAGCGATGCGAGCCGGTCGATCTGCGCCACATCGGCTCGGTACAACCTCAGTAGAGCGGTCACATCATCGGGCTGCTGCAGGTACTTCCCGGCCTCCATCGCAACGATCTTCGGCTGACTGCATCCGATCGCCTTCGATGCCTCACTCTGCTTCACCCGTGCCTGCTCCCGAGCGACCCGTAGCTCGTGCCCGATCAGAAACCGCAGCGCGGACGGGTCGGAACGCTCGTTCACCTGGTCCTCCTTGCAGCCTGCGACGAATCTCCCTGCCGACCAACATCATCGGCTCCAGCCCATTGAATCCGCTGATATATCAGCCTATTCTCAATGTATGGCGTACGCCACACTAGCGTCAATCCATATCCCAGATTGCTTGCATGACAGCCCAAACCGTCGAAAGGACGGCCATGTTCGAGCAGTTGAAGGTCGGCACCTGGGCCTGCATCGACGACCAATGTCCCATTCGTCCCGTCGTACACACCGAGGACGAGACAGTCACTCTCGTATTCGGCGAGCCCGGTGGGTTGGAACTTTTCGTCAGCGCGATGGCCCTACAGACTTTGCTCCGAGTCGGAGGCCACGCACTCGACCAGCTGAGCGCTCAACCCCGGTCTGTTCTCCTCATGGACCCGAATCATGAAGGGGAAGACCATGACCAGTGAAGTAGTCTTCCTCATCCTGGGTACTGGAATCGGTCTCATCCTCGGATGGATCGCCCCGGCGATTCGCTCCGACCACCGCCCCGCAGGTACCTCAGTCGCGGAAATACGCGCCCGCATCGACCGAGAATCCCAGGGCTGCCACGACCTCGTCACCTGACTGTCGGGAGCGATCAACACTTCAAGATCAGGGAGTCGTGGCCGTGGCCGATACGGCAGTTCGCCACGGCCAGAGCTCCCTGATCCTGGTAGGAGATTCGAGCGAAGATCGGCATGGGCCTACGACTACATTTTGTCCCACGGTCGTGCCCTCTCGACCGCGCTTCCGCTCTCATCCCAGATCTGCACGGCTCGCAGTCGACCCATTTCATCGAACTGCCTTTCCTTGGCGAGTCGACCGTTCCGATGCCATTCCCTGTGCACGCCTTGGGGTGTACCGAAGTCCATCTCCCCCTGGGACTTCAGCTGACCGTCTGACCACCACGCGCGCTGGAGTCCATGGCTGATCCCATCCACGTAAAAGGCCTGGGCCAAAAGTTGGTCACCGAGTGTCGTCACCACTTCGCCGGTGAAGGGCTCGCCCCGGTACTCGAGTCGCAGATCATCACCGGTGGAGATTTGGTGGTAGTCGTAGGTCCGATCGATCCGTTTCACGGCGCCCATGTCGCGGCCGCAGCTTTCGCAGCGGTCAATCTTGATCGGCGAGCCGGCGGAGATCGGCGAGCGTGGGCGCCTCCTGCTCCGGAATCGGATCGATCACACCGAATGTCCCAGGGGCATTGTCTGGTAGCGACCGGCAACGCCGAACCGCATCGAGCGCCGACAGACCAGCCATATGTGCATTGATGAGACGTGAGCGCCACAGTCCCCCCGCAACGAAGCCCGTGTGGCCGACCGCGGTGCGCGGGATGTACCCGGCGGCATCGTCACTCGTCGACGCCCACACGTACCCGACGATCGTGCCTTTCAGACTGACGGGCAGATAAATGACAGCCGAAGCGGTTTCCTCGGGGTATGTGGTTGTCGGAGAAGGCGCGATCGCGCTGAATCCCTCCGAGCGATCCTCCGGACTGCCACTTGGAAAGGTGCCGTCCTGGACCCATGGACCATCGCCCAACGGTTTATCGGGATTCAAGCGCAGCGCCAACTCCTGGATAGTCCGCGACTCACCTCGCTCCGCGTCACCAGCGATCGCACCGAGTTGGGGGTCCCCAGGCCTTCCACGCCAATACTCGATCGCCTCCGCCGGGGTGAGCCCCATACCGTAGGTCTCTTCGAGCCGATTGTTCCAGTACACAGCGAATTTCACACGATCGACCGCGGACGCGAGGTTCCGGAAGAACCCCGCGGACTTCCCGTCCTGTGACCCCCACAGGTAGCCGATCAGGGTGTCGCCTACCGTGATCGGAAAGTAGAATACCGGAAGACGTGTCCAGGCGTCGTAGTTCGGCGCCATCGCGTCGTCCGCCGACACAAGAGGCGGGAGCGTGGCGGAGGCTCGGATCTCGCCGGACTGTGCGATGTCCGCGGCGTTGTCGGGCCCGAAACCCTCATTGAACTTTGGACTGCTGTCGACGATTCGGTCCGCAGGCGGAACAGCGTCGCGGGCACGTACATCCTCGGCCATCTGCCGGTCGATCTCGTGCAACTGGTCGACGGTGACACCCAGTCTCGCCGCGAGCTTCTTGTCGATCTCGCTGTCGTCGGTTTCATCCGGCGGGGTCACCCAATGCGGAAGCGTCATGGCGGATTCCTGAGTTCGTTCAGAAGTACGCGGAAATCGCAGCGTCGAACTTTGCGTCAGACACGTCGACATCGGTTGCGGGACGGTAGTTTTGCGCGCGCACGTGATCGAGGAACGCAGACGGAATTGCGAGGGAGTAGTTCGCGAGATAATGGATCGAGTCGATGCGCCAGATCCACTCTCCGTCAGAAAGCAGTGATGGACCGTTACGGATAGTCTGGGAAACATCGACCAGATCCGTGACATCCGCCGGTACGTCGAAGACCGGCGTGGCCGACCTCATATACGCGACTACCAGATCTCGTTCCCCAACCACCTGGTCGGTGTACGAATCTCGCAACGACGGAAGTCCTTCCCGCGCTTTTCGGTACATCTCCTGGTAGATACCAACGGGCTTCAGACCGATCACCACCACACTCCTGTGTGCATCAGCCGAGATGTTCCGAGGAAGGCGTGCCCAATCCATGGTGGAACCATTCGGGCATGTGCTCGGCCGTGCGCGGATACCACTCGTTCTCGAGGGCAAAATCGCTGCTCGCCGGACCTTTCTTACTGAATCGAGGAAGTTGGTCACGGTTGTAGTCGATAACAAACCGGCCGGGCGGATCCAGTACATATTCGAACTCGACCCAGGTGCCCAGACCAGGGGCGTACATACCGTCTCGCAAATCTTGGAACTTTCGCCATGCGGTAGGCGGGAAGGAGAAGCCCTGCACAGATCCATCCGGCATCTTCACCCCACTCTCACGCTCAGCGTACCGACCGAGAATCCGACCGCGAACAATCAAGCGCGTCCATCCCATCGGCAGGGTCTCGAGTATTTCCAATGTGATGTCCGACAGCTTCTCCTGTTGTTCCATCGGGTTCAACGGCTGGTTCGACATCAGGCAAGTCCTCCTCGGAAACCGATCATCAATGCACAGCCTACTGTGTATCGCCGTCGGCCTCACGCTGGCGTTCCAGTTCCAGGCCGAACGCCACCCGATCCTGCAACCACTGCGGAACATGCTGCTCCGCACGTGGATACACCTCCAGGTCGCGCGCGTACATCAGCGGATGCAAGTCAGGTGACCACTGTGGATCATCGTTATAGTTGAACGAGATATCTGGTTCTTCCCCACGATTCAGCACAAACCTCGCGGAGAGCCAAGCTCCACGATCAGGCTCGTACATCTCGTTCCGCAGCCGTACCAGCAGATCGGTCACCGCCGGCTGGCTCACCTCGCCCGCGGACCTGCCATTGGCATCCTGCGCGGACACCGCGACTTCGTACGACATCACATTCGCCCAGACCTGCAGGGTAAGGCGCGCCCAGCTCACTGGCGCCGCACGCTCCACTATCGCGCAGATCTCAGCGACCGTTGTACGGGGTGGCTGGTCCAAAGTTCGCCTCCTTGTTCGAGAACGCTCGTTCCTTGGTAACCACCGACTCCACCACGGGCTTACCGTTCAAACCAAGCTGCACGGTGCCGTCGGAATTGCGTGCGTAGGTAACCTCTTGCCAGCGCATGACAACCGAAGCCGGAACTCCGTCGGCTTCTCTGATCATCTTGACCTGATAGTTTCGAATATCCTGATGATCCTGACTCGCGAATTCGACTAGCTGGTTCTCCTTTGCCCGCCACGATGCAGCATGAACCCATCCGTCTCGATCATTTCCGGAGTTCGATGCTGCCATCTGCGGATGCATGTTCAGATATTCACCAAGACCACCAAGCTCATTCGCGAGCAGGTGCCCGCCCGCCCACTTGATACGAGCCTTCGCTCGTTCAAGGAGGGTCAGCGTACGCCCGGGAGGGTTCTTCGGGAAGGCAGCTTCCCCTTCCTGGTTGGCACGCTTCTGCGCGCCTTTCTTGCTGTCGTCGTCGCGATGGTTCTTGTCCTGCCCCCGCGCTTCGACATCTCCAGTGAGTCGATCCGTCTGGCCATGCTCGTCGGTATGGAAGTTCAGTAATTTCTCATTGTTATGAAAATTTGGAACCTGATATTGAACGTCCGGTAGCAATGGAAAGCTCAGGTCGGGGTTGAATCCAGACCATTTTCCCTTGCCATCGACGGCCATATCACGTGCACCAGGAGTAGCCTCAACCCATTTGACGACACCATCACCGTCGGTGAAAAATGTTGTGCGAGTGCCATTTTGGTTGACCACAGGGTATTCCGTCCACGGGTGGAGCCCGCCGTCTCCGGCCAAGTCACCCAGCGGCTCAGGTGTCGGATCCGGGCTCTCATCCGGCCGAAGTCTGTCAGGCTCCGTGTTGCCGTCCGGCACATTATCACGGTCACGGTGTGGCGCTCGGATCTCTTCGTGCACATCGAGCGGCCGCCGCGGCGCGTGCGGATTCTCGGGATCCGGGGGTCGGTGACTAGGGCGATTCCATTCCACGAATCGCTCGTTGTACTTCGGATCGCCCGAATCGATGATCACATCGTCTTCGAGGTCCGCGTACCTCGAAGAGGCCGAATCGCCGTCGAGCCCGTGTTCATCGTGCGGCGAATCAGACTGCTCGTCGTGCGGCGAACTCGGATGCTCATCGTGCGGCGAACCCGAATGCTCATCCGCTGTCTCATTGCCGAGAATGTCCCAGCCATCTCGGGTGTCCCCGCCTCTGGGCAGGTCCGCGTCGACAAGGGGATCCGGCTGGTGGACGGTGGGTTCGGGGGTTCTTCCGTCCGGCCCTTCCGGGTGGAAGGTCTTCCAAGTGCCTTCGTTGTGGACGACCGCTGGAGAATCCGGGTGAGCCCTCACACCGACCAGATCGGACGGGGCCCGGACCGGGACACCCAGTTCATGAGCGATGTGTTGGGCCCAGCCGATTTCGTTTCCGCTGTGGCAGGAGATGAGGCGGACCGGGGTCCCCGGTACATAGTCCGGGTTGTTGCGGATTGCTTCTACGACCTTTTGCGGGTCGATCTCGTGGCCGCCGTCGGCGGTGGGGCGGCCGAAGCGGTCGCCGTGGAGGATTACATCGTGTTCGCCCTCGTTACGGAGGTTTTGGAAGACTCGCTCTACTTCGGGGGAATCGCCTAGTGAGGTGCGGTCGGTTCCGTAACGGACGGGAGGATCCTCGGGGACCAGGTCTCGAGTGTTCGGAGCATGGGTAGCCTCGCTATCGCTGGGATGGGTGTTGGCATGCTCCGGCGAAGTTTCGTGAATGGCTGTGTGGCTGGGGGTTTCGACCAGATAGATGCGAGTGACGCCGAAGAGGTTGGCGTTGGGGTCGTGGACCACGCCTCGGACTTCGAACGTCGCGTTGCGGTCGAACAGGATCTCCTTCTCAGCCGGACGGGCCGAAAGCGGGCTGACTTCACGACCATTCGTCGAGTGCATGATGAATTCGACATTGCCGGTGAAGATTCGGTTGCGGTCGGTCGAGGTACTGGTGAATGAGGGCTCACGAACTGTGGCGCCCTTCACGTAGCGAGCGAGGTCCTCGGGTGAGAGGTTTGTGCCTCGCCATACCGTGCCTTCGAAGGTAGGAAGCTTATCGAGCGCCGAGGAGATATCGTCTGCGAGTTCCGCTTGATGGGGATCCAGGTCAGTGCCACTGCGAAGGCGCTTGTTCAGATCGGCGTAGACGCCCGCGTCGGGGTCGGTGTAGCGGTGCAATGCATCTTGCTCGTGTGGGGTGAGCTCCGATGGAGCACCGGCTCCCGGCAATTCGTGAGCGGGTTCCGAGTTCGGCTCGTCAGCTGACGAATGTTCCTTGGATGGCTCGGTATGATCGGCGACCTCTGAAGGGTGCTCAGTCGTGTGCGTCGGAACCGCGCCATGACTTTCAACGTCCGATGGGTGCGGCAGTAGGGCCTTGTAGTATTCATTCAGATACTTCGCGAACTCGAGGTTGTACTCGTTGAACAGTCGCATCGCAGTCACCGCTGTCGAGCGGTCGAGCATTCCGAGTTTGTCCATCAGGTCGCCGAGTCCGAGTCGTAGTCCGGGTAGTTCGGCGGTGCGAGTCGGATCGTTGTAGGCGGCAGCTATGTCGGCGATGCGCTCATGCATCTCGTTGAAGCGGTCGGCCAGATGCGGTGTGAGCGTCGAGGGTCGATCGGCAGGATCGGTCGGCACATGTTCGGGTCCGTTGTCTTCGGCATGCGGAGCCTCTTGCGGGTGCTCCGGCTCGACCGGATGCTGCGTCTCGTCGCCCAGCCGAAAGGGAACGTGGTCTTCGTCGGGTCCGTCCGTCGGAGGATGAACCGGATCCGCTTCGGGCTTGTCCGTCGTCGAGTTCGGATCGTGGGCATCCGTGACTTCGACGTGCGGCTCGTGGACGTAATCCGCCGGTACGAGGGTTCCTTTGACCAGGTAGTCGACGTACCCATCGTCGTATCTCGCGCCTTGCGGATCCTCGATGACATCTGTGATCAGGAAGCGGGATTCACGCTGGAGGATGAGTTCGTTCTCAGGTCCGGACAGTCCCTTGTCGCCGACCCACGCGCCCTTCGATCCAGCCGGAACCTCTAGTTCCATACGGACTTTGAGCCTGAATTCTTGAGGCGGGGTCGGTCCCAGACTGGTCGACATGTAGCCGTGGTCGTCCTGGACCGTGCCCTTCAGCAGTTTTGGATTACGACCGTTCAGTGGCCGGCCGTCGGGTCCGATGAGACGGTCGAGACTCCTCATGCTGATACCGCGCGAAACCTCCACTCCCTCGGGAAGCGGACGATTCGTTGCTTGGTCGAGGTGAGCGACCTGAGATCGAAGGATGTCCATCGTCGGGTCACCACCGAAATACTCACGCATCGAAGGCAGCTTGCCGGAGTTACGCCACAGCTCCTGGAGCCGAGCGTGCGGATTGTCCTCGTTGAGGATGCTGTCGATCGCAGCGCGCAGGGGCGGATCGAGATTCGGATCGCGAGGATCGGGATGCTCCGCAAGCAATCGCTCGAGCACTTCGATCTTCGGCATAATCGGGCTGCCGCCGGTGAGCCGCATCAATTGCCCGTAGTGGACTTCGTCCTCACCGAGCTTGGTGAGCAACTTCACCGGGTCCGCCGCGCGCAAGAATTCATTGATCCAAGACTTCTTGGTGTATGCCTGCAGCTCACGTAGTTCAGGGCCGGACATCATGTCTCGGATAGGACCGAGTATCTCCTCGCCATAGTGGCGGGCAGCATCAGGTGTGTCGAAACGCCGGATCGAATCGTGGGCGGGACCACCGACCTCATGATCGGTCGGATGGGTGAATTCGTGGGTGATTGGTTCGTGCTGGGGCTCGGGGTGCTGCCCTTGATGCGCGGGTTCGGAGCGTGAATCCGGCTGGCCTATACGGGCTTCCGGGCGAGTATCGCGGACATTCGCCGGAGTGGTCTCAGGGGTTCGTTCGAGCGGATGTACCGGGTTGCCATGGGAGTCGTAGACGATGGCGTGGGTGGATTTGACGTTGGTGTGGTCCGGGGGGAAGGAGTGGGGGGCGCCGGGGACGGCGTTGTCGTGGACGACTAGTCGGCCGCCGTCGTTGGTGATGGTGTAGGCGTGGGCGCCGATGTCGTTGGCGTCTGTGGGGCCGTGGAATTCGTCGACGACCAGGGCGGTGGCGCCGTCGCCTAGTCGGTGGAGTTGGTCGGCGATCGAGCCCAGGGTTTCGTGGCGGTCGAGGTGGGCGCCTGCGGCGTTCTCGAGTTCGGCCGCGGTCATGCCGTGTTCGGCGATGTGAGCGTCTTCGGGGACGTGGACGTCGGGGTTGCCGGTTAGCTCGTGGACCTGGCGGAGGGCTTGGGGGCCGCAGTCGTTGACCTGGGAGTGCGTACGATCAGGGGCGACCGGGGTTGGGTCCTGGGTGCGGTGCTGGTTGACCAGATCGTCGTAGCCGTACGGGTGTTCGCCCTGATGGACATTGGGTTCGGGAGCGCGGAAGCCCGCCGGGTCGTGGGGCAGGGAGCCGATGTTGCGCTGCCACGCGTTGAGGTCGTCGCGGCCCGGGCGAGGGTATTCGGGCAGGGTGTGGGGGCTCTCGCCGTTGGCGATACGGGCGAAGTTGTGCAGGGACTCGGTCGGGACCGTGGCGCCCTTGTCCAGGTAGTTGTAGTAGCCCGTGTGGGTCGAGATGTCGCTGAGTGTGTGTATGCCGCCGGGGAATTGGGCGGCGATGCGGTTGGCGCCGAATGCCGAAATGGCGGGGTCCATTCCTAGGCCGTTGCCGAGACCCGGTGCCATGCGGCTGATTTCGCCGTGTGCGTTGGCGCCGATCCAGGTAACCGGATCGCGCGAGGAACTGGCGACGAAGATGTTGTGCGCGCCGATGCCGAAATCCGCGGCGTGCCCCACCGGTCCCGCACCGGGCGATCCCAGCAGCGTGATGGTGGATATGTCGCCGGACAGGCGCCCGCCCGCGCCCGCGAAGGCCGTGGTGGTGGAGCCATAGCTGTGGCCGAACAGGTGCACGTCGGGTGTCGGCGAGCCACCGGGCAGGGCGGCGTCCGAGCGACGGGATTGACTGAACGCGGCCACATCTCGGGCGAGGAGTTGGCCTCCGCGTGAAGCCAGCCGCGCGTCGGTCATCTCGCGCAGGATCTTCGGGAATCCGCTCGGCGCGTCATAACCGATCCACGCGATCGACGCGACCTCGGCGGGATCCCTGTTCTCCGAAGTGGCCCGGTAGTGGTTGAAGGCGTTGTCCAGGTTCGTTCCCAGACTTCGCACCGTGGTCGTGATACCCGGAACGTGGAACGAAACGGTGGACGCGTGCTGGGTATCACCGAATGCGACTACCGCGCGACCCTCGCCGCCGAACGCCTCCGAGTCGTAGGAGAGCACCTGTACCGGCGGCTCGTGACCGGCATTCTTGTCCGCGAAGCTGCGAGCCAGATCGTCCGCGTGCTCGAGGGCTTCCACGGTGGACCGCAGGTTCTTCCACTGCCGGACGCTCTCCGGATCGGTGAACCGGGTGAGGAACTTGTCGACCCGCGGATTCTGTTCGCGTACCTGGTTGATGTCGCGCGCGATCGCCAGGCGGTTGGCTTCGTCGCGGATGTGCGGTGGGATGCCGTCGGCATTGCCGAGCTCGTGCGGGTGGACGCGCAGCATGGCGTCCTGTTGCTCCGGGGTGAGCGAGTGCCACCACTCGTGGTTCTCGGTCGCTCGGTCGTGCGCGGCCCCGACAGAGCTGTCCTGTTCGTGCGCAAGGTGTTCGGGCGTCGCCTCCGGGCCCAGGCGATCCAAGGCTTCACGAGCGTGCGCGTGCTCGGCCTCGGTGACCGGCGAATCCTTCGGCAGCACAGGATGTTCGGGGTCCCGCGGGAGCGCGGGCGTGGAATCGTGCGGCGGCGTCGAATGGGTGGCCGTCGGGTCGGGTGCCGGACCCGACGCCGGGTGATTCGGGCCGCGTTGGTCGTTGGGTCCCCGGTTGTGCTCTGTCGGAGACCCGGACGGATGATTCGACTGCCCATCGGGCCGCGGTTCCCTTCCGCCCAAAGGATTCTCGGGTCGCGCGCCGATTCTGGAAGCCGGACCGCTACCGGCCCCCACCAGATCCCTGCCGTCCGGCCGGCCGGCCGCCGGTTCCGCTGTCCGCGCGGACTGGCTCAGATCCGTGTGCTCGCCCACGCGAGTGGGAACGTCCTGCCCGGTGGCCCTGGTACTCATCGTAGTCAGCGCGGCACCGCCATCGCGTGCCGGGACGGCCGTGGCTCTCGGTTCGGCAGCCTGCGGGGTCTGTGATCCGGGTGCGTCGGCACGCGCCGTATTCGAGGTGACCGGTGTTTCGGGTTTCAGCGCAGCTGGTGTTTCGGTGCGCAGTACACCGGGCGTCTCGGCGCGCGGCGCGCCCGCGGGGGTTACCTGACGCTGATCAGCCGAAGCCGGTGACTGCCCGGTGTTGGCGGCCTGCGGACCGTCCGCCGGACGCGCCTCGACAACCTGTGGGTTGTGCACCTGCGCTTGCGCATTCGGTGCGGCTTGCGGCCCGCCGGCCGGAGTTTCGTGCTGGTTCCCGTGGTCGGTCAGTTGCGCTTTCGGCTCCACCGATTGGGGATGCTCGGCCGCCGGAGCACCATCTCGAGCTGCGTTCTCGGCGGGCAAAGGCGTCTGCTGAGGCTGCTCACCGATCGACGGCTTGCCGGTTTCGATCTCAGGCGTCTTGTGCTGCTCAGTGATGCCCGACGGAGCGCCGTCGGTCTTGGCTCCCGCAGTGGACAGCTTCGGCTCGCCGCCCTTCCAGGGCGACGGGACTTCGTGGGCGACACCGGGCAGCGTGCCTCCCGCGATACCCGCGGTGACCACACGGGGGTCGAATTCCCAGTTGTGCGTAACACCACCGCTGACGACCCAACCGCCCAGACCGGCCACACCACCGGCGACTCCACCGCCGAGGAAGTTGGCGGCCTTCTGCGTCACCATCTTCTGGGCGACGTCCTTCGACAGCGGGCTCAGCAGCATCTTCGGGACGTATTTGCCGACGGGAGCGGCGATCAGACCACCGACAGCACCACCTGCCGCTGACAACCCCAACTGCTTGTAATCGATACCGTTGCGGCGTCCGAATTCGTTCTGATAGGCCTGGATCGCACCGTCCTGCAATCCACCCAGCGCACCACCGATGAGTACCTGCTTCAGAATGAACTTCTTCAGCGCGATCTCACCGGCCTTCTCGGCTTCCTTGCCGAGGAAGTCGATCGCGCGCCGGGTAAGGATCCGCACGGTGATCCGGCCGACGCCGATGATCGCGCCCTCGGCCATCGGCGCGGTGGGCGGAAACGCCCACGCCGCCGCGATATCCGCGGCCAGCGTGATCAGCGTCGTGTAGAACATCAGCTTCGTGTATTCGAGCTGTGTCCCGGTGTTGTTCGCGGTTCCCGCAATCGTGTCGAACCAGTCCGCGAGCTTGTCGATCGATTGGTTGCCGGTCCGCATGTCCGACAGCTGAGCGATGATCTTGTCGCCGCCGTCACCCGTCGGATAGGCCTGGCGCACCGCCGCGATCGCGGCATCGATGTCGGCATCGATACTGCGAATATCCTTCGCGGCACCGGTCCAGTCGTCGGCGATCCCCCACATGAGGTCTTCATTGCCTTCGGGCCATTTCATGCCGACGAGCCAGCCGAGACCTCCCGCCGCGGGCGGCTTCCAGATCATCGCGGACCGCCTGCGACGAGAATCACTCGCGCAGCGGTGGCTTCAATCAGACACCCCCGTGACCCCACTATCGCCCCCGAATACGCGCTGATCTGTATTGCTGATTCGCTGTCCAGCAGCGCATTCGGCGCGCGGACAGTTCACGATCTCGCGACACGCTGCCACAGAACGCGCCGACGATCAACTGGGAAAGCGACCGCCGTTATCGATCGGCTAGGGTCGGCAACGGAATCGGGACAGCCGCCACCGAAGGAGTGTCACCGTGCGATCACTGTGGTTCATTCCGCACGGCATCGCCGTGGTCGGGCCGGAGGAGAGCACCGGATATCGGGGCGGGGTCTCCTCGACGCTGAAGCCCATCGGCAAGGCACAGGCCGCGGCCGTCATCGCGCACGGGCGCAGGCGTGCCTCGGAATTGGTCTCGCTGTTGGAGGGCGCGGGATTCACCGCCGACGGTGACGGCTCCGAAACCTGGAGCGCGAATGCCTTCGTCGGCGAGGGGTTCAACCGGGTCGACAAGGGATCCAACGGCCGCCTCCACGAGATCACCGCCGGATTCTCGGGCCCACCAGCGGAATTCGATGAGCTGGTGAGCCGTTTCGTCGCGATGCCCTCCGATGTCGTCGGCGAGGTCGAGAACCGCACCGCGACCCACCGCAGGACTTGCCGTGTTCGGCTGGCCGACGGTTCCGGACACAGCGGCATCATCACGCTCGTTCAGCCGAAGGATTCCCGACTGATCACCGCGGGATTGCAGGTGACCGGCGGGCCCTACTTCTACGGTTGGGCCAAGCGCCCGGCACTCTGGCGGATACCGTTCACGAACACCTCCGACCACTACCGGCACAGCGAGAAGAACCGGCAACGCGAGGCGGAACGCCTCGGGTTTTTCGATCGCCGTCCATGGCCTGTGCACGCGGCGGCTCCGGGCGGGATGTCCGCGGCCGAGGCATCGAGCCGAATCCGGATGTATCTGATCGGTGCCGGCGTGGATATCGGGGCCATGGGCTTCGCCCCGCAGCGCATCGACGGTGGCTGGGACGTCGTTCTGTCGGGCAGCCCGACGGCGACGCTGGATGCTCTGCGCATTACCGACGAGGGCTACGTAAGCTCCCGCGAACTCTGAGCTAACCACACCCCGGCCGACACCGACACCTCGAATGTGTAAGGTCGCACAGGTATCCGACCGGGGTGAAAGGCGCGGGACCGGTCGAGGAGGGGAGTCGGGACGTGAGCAGACCTCAGGGCGGGAATCCGGACGACGAATTCATGAAGTCGTTCATGGCTGGGTTCGCGGAGTCCAACGCGGAGCCGGACATCGGATTCAGCCTGGTTTCGCATCCCGGTCCCGAAGCGGTGGCCGATGAGCAGGAGATCATCGAGCGAGCGCGGGGATTGACGCATCGGATCGCCCAGGAACTCGCGGCCGCCGCACCGGAGAGTTGGGAGCGAGTCGACGCGACCTTCGCGTGGACCGTGACCGACAAGACCTGGAGCATCGTGTATTCGGCCGGGGAGCAGGCGGTTCAGGTTGAACCCGCGCAGTCGGTCCTGCAATTGGTGCAGGAGCAGCGCGACGTCGCGGCGGGGATGAGCGAAGGACCGTGGTGGCGGATCCGAATCAGCCTCAATAACGCGGGCCAGGTGCAGACCGACTACGACTACGGCGACGAGCCGTTTCCGGACAACCAACTATTTCCGGCCGAGGCGTATCTGGCCGATCTGCGCGAGTACCCACGCAACCGACTACCCGTTTGGCTGGCCGCGTACGTGAGCCACGGTGGACGCCTGATGCGCTCGCCGCGAGTCGCCGCGGAGCAGGCTCGGTCCGATCGCGCGAAGGAGATTCGCGGCCAGGCGACGACCGAGGTCTTCCCGCCGCTACCGCTGATGTGGTCGCACTGGACCACGCTCGCAGCGGTATTCGTCGCTCTCGACGCACCGAACGGCCCCCGGATGCTGCCGTCGCTCGCCTGGTTCGAGGGACCGAATCGCAGTGGGAGCACGCTGTACGTGCTGCCGGGAGATCGGGCGGTCATCTCGGGCGGTGTGCTCAACGCACCCGAACTCGATGCTGTCTACAACGACGGCGCTCTACTACCCAGCTTGTACGCGGGCGCACCGGATTGGGTGACCGACGCGGTGTTGAATCCGCGGGCGGCCACCGGGCAGCTGACCTTCTGCTACTGGTGGGAGGACGGACAGTGGTTCCGGGGGGAATCGCCGGACGGTCCCGGCATAGCTGGCGCCGTACCCGGTATCTGGACCACCGACTCGACCATCGACGTGATCCTGCAGGTCATGACGTCCGCCGGGAAGACGGTCACCGATGCCACCAGATCCGCTGTCGCGACGCTGGTTTCGGCGGCACAGGCGGGACTGGTGACCTACGAGACGGTGGCCGCGGTCTTCGATCCGGCCGAGCACGAAGTAGATTCGGCCCTCAACCAGTTCACGCTGGCGGGCCTTCGGACCTTTGTCACCGCGCCGCCGCTGAGCCGGATCGACGCCATCGAGCAGGTCAGCCGATTCATCCTGGCGCGCGGTACCGACACCAGCGGCTACCCCCTCGACCAGTTGACCGCCGAACGAATCGACAACGGCTGGATGGTTTTCGTGCCCACCCGACCGGGCGAGATCATGATCGGTCGCGCGATCTACTACATGGCCGACGACGGCGTGATCGAACCGTCCTCGTCCTCGGTGCCGCCGACGGTCTACATCGCGGGGTTCACTCAACGGTTTCAGGAACGGATGCGGCAGCGCGGCTGACGCGCTGACCGGCTGCTATGGGGAGGAGTAATACCTGATGACAGACAAACTCGACGTCGATCCCGAGCTATTGAAGAAGGCGTCGGCCAAAACGGACCTGGTCAACAGTCGGCTACGCGGGGTGGTGGACGGTCTCATGGCCAGCACCGGCGGCAAGGGCGAACCTTGGGGAAACGACAGCTACGGCACGGAATTCGCCGGGACCGAGGACGGGTCCGGCTATCTGGCCGCCCGCAAGACGCTGAAGGGTCTCTCCGAGACCCTGGCCAAGAACGCCGAGAACAACTCCGATGGGCAGAACCAGTCCGGCAAGAAGCTCGACGGTACCGATCAAGGTAACGCCGACGCGTTCGGCAAGTAGCCATGGCCAATGAGAGCGTGAAGGCCGAATTGGCCTCGATGCTCGACGAGTTCCAGCAGCAGATGCGGATTCTCGGCGAGATGCAGCAGAAACGGGCGCAGCTCATGGCCACCGGGTACGCGCTGCAGAAGCGGGTCACGGTGGTGGTGAATGCCGATGGGACGGTTATCGAGACCCGCTTCGACGACGATCTCGAGGGCCTTTCGCTCCACGAGTTGAGCAAGGCCGTCACCGAAGCCGCGCAGGCCGCGGCCACCGAATTGGGCCGCAAGAGCGCCGAACTCACGAATCCGATTCAGGAACGGCGCGGACGGATGCCGAAGATGTCGGACCTCATCGAGGGCCTGCCGGACCTCACCGAGCGAATCCCCGAACCCATCCCAGCCTCCACCGCACCCCCGAATTCGCCGGAGCGACACCAGAACAGCGAATCGATCATGACCTTCACCGATGTCGAAGATCTGGATGACATAACCCCCGGCCGGATTCGCGCGGACGACTGGTGAGGCTATGGCGTTGCTTGTCTATTACCGGCAGGTGCGCCATGAGCCGGACGAGGCGGAGTACTGGTTCGGGCCGAGGCGGGAGGAGATGAGTCGGACCTTGATCATCGATAAGGTTCGGCGGACGGCCTGGACCGATGGGGTTGAGGACATGCTGTTTCGGGCGGCGGCGGGGCACATCTTGTATCGGGAAGGGCGCGAGAACCTATGGCCTACACACGGAATGAAGGCTTCATGAGTGGGCCTGAACCAGTGCCGGGGAGCGCGGGACAGGTGGGTGGAGCACGGGGCGTCGGACGGATCACCGGGGTCTTGCTGCTTGCGGCGGCGGTGTTGGCGTTTGCGATGTTCTGGCTGCCTGTGATGTCTATTGGGCTGCATGGCAGTTGGGACATCTATGTCTGGAAGAGCAACGGGCATGGGATGCGGGCTACTGACTACTTCACTGCTGTGCCGTATGTGCTCATGGTGATGGGTGGCGGGGTGGTTGGGACGTTGCTTGCTGCGGGGGTGGGGGCTCGGCGGCGGGTGTTGTTTTGGGCGGCGGTGTTTGCGGGTGGGCTGATGGCGCAGATGGCGTCGGGTGATGTGGTGGGCTATGCGCGCCAGTTCGGGGATCATGTGTCACCGGGGTTCGGATTCTGGGTGATCATGCTGGTGATGTTGGTTGGCATCGCGGCTTTGGTCAGTGGGTTGCGGGATGCTGCGGTGGCGGGACGTGGGGCGGCGCAGGAGCTCGTTGGTGGGGCGGCGGATCGGGTGGGGGCCGTTCTCCTGCTGGTCGCGGCGGCGGTGAATCTCTGGAGTTCGTTCCCCGCGTTGGTGCGACGTTCCTCCCATGTCATATCCATATGGGAGGGCGATGACGGCTCTGTTCCGTTGCCCGCCGTGCATTTCTCAGTGGGATTGATCGCCGTCGTTGTCGTGGCCATCGCCTTACTGGCCGACGCGGGGGTGCGGAACGCGGCCGTGCGAGCGGCCAGTGGTGCCGCTGCCGCGTTGATCTTCGCGAATGCGATCAGCGGGCTGAGTATCGCGTTCGACCTGGGGGGACTGAACTTCTGGGAGTACGCGGGTGCCGGGTTCTGGTTGACGATGCTCACGCTGTTGCTGTCCTTCGCCGCGACCGTGGCGGGGCTGGTGGCGCAGTTGGCGCGGCCGCGGCTGATGGCTCAGCCGAGGCCGGGCTATACGCCGGGGTTCGTGCCGCCACCCGGCGCGAACCCATTCGCACCGACTCCCGGATCGAATCCTTTTGCGCCTGTGGCGCAGCCCGTACCCGGTTCGAATCCGTTCGCGCCCGCGACGCCTTCGCCGAACCCCTTCGCGCCCGCGTCACCCGCACCGAATCCCTTCGCGGCCGCCGCTCCAGCATCGGAGGTCGAAGCAACCACCAGGATTGCGCCGGAGCCGGCTGCTGTGCGACCGCCGCGAATGGCGAAGGTTTATGACGGCAAGGACGCTGACGGACGTCCGGTGGCGGATCGTCCTGCGGTGGAGGGAAATACGCGGACTGCGGTGTTGGCGTACTTGGAGTCTGCGCCGATTGTGCTGGCGGCCAGGAGTTTCGAGCAGGATGAGTTCGCGCCTGCGGATCGGGATGTGCCGCTGAACTTTCGGACGGATGGCGTGTGGGTTTGGGCGGGGGCGGTGGCTCATTATCTGCACAAGCACGGTCTGCCACCGGAGCTGGAACTCGTAGAGCACATTACGAGTCGTGGATTTCGAGTCGGCGAGGTCAGCAATGCCGCCCAGGACGCGGCCATTCGTGTGATTACCGGTAGCTGAGCGGGTCAGGACTGGATCGGGTTGCCGGACTCGTCCCACTTACGGGTCGCGATGGGGTCGCCCTCGTCGTCGAATTCCTGCTCGCTCGCGAGTTGGCCATTGTGGTGCCAGGTGCGCCAGATGCCTACCGGCGTGCCGTAATTGACTTGACCTTCGGACTTGAGGGGGCCGTCGGCCCACCATTCGCGATCAGGGCCGTGGGGGATGCCGTCGACGTAGAAGACCTGGAACAGGAGTTGGTCGCCGATGGTTTCGACTGCCTCGCCGGTGAAGGGCTCACCGCGAAACGTCAGGCGGAGATCGTCGTCGGTGGCGATCTCACGGCGACTCACGCGGTAGTCGATCCTGTTCATGTGTCCCTCTCGCCGGCGGTCTTCGCCCAAACCTATCGAATCGCCGGTCAGCGGTCGGCGAGGGCGGCGGCGTAGGTGTCGCGGAGGGCTTCCAGGCGGGGGCGAGTGAAGCGGCCGGGTTCGGTGTTGTAGGTGGTGCGGCCCTGCGCGGAGGTGAAGGCCGGGGCGGGGATTCGGTCGGCGGTGGGCGGGAGGAATTTCAAGGTCTCCTCGACCGCGGCCAGAGCGGTGGACAGGGTGTGGCGGGCGGCGCGCTCGGCGCGGGCATCGAGGCCCGCGGGCGTGGGCGGGACCTGACGGATGCAGACGTCGGAGTACCAGAGCCACACGCCGGGGTCGAGGAGTTCGGAGGGGTTGTCCAGGCCGAAGCGGACGGAGTCGGCCGGCGGGGGCAAGACCTCGGCGGGGAGGCGGAACTCGTAGGCGCGCGGTGTGCCGCACGACGGGCAGTCGCCGGTGTAGCGGCTGGCCAGGTCACCGTCGACGGTGATGACGGCGCTACGGAATTGGCAGCGGGTCTCGCCGCAGGTGGGGCAGGGTTGCAGGGTGAGGTAGAGACGGGCCTCGGCGTTGGTTCTGGCCAGCGGGAGGGTGTCGGGCATGGGGGCTCCTTCGGCCGGGTGGATGGTGTGGGAACGATCTTGCCAGGCGGGCGGCGGCACGTCTCGTTCATGTTGTGTTCACTGATCGGTTGTGGGACAGTCAGATCTTATGGCCGGGAGAGTGCAGGTACATCCGGAGGCGGTACGTGATGCGGCGGGCTTCGCCGCGGATATCCAGGCGCGATTGCAGTCCATGGCCAGTAATGCCCGCGCGGCGGTCTCGCCGGGCGCCTCAGGGTGGGGCGATGACGATTTCGGCGGCAAATTCGCTGACGGCGCCAAGGGATTCGTCACCAGCAGCGCGAACCTGGCCACCGGCACCGAGAACCTGGCGAACTCCTTCGACAATCTGCACGGCGGGCTGACCAAATCCGCCAATCAGCTCGACACCATGGAGCACGGCAATTTCGACACGTTCGCGTAGGTCGGCGAAATGACCGGGCACAACGGGGAAGTCGCGAAGGCCGGAATCGTCGAGGAACTCACCACGCAGCTGCGGGCGATCGCCGAGGCATCACGCCAGCGCACCCAGCTCACCGCCACCGGCACCGCGGCGGGTGGACGTGTGCGGGTCACCGTGAACGCAGACGGGGTGGTGATCGCGACGCGCTTCTCCTCCGATATCGGCGAACTGACCTACGACGAAATCGCGAAGGCGACGACGACCGCCGCGCAGAGCGCCGCGCTCGACGTGGCGCGGCAGGGGCGAGAACTGTTGCAGCCGTTGCGGGACAAGCGCGCACGCATGCCCAAACTGTCGGATCTGATCCAAGGCATGCCGGATCTCGAATCCCGGGCGCCGACCATCGAACCCGCCTCGCTCGCTCCCCCGCAGTCACGGGAACGACTGTCTCAGCTTCGCGAGGCCGCGCCCGACTTCGGCAATGCCGTCGGCTACGAGGCGTGGACCGAGAGGCAGGAGAATCGGGGAGCCACCGACTCGGGGTGGTGAATTACTCGGGGGTCCCGCGCAATTCGGGATAGTGGGTGCGCTGGTAGGGCGACAGCTCCGAGATCAGGAGCTGGCCTGCGCCCTGGCAGATCGGGCAGACTCGGGCCCCATAGCATTCGGGACACATCTCCCCGTCGGGCAGCCGACCCCGGCCGCCGCATTCCGGGCAGAAGCCCAGGCCGCCGCACTCGTAGCAGAGGACGAAGCCGGGAGACAGGGTCTCGGGAGTGCGCACCGGGTCCGGCAGCCGGAACTCCTCCGGGTCGCGGAGCGCCAGCGCCGGGGTCCGGCCGCTGAACATCACCGCCGAAGTATGGTCGCCCACACGCACTTCGATGCCGATGCCGTCACGCTGACCGGTGACCACCACGGCGGGTTTCGGACCGGTGGAGTCCTGCGCCTCACCGACTTCCCAGCCCGCCGCGCCGAGGAGAGCGGCCGCGCGCCGGGCGATATCGGCGGCCGAGACGGTCGCGGGACGCTCGCCGCGGATCAGGCCCGAGTACTGGTAGCGCGGTGGCTCGCTCCATCCGACGATCGTCGGCTCGTCGAGAAACAGCAGGCGGAGGTTGGTTTCCGGGGCCAGGTCGGTGATGAGCTCGACCAGCTGCGCACGCAGGACCGCACCCAGCCGGTCCAGTTCTGCCCGCGCTCCCGAAATCTCGCCCATGCGGCCTCCTTCCCGCCGGACCCTATCACCGCCGGGTGTACCCGGGCCGGTCACCGGCAACTCATCTGGCGTTCGTGTTGAGTTCACCTGCTTCCTTGTGGCACAGTCGGTCTCGCCAAGATCAGAACCGACCGGCGTGAGGTGGCCTGTGGCGCTGGAGTTTCCATCGTGGCTCGAATGGCTGAGCTGGTTGGTGGGCTCCGAATGGCCGCATGGCAACGAAGACACCATGTGGCAGATGGCCCGTGACCTGGAATCGGTTGCGGGACAGGCCGACGACCTACTGCAGGACCTCGACCACCTGCTCGGTGCGCTCGACAAGGCCTATCCGGACGGCACCGGCGGCGAAGAGATCATCAAATGGCTAAAGCCGCTGCGCTACGGGGACGACTCCGGGCACGGCTCGGTCAAGGAATTCGGCGACAACTACCGCCAGCTGTCCACGGCCGCCGACGGATTCGGCGATCAACTGCAGTCGGCCAAGCTCAACTTCTATATCGCGGGCGGGTGGCTGCTGGGCGAGCTCGCCTGGGCCGCGGCCACCGGGCCGTTCGCGCCCGAATCGGAGGCCGCGGTATTCGCCTCGGCGCGCATCGCGTTCCGTGAGCTGGGCGAG
The DNA here is from genome assembly GCF_053603795.1 of Nocardia sp. NPDC004123. NCBI lineage: Bacteria > Bacillati > Actinomycetota > Actinomycetes > Mycobacteriales > Nocardiaceae > Nocardia > Nocardia sp. NPDC004123. The sequence goes on from NZ_JBSGGG010000002.1 coordinate 274,944, forward strand.
GGGTTCGTCAGGCGGATCGAGAGCATGATCGAAGGCCGGATCACCAATGCGCTGCTGAAGCAGGTCCTGCCGAAGCTCATCTACGAGATCGGCCAGGGCGCGGTGACTTCCGTCATCCAGTCCACCGCGCAGGAACTGCTGGTCGAGTCCATCCAGAATCTGGACGGGCACGGGCACGGCTTCGACTGGGGCGCGATCGGGAAGAACGCACTGGTCGCCGGACTGTCCGGCGGTGCGGGCGGCGCGATCGGCTTCGGCGCGAACCACGCCCTGCCCACCGAAATGGGCGGCTGGAAGGGCGCGTTCAACGGCGCGCTCACCGGCGCGACCGCCGGGGTGGGCGGCGCCGGAGCGGGCTGGCTCGCCAATGGACTGGTCAACGGCGACTGGAGCTTCGACCCGCGCTCCATGACCGGCGGCGCGTTCGGCGGGGCGGGACCCAGCGGCCTGCACGGATACAACGGCGACACCAACCACAACGGCCCGATGCGGGGGCACGACACCGGCGACGGCAGCACGCATCTCCCCGGTGAAACCACCACCAAACCCGCCACATTCGACCAACCGGGCACCACCCCGGACGGGCACACCCCCGGAGCCGACGCCAACGGAAACGGGCACAATACGGCCGGGGACCCGAGTGTCGGACAGCACGGCACTCCCGCGGACCCGAACGCCAACGGACAACACGGCACCCCCGCCGACCCGAACGCCAACGGACAACACGGCACCCCCGCCGACCCCAGCGCCAACGGACAGCACGGGAATCCGGGCGATTCGACCGGCGAGCGGAGCGGCGACAACGGTCAGCAGGCCGGTGGCCCCCAGCTGCATGCGGCCAGTGCCCCGACGGCGGCCGGCCCGGCACCCGTCGACCATGCACACGACCAGCAGGCCGACCACGGTGGCGACTCCAACCGGTCCGACAACAACGGCTCGTTCACCTCCGACGGCAGGCGCGAGCGACTGGACGCGAACGCGCAGGACAACGGCGGCGCAACTGATTCCCCGTCGCAGCGTTCGGCCGACACCCAGTCGGTCGGCGACCACTCGGGCTCGCCATCCGGCGACGCGGCGCGGCCCGACGCGAGCGGCACTCCGGAGCATCGTGCCGGAGACGCGACGGCCGCGATGGATCCGGCTCGTACACATGACACCGGGGTGGATGCGCGCACACCGGAATCCGTCTCGGACCACACCTCGGATCCGTCCAGTGGAGCGAATTCCACGACCGCGACGAACTTCTCGAACGACGGAACCACCCGCGCCGACGGCGAACCCGCCAAGGGCGCGACGACCTCGTCCACGCACGGCGCACCCGGCGAGGCTCGCGCACCGGCGGGAGACCCGGCCAAATCGCCTGTCGCACCGCGCGATCCGCTCCGGACCCCGACGGACGGCAGCACCGCCAGGCCGGCCGACGGCACGGCGCCCAAGCCCACGGACGGCAGCCCGCCCAGGACCCCCGACACCCGCGCCGGGGTCGACCGCGCCACCCGGCCGGACGCCCCGGTGCAGGCGACCCGCACCGGCGTCGAACCGACCGCACCGCGCGCCGAGCCGGTCTCCACCGGCGACCACGAGCAGCACGTGGACGCGCACGCGAGCGGACCGAACGATTTCCTGAACCTGTCCGGCGAGCCCACGCGCCCCGGCGATCACCACGAATCGCCCGGTGATCACGCGGATTCGCCCAACGCGCACCCCGACGGGGCGACCATCCTCCCGATTCCCGTCGACCCGCCCCAGCACGCGGACCGCAACCGACCCGCGGACTCACGCGGATACAACGTCGCCGCGGCGGGTCCGGTCGGCGATTTCCATGGAGATGCCCGCACCGAGGGCGATCTCACGCCCGATGTCGTGCACAAGCAGATTCAGGACAATCTGCGACTCATCGCCCCCGAAGGGGTGGCCTGGAATCCGGACGAGAACCACTTCGTCCTGTCGAACGGGCGCATCGTGCGGATCGAGGTCGGTGAGACCTCGAACGGGCATGTGGCCGAATTCGAGCCCAGCGCGGACGGTTACGACGTGCGGGTGTCGAACAAGGCTCGCAACGAGGACGTCGTGCGCGCGCTCGCACACGAAATGGCCGAGATACGCCTGTCGCAGGACGACGACATCCTGATCGATCGGCGGGACGATCGGCCCACCCGCATGTCCACGCACCTGGGCGGCCGCTTCGCCGAATTGCGCACGCTCACCGCCCATGTCGATCGAGCCGTCATGGATCCGGCCCGGGCCGCCGAGCTGCCCGGGCTGCGCCATGACCTGCACGATCTCATGGACCACCTCGGATTCCACGATCCGGCGCACGCACCGACCGTGGAACGCCTACTGGCCGCGCACGATCCGGACCTCGCACACCGGATAGCGCTCGAACAGGCGGGCGTCCTCTCCGATCGGCCGACCTTCAACCAGCACCTCACCGAGGACGAATTCCAGCACGCCGCGGAGAATCATCTCGCCCGGCTGCGTGAACTGATGGCCGGCGAGCACGCCGGCGATCTGTTGCGCGCCGAGGAGCAGGGCTTGAACGGCCGTATGCGCGAGGAGCTTTCGCGGCGCCTATTCGAGCGGCTCTTCGAGGAGGAGGCCAGGCCCGCCCGGGGCCAGGTGCCCGGCCTGCTGAAGGCGCTCAATCCGATCAATGCGGCCATCAACCATCCGACCCTGCGCGGCCCGGAGCAGGCCGCTGCCATCCATCGGGCCATCGACGGCTTCCACGACGGCATGCCGCGGGCGGCGCGCGATGCCCTCGGCCCGGAACGCTTCGCGCAGATGCACGCCGCCGCCGATGCTTTCGCGACCGCGCCCGACCGCATCACCGCCACCATCGATCACGCGACCGGGCGGATGGACGTCGGCGGAGAGCACACCACCCTCACGGACTTCCTGCGCGGCATCGACCGCGCCAACCGCGCGGCGGCCGAGCACGGGCTCAATATCGAGTACACAGTCGTCCTGCACGATGCGGTCGACGGCCTGTCCACGGTCGAGGTGATGCCCCGCCCGCAGCCACAGCATCGGCTTCCGCTGGAGCAGTATCGGTTCGGCGAGCACAACGAGCCCATCGAGCGCCAGCCACGGCCCTCGGTTCCCGCGGCCGCGGCGGGTGGTCACACCATCGATGTCGGTGTCGGCCGCGGCGCATTCGCGGTCGAGATGACCCCGGCGGCCGACCGCGCCGGCGGCGGGCTGATCATCAAGACCGAACTCGCGGATGCCGCGATCGGCGCCCAGCGCCGCCGTGATCTGGGCCTGCTCGACGCCGGGCCGCTCATGGAACCCGGCACCGTCATGGTGTACGGCGACATGTTGGGCAATGGCCACCTGCTCGGCGGTGATATCGCGCGGGTCTTCATCAACAATGTCAGCGCCAAACTCCCGGATGCGGCGTATCACGCCATCGCCGGGCATCTTTCGGAGATCCTCGCGCCCGGCGGACGCGTCGAGATCCAGTGGGACATGAAACCCGACAAGGTCGGCGGCGATCCCGGTACTCGCTACCACATTCTGGGCACCAAGCTGTGGGAGGCGCTGGAAGGGGCGCACCGGGAAGGTGCGAACCCGTTCAAGCTCATCGAGGAAAAGGATTTCGAGCATCCCGGAAACCGGGACTACTACTACACAATCGACGCGGGCGGCAGCAACAAGTTGCCGCACGAGCGGATGGCCGAATACTCGCCGCCACAGCCCGAGCATCGCTGGACCATCTCCTACGAGCCGGACGCCCCCGGGACACACGAGCACGGGAACGCGAGCCCGATCGGCGACTTCCACGGCGATGCCCGCGAGGGCACGGAGCACCTCCAACCGGAATTCGTCCACGAGCAGATCCGGGAGAATCTGGGGCACATCGCCCCGGAGGACGTCGTGTGGAACCACGACGAACAGCACTTCCGGCTCCCCGACGGCCGCACCGTCGACGTCCGGATCGGCGCCACCAAAGACGGCAACGTGGCCGAATTCCATGCGCGGGCAGACGGTTCCGGCTACGAGGTGGTGCTCTCGGAACGCGCACGCGATGTGGACGTGCCACGCGCGCTCGCACACGAACTGGCCGAGATCCGGCTGGCACAGGACCCGCACATCCTCGTCGACCCGCACAATGATCGCCCCTCGACGATGACCAGCCACCTGGGCGGCCGGTTCGCCGAAATGCGGGTGCTCACCGAGCACATCGACCGCGCGAACGCCGATCCGGCGCACGCGCACGAACTTCCGCGTCTGCGCCGGGACCTGCGCGAGCTCGCCGGCCACCTCGGCATGCACGATCCCACCCATGCCGACACCGTGCGCCGACTGCTGACCGAGCACGATGCTCAGCTCGCGCACCGCTACGAGCTCGAAGAGCAGGGCGGGCACGATGCCGGTCACGCGCACCCGAATATCCCTGAGGCATACCTACATCCGCAGACTGTGCACACGCACGATCATGAGGCGGCCCCGACCACCACGGACACCAAGCCGCTCGCGGACCTGAACGAGCATCCTGGTGGCATCGGGAAGATCGGCGAACTCATCGCCACCGTCGACGGCAGGCCCGTCGAGGAGCATGTCGACAAGATCGCGCGCGAGCGGGCCGCCAAGATCCGTGCCGCGGCCGATGAGTTCTCGCAGCAGCCGGGCGAGAAGCCGGTCAAGACACAGAAGCGAGTGGCCAAGGCTCAGGCCGACGGCACCTACGTGGGCCCGAAGTCGCACGGCAACGTCACCGCCGCGGTGGTCGACCTGCGGACCGGTATCGCCTACGAAGGGATCAACGGCAAGCAGAACGAGGTCGTCCCGAAGGACGAGCGCCATCCCACGCTGCAGGCCAATATCGACGCGATGAAGGCCGCCGGGCTGGCGCGTCCGGAGGGTGGCTACCCCAACTTGAGCCGCGACGGCAGACCCGAGAGCAAGACCTATCCCGGCTATCCCGAAGGGGTTCGGCCCTACCCGCACTTCGACCGGCCCTGGGGCCACGCCGAAGTCAAGGCCGCCAATGCGGCGCTGTGGGCGCGGGAGCGGGCGAACCTGGAACTCCGCAGGCAAGGGCGGCCCGAAATGCCCACCGGCCCGGAAGCCCTGGGCGAAATGTATTCCCAGACCTACAAACCGTTCGAGGGCGACGCACCGAAGGCCACCCCGTACTGCGCCAACTGCAACCACAGCATGGGCGAATGCCACAACTTCAGTGGCCGCTACGCCGACTTCCCCTCGGGACCCGAGAACCTTGTCGATGAATTCCGCCCATCGCGGTCCGCCCTGGATCCGCCCGGCGGACCGTCCGAACCGCGCGGGCTCCCGCCGACAGCGGAACCCGCTCACCCCGTTGAGGCTTCACCCACCGGGGAGCCGGTAGATCCCGCCGCGGCTTCACGTGCCGAGGAGCGGACGACCCCGATCGAGGCTCCGCACGCGGATCCGCCGGCCGAGCACGGCACGGCGAGTCCGGTCGGCGAATTCCGCGGTGACGCGCGCCCGGCCGGGATGGCGGATCTGACATTGGAATCCGTGGTCGGCAAGGTCGAGGGCAATCTGCGGCTCATCGAGCCCGAGGGCGTGGCGTGGAACCACGACACCGGTCGATTCGAGATGACGCACGACGGCCGCCCGATCGACATCACCGTGGGCGTCGGCCCGACCACCGACAATGCCGTCGCCGAATTCCGCGCGCGCACAGACGAATCCGGGCACATCACCGGGTACGACGTCAAGGTTTCCCCGCATGCCCGGGACGAGGATGTCGTTCGGGCCGTCGCGCACGAGCTGGCCGAGATCCGGCTGGCACAGGACGAGAACGTGGTCATCGATCCGGTCGACGATCGGCCGACGCGAATGACCTCACATCTGGGCGGCCGCTTCGCCGAACTCCGGGTGCTGGTCGAGCAGATCGGCGAAGGCGTCGCGGAGCGCGTCAAACCCAATGCCCTGGCGCCCCTGCGCCGCGATCTCAACGATTTGATGTACCACCTGGGACTGCACGATCCGGAGCACGCGCCCACCGTGGAACGGCTACTGGCACAGCATGATCCGGATCTGGCACGGCTGATCGACCAGGCGCGTATTCCGGATCCGGGCATCCTGCGACCGGGACCTGTCGATCACGACGCCGCTCCCACCGCGCACGATCTCGGCCGCATCCGGCAGTTGCACGAGCTGGCCGAACGGCTGCCGGAGGGCCACGACGAGACCCGTCGCGAAGCGCTGGCCCTGGTCGAGCAACTCGGATTGCGGGAGGGCACACCGGGCGCGGCCGAGCGCCGCGCGATCGTCGCCGAACACCTCGGCGAGCACGCGCGCAACCGGGTCGACGAGCTGCTCGCCGATGTCGGCCGCCCCGACACCGAATTGTCGGCCGCCGATCGGGAGCACGTCGAGACGGTCCGGCTCGAACGCCGGGCGGCGGACGCGCTCGACTTCCTGTCCATCCCGACCCACGGGGCCGTGATGAAGACCCACATCGAGTACCGACGCGAAATGGCGGGCTATCTCGAGCACCTGCGCGAAATGGCGGACCATCCCGCGCAGGCACACGAAACAGGCGGCCCCGCAACGGACTCCGGACCGATCCGGCTCGTGGGCGACCACCATACGGTCGAAGACGTCCGCACCGGCGAACGCTGGTTCCGGTGGCCGCCCGGCACGGAGGAATACCCCGCCCACACGCCGGTACCGGAGGTCGGGCTGCCCACCGATCCGGACCACCGGCTGCCGACCGATCCGGCGCAGCTGCACGAGGCCTGGCAGCACCTCTCCCCCGAGGAGAAGGACGCCTGGCACCACGCGGATCCGTTCATCGGAAACCGCGACGGCATACCGCATGCCGATCGCGACCGGTACAACCGGCAGACCCTCGAGATGCTGCGGCACCAGACCGAGCAGGACATGCTGCGGGCTCAGGCCGAACCGGAGACACCGCACACCCTGGCCGAGCGCAAGCTGATCAAGGACCGCCTGGACATCATTCGGGACATCCGGGAGAACTACCTCGACCTGCCGACCAAGGAAGGCATGCCCGAGGTCCACCTGGCCTATATCGACGAGAAGCTCCAGTACATCTATGCCCTGGGCGATCCCGATACCGCCGACCACGTGGTCGTCGAAATCGCGGGCGCGTTCCGGCGGCGCAGCGGTGTCGGCTACGCGCTCGAGACGCTGGCGCAGGTGCGGCAGGCCGCCCTGGCGATCGATCCGCACGCGGAGACGTCGGTGATTCTGTTCGGTGCCTACAACAACCCGAATTCGCTGATCCAGGCCATGCATTCCGAGCACGCCGAGGGCGGCGCGGCCAAGGTGCGGGAGTTCCACGACGGGCTGCGCGTCACCCATCAGGGACCGCCCGCGAACATCACCACCTTCGCGCACTCCTACGGCGCCGTCACCGCGGGGCACGCGGCCGGACACGGACACGAACTGAACACCGACGCACTGGTTTTCATCGGCAGCTTCGGCACCGGCGTCACCAATGTCGGAGATCTGCGCCTGACCGGTGTCGATCCGGCCGAGACCGGCGATCATGTGTTCGCGACCCTGGCCGAGTACGACTCGCTGGTAATGATGCCGCCCACCCACGGTCCCGCACCGACCGATCCGGAGTTCGGCGCTAGGGTTTTCGAGTCCGGCACCACCCCCAGCCGGACGCGGCTCGGCTGGAACCCGGACGACCACGGGGGCAAGAACTACTTCAATTCCAACCATCAGCCATCCTGGGACAGCCTGGGACTGATCATCACCGGCAGGACCCACCTGCTGGGCTGAGTGGTCGGGCACCCGAGGGAATCGACACCCGGTTGAATCAACGAGAGGAGGACGGAATGCCGACAGTGACAACGCAGGCCGCCGCCCGCGCGCAGCTGGTGCGGCACTTCGAGGCGACGCTGCGGGCGCTACCCACGGAAATGGCACTGGCGCTGCGCCATCCGGACCTGCCCAAGGCGGTGTTCCACGACGGCGTCGCACTGTCCTGGGACGGCAACGATCCCGACGACGGGCCGAAATTCCTGGACATCCGGTACTGGGTGCTCGGCACCGCGCCCGAGGCGTCGGATCGGTACTTCGATCTGGTGCTGCGGGCGTGGAGCGAACAGGGCTGGTCGACGCGCATCGGGCGAGAGGTGATGCCGCGCAGCGGCTATGCGAATACACCTGACGGATACGGATTCGCCCTCACCCAAAGCGTGAACGGATACCTCAGCCTGGCCGGGACGACACCGCCGTTCGACCCGGAATCGGATGCAGGCGACCCCATGCCCGCCCGCATCGAGCACCCCTCCGCGCCGCCGCTCTGAGTAGCCCAACTCTCGGGGCTCCGCCGCCGGTCAGAGGTTGGTGAAGTCCGTGGAGTTGTCGACCTCGACCTGGCCGAAGGTGTTCGCCTGATTGCGCACCACGGCGGCCAGCTTGCGTAGCTCGTCCACGCCGAGTCCGCTCTGCGTCACAAAGGACGCGCCGACCGTGGTGAGCGTGTCGGCCGCGGCGAGTGACACCTTGTCGGAGCCCGCGGCGGGCACCGAGAGGGCCTGGGTGTCCGCACCCAGGGCGGCCTCCAGCCGATCGGCCATGGCATCCAGGTCAGCGGCGGCGGACAGCACCGTGTCCGCGTCGAAACGCACACCGCCCAAGTTGAATTCGCTCATCGTCCCTCCCTTTCCGCGCGAATCCTACCCGCTCGCGCCGACAAACATCGACCCGGTTCACTGGGCCGGGCGCGGGCCGTTGGTGCCGACCGCGCCGACCACCGGGACACCGGTGTAGCCCAGCTCGCCGACGACCTCGTCGCCGTGCTCGGCGGTGACCATAGTGGTGCGCACTTCTTCATCGGCGTCACCGGCCTGCGCGGCCGCGCCGGCGCCCATGGGTGGCGCCATGCCACCACCCATGCCGGACGCGCCGGTGGCCGGCATCGGCACGGGCGCGGGGACCGGCGGCGTGGTGGTCGCGCTCATGGTGCGGGGGCTGGCCTGGCCGAGCGGCGCCGAGGGCGTGCCCAGGCCACCCAGACCGCCCATCGGCGCGAGTCCGCCACCACCGAAAGCGCCCGAATCCGTCCGCGCGGCAACCGGTTCCGCATCAGGCGTCGGCTGCACGTCGGAGGTCTGGCTGATGGACTGGAGCTGCTGCAGCTGTTGCACGCCCGTGCTCGCGGCGCTGCTCAGCGGGGAGATCAGGCCCAGCAGCTGTGACACCTGCGAGAGCGAGTCCACGCCCTTCGGGGCGTTGGTGACCTTGACCTTCTGTCCGGCCGTGGTCATATTGGCGCTGTGCACCGTCATCTCGGTGCGGGTCTTGGCCACCACCGCGGTCGCCTCGGCCGCAGTCTCGCTGGCCAGGGACAGCAGGAACGCCTGCCCGGGCGGGGTGCCGATGAAGGGTGCCGCCACCGTGACACCGGTGACGAACTTGGTGATGATGGCCGACATCAGGGCCGCGCCGGTGGCCACCGAGGTCGCCGCGCCGGCCATGACCGTCTTCTGGTGCAGGTTCTGGCCTTCCAGCTCCAGCGCGTTGGTCTGGGCCGCGGTGCCCTTCTCCGCCGCGCCGGTCGCGCCGGAGCCCTGCCACGAATTCGAGCCGGCCAGCGACATGACCGACTGGGCGATCGACATCACCTGCTGCAGCGCGCTCGAGACGCCCGAGAGCATCTTCGACGCGTCCAGCCCCTGACCCAGCTGGCCGGTGCCGAACGCGGACGCCAGATCGGTGAGCGGCTTGGTGAGCGCGGTCAGATCCAGGGTCGGCAGCGGCGGCATATCCGGCAGCGGCGGCATGGCCGGCAGCTGCGGCAGCGCGGGCAGGCCCAGCGTCTGCAGGACATCGCCGACCGGGCTGTCCAGCAGCGGCGCGAAGTTGGTGTCGCGCAAGGCATCCGCCACCGACTGGGCGCTCGCCGCAGCGGGCGTGGCCTGCACGGCGCCGGTCGAGCCCTGGTCGAAGGGCGTACTCACAGGTCCCGCGATAGGGAGAGAAAATCGACTCCGGCGGCGTCGTCGACGGCTTCGTAATCGGCCGCCGCCTGGTAGGCGGTGACCGCCGTCCCCGCGTGCACGGCGGCGAGTTCGGCGACCGACGTCAGGTGATTGCCCTGTGCGCCTGCGTAACTCAGCAAGAAGTCCTGACCGATCAGCCCGAACACCGGCACCAGCCCGGCGACCGTGGCGACCTGGTCGACCGCGGCGGCACCGGCGACGGCGCTCGCCATCGTGGCCGAGGCCTCTCCGTAGGCGCGAATCGCGTCCGGTGTGGCAACGAGGTGGCTCATGAGACCCCCATCAGGAAGATCATTTCGAATTGAACTATACAGAGCGGATATTCGCCCGGTATAGCGAAGAGTTCACGAACAGCCCAACGGTCCGGTGAACGCCAAGTATTCCGCAGGTTACCTGGCTCGTAGCGGATGATGTTGCCGCACCGTGAATTTGGTCATCGGCGGGTCGTCTTGTCCATGGTCTGTTCACCGGTGGCGTTCCAGCGTTGCCGGACCAGCACCCGGCCCTGGTCGTCGAGCACCACCCGCTCCTTGAGGTGGCCGTTCTCGTACCAGTACTGCCACTCCCCCACCGCGGAGCCCATGCGGGTCACGCCCTCGGACCGCTTGCTGCCGTCCGGCCACCACTCGTGCTGGGGTCCGTCCTCGACGCCGTCGTCGTAGGTGAACAACAGCACCAGTTGCCCGTTGTCCGCGTACTTCTCGACCTCGCCGGTGTAGGGCTCGTCCTCGTAGCAGATGCGCCCGTAGTCGTCGAGCTCCACCTGATCGCGGCTGATTCGCATCGTCTACTCCGTCGCGGGGGTCATGACACGGCCGGTCGGCCTCTGATCGAACGGGACCACCCTAACCGGATGGGCGGGCGCGGACCGGATCGGCTCAGATCGGGCGCAGCCAGCTGTCGGGCTCCGTCTCGTACTCCTGTTCCTCGACATATTCCTGGCGGGTCACCTCCTCCATGGTCGGCAGGCCGGTCAGGGCCAGCAGTTCGGGCGCCAGACCGGCGGCCTTCAATTGGGCGCGGCGTTCGATCCCGGCGCGGGCCGCGGACTGGCGGCACAGGCGCAGGATCTCCGCGGCCAGCAGCTCCGGGTCCTCGCGCAGACGATCGCGTTCCACCGAAAGCGCCCGGGGCAGGCCCTGTTCCGTGGTGGTCACCACGATCGAGCCGGTCCGCGAGGACAGCGTGAACTCGGTCGGGAAGTCCGTGGATGCCACGGGCACGCTGTTTCCTTCACTCATCGGCGATCACCTGCACCACCTCGGTGATATGGGCATTCAGGGTGGTCACCAGGCGGCGGCGGTCGGCCGCGGCGGCCACCGGGGGATGCTCGCCGGTGACCACATAGCGACCGTCGTCCTCCAGGTCGCGCCACTCCAGGCGGTAGCGGGCGATGCCGCGCGGGCCGAAACGCGAACGGCCCTGCACCACATCGATGGTGCCCATGCTCGGCGCGGGTGCCGCCAGGAAGTCGGCGGCGCGGGTGACGACCGTTCCCTCCAGGGTTTCGTGCGCGGGCGACATGCCGAAGTCGTAGTCGGTGTCGTCGGTGTCCTCGGTCTCGGCGAGCACCAGATCACCGAAGTCGCGGCCCGCCGGGGTGTCCGGCAGCGCCGCCACCACCCGGTCGGCCAGCTCCTCGGCATAGAACTCCGAGAGCGTGAAACCGCTCCCGTGCCGGTAGGTTTCGCCCGGATGCTGCACCAGCAGGTAGCCGGCGTCGCCCGACCGGACGCCCAGCAGGCGGATGCGGGCGGACGCGGAGAGCAGCTCCCGGCCGTCCCAGCCCTCCACCTCGACGCGCACCTCCGGCATCAGCATCGCCTGCAGCACCGCGGCGTAGTCGGCCTCGCGGGTCAGCAGACTCTCCCGGGCGCGCGCCATGTTCGCCAGATGGTCGTCCCACCACTCGGTGCGGCTGGCGAAGGTCAGCGGGTACGGCAGGAACTCCTCCTCCAGGCCCTGCCACAGCGACAGGAACTCGAGATCGGTGAACTTCCAGGTCCGAAGCACGGATTCAGCCCTCGACCACCGGCTTGGCGACGATGGGCGCGGTGCCCATCGCCTCGTCCAGGTATTCGCTGGAGTCCAGGAACTCGGGACGCTTGTGCTCCTTGCCCTGGCCACCGTGCGCACCGCCACCGCCGTGACCCATGCCGCCCATGCCGCCACCGCCCATGCCGCCCGCGGCGGAACCGGAAGCCACACCCGCGCGGGCGGCTCCGGCGATGCTGCCGTCGATCGCTTCCTCCGCCACGGCCGCACGGGGGAACAGCCGGGCGTTGGCCACCTCGGCCAGCGGTTTGATCGGGGAGCCGCCCGGGCCGCCACCGCCGGGGGAACCGCCCCCCGGCGCCTTGAGATTGTCGAGCAGATTGGTCAGCGGGGAATCCTTCAGCGCGTCCTTCAGGTCCTGTGTCTTCTTCTGGTCGGTGGTCTGCGACCCCTGCGACGTCATCGACTGCAGCGCACTCTGCAGGCCCGAGAGCGCGGACTGACCCGAGTTCGACGAGGAGCTCGGATTCGACGAATTCGTGTTGGTGCCATCGGGATTCGAGCCGTTCGGTGATGTGCCGTTCGGGTTCTTACCCGTCGGGTCGGTCTTGCCGCCGTTGGGATCCTTGGCGTCCTTGCCGTTGGGATCCTTGGCATCCTTGCCGTTCGGGTCCTTGGCGTCCTTGTTCTTCGGATCGTCCTTGCCCGGATGAGCGTCCTTGGGATCGGTCTTGCCGCCCGGCTTCTTCGCGCTCGGGTCACCCGCGCCGCCCCCCGGACCGCTCGGCGAGACATTGCCGCGCGGGCCGCCGCTCTTGTTATCGGGCCCGGGCCCGGTGTAGTCGTTGCGCGGGGATCCCGAGTTGTCGTTCTTCGGCGGAGCGGTCGGATCCACCAGGATCGGAATCGTGGTGCTGGAGTTGCCGATTCCCGGGATGTACCACGCGGTGAAGGCGGCCGTGCCGGTATTGATGATGTAGGTCTCGGTCGAGGTCCCGCGGTAGCTGTCGTCCCAGATCGTCGGCATGGCCGCCTTGGTCTGGTTCAGCCAGGTCGCGGTGTAGAGCAGGTTCTCGGACATGGCGTACAGATCCGTCGAGAAGGCCTTGGCCTGGGCCTCGAACTGCTGCGATGCCGCGACCGCGGCATCGGCGCCCTTGCCCGTCCAGTGGCCGTCGGACTCCAGGCGTTTGACGCAGCCGGAGAGGGTCTCGAAGGACGAGGAGATCACCTGCGCGATCCACTTCCACAGCGCGCTGCGGTCGGCGATCGGCGTCGGATGGATGCCCTGGCCCACATCGAAGAACCATTTGCCGTCATGATGGGACGGGTCCTCGGAACCGATGGCATCGGTGTAGCGGCCCGAGGTCGCCTTCCCGACCGCGGCCATGTCGCCCATGCCGTTCGCGTCCGAGGGTGTCGGGGAGGACGAGTCCGACCAGCTGTCCAGGGCCGTCGCGCCGTCGAGCGGGATGCCGTCGAACGTCACGTCGACATTCGCCTGGGTCTTGATGGCGTCGAAGTCCGACTTCGATTGGTCGTCGGTCATCCGGTAGGTCTTGCCCGCGGCCACGAAGGTGTCGCCCATGGAGTTCAGCATCGTGATGTAGTCGTCGATGATGCCGCCGACCCGCCCGCCCTCCTTGGCGAACCGGTCCTCCAGGTTCAGCGCCGACTGCAGGATGCTGTTGTCGCTGAAGCCCGTGTACTGGTTGAGAAGGTAGGTGTAGCCCTTGGCCGCGTTCAGCGAGGTGATGGCCTCGGCGGCGTACTTGGCGCCCGCCTCGGCCGAACCCGGATCCAGCTGCAGGCGGTCGTGTTTCGCGTGCGAGTCCGCGGAAAGATCGCGCCAAGGGTTGTAGAACTTGTCGCCGTCACCCATGTACCGCTCCTAACTCGACCAACGCATGAAAGATTACGGGCCGCCGACACACATTCCCCATTCGTCCGACCCGCTTCACTGCGAATGTCGTTGGCGGAAACGCTTTTCCAGGCCCGGCAGGTAGACCGACGCGGGCATGCTGGAGGTCGTCGCCTCCACCACGCCATCGTCGGCGACGTAGTAGAGGGCACGGTCGATGACCGGCTCCTCGGATTCGGTGGGGACATAGACCATCCAGCCGACCGGAAGTCGTTCCGCGCGCAGCCGATCGAGCGGATAGGCGGTGGTGTCGATGTCCTCGGTGCGGAGGTGGTGGCGCACGGCGTCCAGTGCCTCCGGCTCCGGCAGCGGTTCCGGGCCGATGCGCGACACCCCGGCCATGGCCAGCTGGTAGTGGGCGGCGTCCAGATCGCGCTCGCCGAACGCAGCCTCCAGCACGGCCTGGGTGACGTCGCGACGCTCGGCGGCGGCGACGAATTCGGCCACCGCGGAACGCTGTTCGTCGATCGGGTCGGCGGCGACCAGATCGCTGATCACCCCGACGACGGTGGCGGCGGTCCAGATGCCGGGAACCGCGGGGGCGAGGTCGGCGGCGGCCGGTGACGCGCCGCGATACCAGCGGCCGCGCTCCCACCAGTAGCAGAAGGTCAGCATGCCGCCGCTGGCCCGGGTGTTCAGCACCGGGTTGGCGACCCACGCCGGGGCACCGGCGTACAGGTTCGGCAGCGGGGTCTGATTGTCGTAGGCGGCCACCAGTTCCGGGGCGTTCCAGACGCCGCCGGACAGCACGGCGCGACCGCCGGGCAGCAGGTAGAGGGACGCGCCCGAGCGGCGCGAGCCCTCGAACCAGCCGAAGGACGGGAGCACGCGCGGGCCCCATTCGGAGCCGACCGCCACGAACGCGGCGGCGATGGCGGCCCAACGCGCCCACAGCACCGGCAGATTCGGGAAGTCGTTCTCCGAAACCGTTGGGAAATAGCCGGATTCCCGATCCGCGCGCGCCGCGGCCGCGGCCTGGTGTGGTGTCCGGGACTGGCGGTCGTCGTGGCGCAGCAGGGCGGCCAGCCAGGTCGGCAGGCTGTCGCGGGGGAAGGCCACCAGATCGGCCAGATAGTCCTGGGGCGCGAGCATCTGGTCGGCCGGAAAGGGCTCGTCGCCGTAGTCGTGGTCGACGGTGAGCTCGCCCGCCGCGGTCACCCGCAGTTCCAGCCGCCACCACGGGTCGCCCAGTTCGGCGGCGAGCCTGCGGTGTTGGACCACCAGGTCCATGATCTCCGGGGTGGCGGGCAGCTGCGCGTGGCGCTGCTCGTCGTCGGAGTAGTCGATGCGCGCGCGGTGACCGCTCACGGTGAGCGAGAAGGCGGCGTGCACCCGCGTCCAGCCCTCCGGGCCCTGGTCGCGCAGCTGCTGGGCGAGGCGGTGCGCCAGGGCGCGGGCCCGCTGCGGGATATCCGGTTCGGCGGCGGTCATGCTGAAGCCGATATCGGGGGCGGGCTCGGCATCGGGTTCCTCGACGCCGATGACGGCGGCCAGACCGTCGAAGTCCGGGGCGTCCTCGCCCGGGGCGGATTCCGGTGTCGCAGCCGGGTTTCCGTTGTTCTCCTGCGAAATCGTCACGCGATCGTCTCCTGTGCCGCCACTAGCTCTCGGTCGCCGCATCGAATTCGGCGATCCGTCGGGACATCTCCGCGCGCCAGCGATCGGCATTACTGCCGTCCAGCTGGCCGACGAAGGATCGCTCGGCGGCGGCGATCATGGCGTCCGGGATATCGGGGTGGGAGCGGGCGATGGCCCACAGGGCCTCCTTGGTGGGGGCGTCGAGGCCGGTCGCGCTGCGCACGCCGAGTCCCTGCCGGGCAGCGGCCAGCGCGGACTCGAAACTGTGCCGCAACTGCTCCTCGCTCGGACGGCTACCGCGCACGTCCACCCTCCTCCGTCGAAAACCAAACGTCAGCATCACATATCGCGAATGTCCGTGCGGTTGCCGAAACCATAAAAATCGGCGAACTCACACGTTCGAGTGCTGGGTGGTCATCCGAAGATGCCCGCCCGGCGGTCCGGATCGGCGAGGACGTCACGGATCAGCAGGCCCAGATCGGCGTCCGCGGGCACACTGCGATAGCGCAGCTCACACTGTGCGGTTCCGGCCACGCCGACCAGCAGTCGGTTGTAGCCGTGCTGGGTGCGCTCCCAGTGCACGTCCGCGCCCAGGCGGTCCACCTCGAAGGCCTGATCACCGATGCGGAGCACCAGACCGGAGTTCCGGTCACGGTAGAACATCACGGCCAGACCTTCCACATGGTCGTAGACACCCGCCAGCGAGCCCGCGCCCACCGGTGCGGATTGCAGGGCGCCGGTACCCGGGTCCAGGGTCGCGAATTCCCCGAATCCGGAATGCGACCGGAGGTAGATGCCATGGCTGCCGTTGCCGGAGCCCGGTGCCGTGGCGCGCGGGAAGCGGCTGGTGTTCTTGCCTCGGCTGTTGCCCGCCGCACCCTGCTGGCCACCGGGCGCGCCGCCCATGGGGCCGCCCGGCATTCCACCGGACATGCCGTTCGCGCCGGATCCGTTGGCGGGTACGCCGTTCCACGGCGTGCCCGGGTCCGGGCCGGACGGTATGAAACCGTTGGGCGGCCGGCCGTTCGGGGCGGACGGGTGGCCGCCCGGTCCGTTCGGACCGCCGGGGGCGTGCGGGCCGTTTCCATTGGGGCCCTTCGGGGTGTGTGGCAAGCCTCCGGGCTGCTGCGGCCGGCCACCCGGATTCTGTGGTGTGCCAGCGGTATTCGAGGGGTCCTGGGACTGCGGCCAGCCCGGCTGACTCCACGGCGTGCCCGGGATCTGCGGCCAGCCCGAATTGTTCGCGGGCGTGCCGGGAAGCTGCGGCCGGCCGTTCTCACCGTTGGGCATGCCCGGGATCTGCGGCCAACCGCCCGGCGGGGTCACCGGCGGCGTCGGAATGTGCGGCGGGGTGGGCTGGGTGGGCCACTGCGGCATGCCGGGATCGGTCGGCGTGTGCGGAGCGCCGCTCGGAGGCATCGAACCGCCGGGACCCGAGCCCGGACCGCCCGGATAGCTCGGGCCGCCTGGGTAGTTCGGGCCACCCGGGTAGTTGGGGCCGCCCGGATAGCTCGGGCCCGTGGGCTGGCTCGGGCCGCCGGACTGGTTCGGGTCGCCGTTGTCCTGCGGCATCGTCCACGGGGCCGCCTGCTGGGAGGGCTGCGGCGTGTACTGCGGGAACGTCGGGTTGAAAGGCTGCACCGGGTGCGGCACGTGCGAGCGCCAGCCCGGGTTGTGCCATTCGTCGCGCGGCTGCGGCTCGGGCTCGTTCTGGTCCGGATCGCCGGAATCGCGCGGCGGCTGGCCATTTTCGGCCTCCGGCTCGGGGACGATCGGCGGAGCCTGCTCGGCCTCCGGCTTCACCAGCGGAACCCGCTGCCCGGGCTCCTTGCCCTGCGGATCGCCCTCCGCCACCGGCTGTTCCTGCTGCGCCGAGGAATTCGGCTGCGGGGCAGGCTCGTTCGCCTGCACCGGTTCCTCGAGCAACGGCTGCCGACGATGCGGTTCCTCGACCGCAGACGCCGATTCGGCCTGCTCCTCGACCACCGGCTGCTGTTCGGGCTCCTCTTCCACCACCGGCTGCTGTTCGGGCTGCTCTTCCACCACCGGCTGCTGTTCGGGCTGCTCTTCAGCCACCTGCTGCAACTTGGGCTGCTCCTCGACCACCGGCTGCGGTTGAGCCTGTTCCGCAACGGGTTGCGGTTGAGCCTGTTCCTGGACCGGCGTGCGTTCGGGCAGGCCGGATTCGTGCAGGATCACCGGGGTTGCGGGCTTGTGCGGCTCGGGTTCGAGAGCGGCTCCGCCGTCGCCGGTTTCGGGGCCGCCGGGCTTGCGGGGACTCACGCCCGGGGTCGGGTCGTCGTCACCGGGTTCACGGTTCTCGGGCGGTGTGCCGTCGGGCTCGTCGTCACCGGGTTGCGGCGCAGCGGATTTCGGCGGCTCGGCCTTGGCGGGGAGAGGCTCCTGGCCGAGGGGGGTCTCGGTGTCGCCGATGGGATCGACATGGGGTTCGATCTCGTTGCCCGCCAGGCGGTAGTCCTTCGGGGTGTAGGGCAGTCGGCCGGTGTAGCTGGGGACGCCGTGCAGCATCGAGTGGCAGTTGGCGCAGGCCGCGGAGGGATCGCCGATGTTCCAGGTCTTGGTCTTGGTGAGCCAGCGCGGGCTGAAGCGAAGTTCGCCGAGGACCTCGCGGCCCAGGGGCGGCGGCGTGGAATCCTCGCCGTGCTGTGCGCGCCATCGGGCCTCGTGGGCACGCTGGCGCTCCCACAGCAGTTCGTTGACCGCCTTGACCTCCGCGTGCCGCAGGGGCGCGTCGAAGTGGGCACGGCCCTGGTTGATGATGTCGCCCTTGACCGGCTGCCCCTTGGCATCCCGGATCTGGTTGCCGTCCTCATCGGTGAGCTTGCCCTGCAGGATCTTGCCCTCGGACTCCATGACCGGGTGCTGCCAGTCACCGAGTGCACGGAAGTTCTCGCGCAGCAGGGGGTGCAGGTGCTCGTCGTCGATCACGTCGAACGGGAAGCCGTTGATGCCCTCGGTGATCAGGCCGGTCCGCAGGTCGATGGCGAGGGCGCTGACCGGACCTTCCAGCTGCTTGCCGCTGTACCGGTATTCCGCGTGGTGTTCGGCGCGGGACCGGGCGAGCTCCTCGATGTATTCGTGTACGGGCTTGCCGTCGATGGCACGGATCAGACCGTCCCGCAGCAGGACTCGGCTGCTGTGCGGATCGATCTCCTCCACGATCGCGCCGCGGGCCTGGTCGGCCAGATAGTCGGGATCGTCGATGTGCTGGGGCCGACCGGGATCGGAGATGTCATCGGTCAGGGTGACCGGATGTTCCATCGGCTCAGCGGCGGTCGGGGCCTGGTACGGCTCGCCCTCCGAGTGATCGCCGGAACCGTCGTCGTCCCCGTCGGCCAGACCGCCCGGGGCCTCGTCGTCACCCGGCGGCTTCGACCCGCCGCCTTCCTGATTCGCCGGCGGAGTCTGCTCGCTCTGCTCGGTCGGCGGCTTCTGTTCGTGCTCGGTCACGGGCTTTCCGTGCTCCGCACCCGAATTCTCGTGTGCCGCCGCGGCACCCAGCGCGGGGTCGTGCTTCGCGCCGCCCAGGGGCAGGGTGCGCGCGAGCGGCGGAGTTCCGCCGTCGGGAAGGGTGCGCTCGTGAGCCGGGATGCCACCGTCCGGGAGGGTCCGGGTGTGGGGTTCGGTCGGCTCGGGCGCGCCCGCGACCCAGCGGGCGAACTCGTCGGCGCGGTGGACGCGGGTGACGGCGTCGCGCAGGGCGTGGAAGACGTTGTGGGGGTCGACGTTCACCACGAGTGCCGCGCGCGGGTCGAGTCCGGCGAGGGTGGCCTCGTAGCGGGACGGGGTCAGGTCCGCCTCGAGGACCTCCAGGCCGGTGCGGCGGTGCAGGTCGGCGAGGGCCTCGGTGAGAGCGGCGTGAGCGACGGCGCGGGCCCGTTCGGCGGCCGCGGGCAGGGAGTCGCCCGCCGCCCTGGATTCCATCTCGAGACGGCGGAGTTCGGTCTCCCAGCGGCCCACCCGGTCGTGGGCCTCGTGGTAGCGGTCGGCGGCCTCGGCCAGCGCGAGGCGGGCGCGTTCGTCCACCGTCATGTCCGCGCGCAGCTTGGTGGCCAGCCCCTCGCGCGTCTCCCGGACCCATTCGGGGCTGAGCTGATCATCGGTGTACGGCAGGCCGGACGCGGCCAGCTCACGGTTGGCCGCAGCGGTCTCGAGATCCCTTCGGGCCGTGTCGAGTTCGCGGTGGGCGCGGTCGCCGGGGGTCTCGCTCGCCGCGTGGTGGGCCGCGGCGTCGGTCTCGGCGTGCGCCAGGAACTCCTGCGCGGTCCGGTAGCGCTGCACCGCGTCCCGCAGCGGGGCGGTCTCCTCGGTCCACACCGAGTGCTCGCCCTCCGGCACCCGCAGCAACCCGTCGACCAGGGCGATCACGCGCTCCGGGGAGCGGCCGCCAGCGGCCGGGTTCTCGGCGATCTCCCGCTGCAGATCACCGTAGGCGCCGTCGACTTCGCGGCGCCACACCTCGGCCGGGGTCTCCCCCGGTCCGGCCGCCGCGCGGTCCACGGCGGTGCCCAGTTCGGCCTCGAGCTTCGCGACCCGGTCCGCGGCCTTCGTGTAATCCGTTGCGGCCGCGGACAAGTCCTCGATCCGCTGCTGCGCACCCGGCAGTTCGCCGCCCTCTTCGCGCGAGCGCGCCTCCAGGTAGTCGAGCGTGGCCGACAGGCGTCTCGGCGTGAGATCGGAGTGCTCGATGGCGCGGTTGTGCTCGAGGTAGACCCGGCCGATCGCGTATTCGCGGTGCGCGGCCGCCTGTTCCAGCGCGGTGCGGGCGGTCGCGAGCTCGGCGGCCACCTCGCGCGGGGACCGCTGCGGCGCTTCGGGTTCCGGCGGCACGGTCAGGCTGTTGTGCTCGGCGGCCAGACGCTCCAACTCGTCGATATCGGCCGCGCGGCCCCGCACCTCCTCGCGCATGGTGTCGATGACCTTCGACATCTGCGACAGCGAAAGCCGCTCGTGCTTGTCGATCTTGCCGTCGCGGTAGGCCTCGAACACCTCGGCCAGGCGGGCCTTGCGGGCGTTCTGCAGCAGGTCGACGAACTGCTCCCGGGTGAGCGGCTCGCGCCCGGCGGGCATGCTGTCGCGATAGGCCGGGTAGCCCGCCTCGACATCGGAAGCCTTCCGCGCGGCGGTCAAAGCGTCGTGCATCTGCTCCGGCGACATCCGGTCGTGCAGCCCGGGCTGATGGATCTCGTAGAGCTTGACGGTGCGGTCGATACTGAACTTGTCCACCCCGAGCAGCCGCGACCACACGCCCGCCGCCTCCGAGGGATTGTCGGAACGCGGTGGCTCGCCGAGGGATTCGTGCAGCATCGCACGCAGACGCGCGGGCGCCTTCGGATCGTGGATCGGCAGCACGCCGTCGGGCAGGCGCGGATCCTGCGCCGGATCGAAGCGCATATTGTCGCGGAAGGGATCGAGTTCACCCAGCTCCCCGACATAGTCGGCGAGCGCCGCCAGCAGTTCGGGCCGCTCCTCGGAGCGCTTCAGCACCTCGTTGATCGCGTGCACCAACTTCTTGGGGTCGGTGCTCTTGGGATCGGCCTGGTAATCGGTGATCAGGCCGGACGCCTTGTTCTTCTCGAACTTCTCGGCGTACAGATCCTTGGGATCGACGCCGAGCCGGACGGCCAGCCGGTTGCGGGCGTCGAGCACGGCCTGCTCATTGCCCTCGCGCAGCACCTTGGCGTAATCGAGCAGATCCCCGATGCCCTGCTCGCGCCGCAGCTTTCGCAGCCAGCGGCGGACCGCGTTCACATCCGGATCGGTCAGCGCCTGCGCGATCCGTTCCGGCGTGAGCTCGCGGGGATCGCCCAGACCAACGCGGCTCGCGAGCTGGCCGAGCGGCTTCTCCATCGCGTGGAAGTTGTCGATGGCATCGGTGGTGCGGACGAAGTCCGCCATGCCCTCGATCTGCGCGGCCCGCAGGGCATTGTCGTGGCGCAGCGCGTCGAGGGTGGCCGCGAGCTGTTCGGGAGTGAGCTCGCCGTACTCGATCGAGAGCCGATCGGCGATCGCATCGCGTTCCGCCCGAACGACATTCGGGTCGCGCGGAACGGCCTGCTCGGTGTTCTCGATCGCGTGCGGGCCCGCCTCTTCCAGCGGATGGGACACGATGCGCCACGGCTCGTCGCCGTCGCGCAGCATGAGCACGCCCAGTTTGCCTTCGGGAGTGTCGATCTCGTGGTATCGAGCCTGCGGGGTCGCCAGCGAGTCCAGCTTGGCGTTGCCGTGTCCGTCCACGTCGATGCCGAGGTACTCGGGGCGCATCTCACCGGAGTTGAGGCGGGCGGCGAGCTCGGGATGCTCGGCCAGGGTCCGGATCAGCTGAACGTCGTGATCGCGGACACCGCGAATCACTAGGAGCCGCTTGGGATCCCCGGCGTGCTCCCCCGGCGCGAGACCGACGCCGCGATCGACCATGCCGCCGTCGAGGGTATCCATCCAGGCGCGGACGTGACCGTCGGCGAAGTCCACGGCGCGCTCGACCATGGTCGAGTCGGCGTCGAGGAAGTGATCCACCGCGTCCGACAGCCGGTTCAACCGGTCCAGCTCGTCACGGGCCTGCATGCGCAGGTCGGCGAGGGTGTGGTCGAGGTGCTCGGGGGTGAGCCGGTCCAGGTCGACCCCCAGCATCTGCGCCCAATTGCCGCGCTCGTCACGCATCTGGTCGCGCTGCAGCGCATGCTCGAACAGCTGGCCCACGGGGCTGTGCTCGAGATCCGGGTCGGGATCCTCGAAATCGCGGCCGGGCTCACCGCCATTGGCGGCGCCCTGCCATTCCAGCGCAGTGGTCTCGGGAATCCCGGCCTTGCGTTCGAGCGCCCAGATCTCCTCCTGGGTCAGGTCCTGACCGCGGATCTCCTCGTGCAGGGCCGCGAGTCGCTGCTCGGCCAGCGCGGCCTGCTCGTTGTGGTGCATATCGCGCTGGTAGCGGCCCAGCGGATCCTTGTCGAGGAAGCTGACCGGGCGGAACGGGACGCGGGCGTCCT
Organism: Nocardia sp. NPDC004123; assembly: GCF_053603795.1. NCBI lineage: Bacteria > Bacillati > Actinomycetota > Actinomycetes > Mycobacteriales > Nocardiaceae > Nocardia > Nocardia sp. NPDC004123. Next base: position 297,425 of record NZ_JBSGGG010000002.1, read on the forward strand.
CGAGGTTGAACCGCTGCGCGGCATCCCGCAACGCCTCGATCGCACCGGCACGGCGCATGAGCTCGTAGGTCTGCTCGTCCACCAGTCGGCGCAGGGTCGCCGGTTCGGCGTCGGAGAGCCGGATGCCCTGCTCCCGTGCCAGTTTCACCAGATCGTCGAGTGCGCGGTCGCGGGCGACGATGGCCTCGGCCACCGGCTGCGGCAGCGCCGCACCCAGTTCGCGTTCGGTGATCGGCGGCAGTTCGGGCAGCTCGGCGGGCGGCAGCACCTCTTCCACGTGGGCGAACTCGGGGTGGCTCTCGAGGAACAGGCGCACGCTCTCGTCGTGCTCGGCCACCTCTTGCCAATGCCGGGCATTGTCGGTCTCGGTCAGCCACGGCTGGTACTCGCGACCGTCGCGGGTGTGCATGGGCAGCACTTCGGGCGAGATATCGGCGACCAGACGGCTGAAGCGGCGAACGAACGGCAGCTTCTCGCGATCCTTCCACAGCGTCGCGGCTTCCTTGACGATGCGGATCGGGTTGAACTTGTCCTTGGTGCCGATCAGCACCTCGTTGTGCGAGGCGTAGCCGACCTCGACCGCCCAGAATGCCTGGTACTTACTGTCATTGCCGGACCCCGAGGGGTACTTCGGGGAGTGGCCGAGGTAGTCGCCGGTCAGGCGGTCCCACAGCTTGCGCAATCGGCCGCGTGGGGCCTCCGGTTCGCGGACCGCGACCGGCGCGTTCGGCTTGGGCAGTGCCGGCCGCGCCACGACCTCGGCGACGCGGGTGCCGTCGGGGCCCTCGGCCAGTCGCACGAAAACGCGGTCGCCCTCGGCCTCCAGCACCAGGTGCGGGGCCTCGGCGGGGTCCGGGCGGTAATGGCTGACGGCCACCAGATCCGCGACATCCGAGGCGCGGCGCAGGGTTTCGCGCATGAGATCGTCGAGGACGGCGACGCGGGTCGCGGGCTCGAGGTGGGCGGGGTCGACTCCGAGCAGGCGCGCCCAGTCGTCGCGCTGCTCGGCGAGCCGGGCGCGCTCCTCCGGCCGGGTGGCCTCGTCGTGCAGGTGCAGGACATGGGCCAGGGCCTCGACGGCGCCGGCGCGCAGGACGTTCCGGTACTGCATCTCACCGGCCACCCGCGGCAGGTCCGCCACATCGTCGTCCGACAGGCCGAGGCGCGAGATCAGTTCGGCGCGTAGTTCTTCCGGCGACATCAGGCGGGCCTCGCCCGCCGACCCGCGCTCCACCTGCGACCACGGCTCCAGCGGGAGATCGCGGACCGGGGTCGGGAGCGCCGGATCGCCCGCGGTCAGCTGCGGGTGCTCGCCCTCGTGCGGCTCGGTGCCCGCGAGCTCGTCGCGGGACATGGGCGTGGGCGGGCGATTGTGGTCAGGGTCGCCGAAATGGCCGTTGTCACGTGCGGTTTCGGCCAGTCGCTGCATGGCGCCGAGCGGATCACGCTGATGGGACAGCGCCTCCCGCAGACCGAGGGCGTCCGCCAGGCGGACCGCGTAGGCCCCCTCTTCCATGCCGCGCGGGCGACCGGTCGATTGCACCGGATGCTCGCTCAGGTGCTGCGCGACCGCGGCCAGGGCGGGTGAGGCCGCGACCGGATCGATCACCCGATCACCCTCGTGCACCGCGATCGGCATGGTCTGGGTCGTCGCCTCGTGCAGCGGCACGGGCGCGTTCTGCGTCGCCTCCTGCTGCACCGGCGCGGTCTCGGTCGTGCCCTCGTGTCCCTGGACCGGCGTGGTTTCGGTCTTCGCTTCCCGGACCGGGTCCGGCGTGGTCTGGGTTTGCTCCTCGCGCACCACGACCTGGGTGGTCCGCTCCTCCGGGGTGGAGGTGGCCTTGGGGTCGTTCTCGGCACGCGGGGTGCTGGGATCCTCGCCGCGCGACCATGCTTCACGCGGATCGGGGCCGCGCGGGGCCGCCGGACGCGGCGTGGTCGGCTCCGACTTCGCGCCCGGCGCACCGGGTTTGGTGGGATCCGACGGCGGGACCGCGTTGTTGCCTCCGGTCGGCGGTTCTTCCTCGCCGCCGGTATCGGGGTCGTGCTGGAACGGGCCCTCGCCTCGGGACCAGGCCTCGCGTGGGTCGGGGCCGCGCGGGGTCGCGGGACGCGGCGTAGGCGCGGACGGGCCACCGCCACCCGGGGGCCGGTTGGGTTCGGTGCCCGCGGCGACCGGGGTGCCGGGCTCGTCGGGGGGACGGACGGGTTGGACGGTGATGGTGCCGTCGTCGGCCACGCGGACGCGGCGGTAGTCGATCTCCGTGCCACGGGCGGCCATATCGCTGCGGATCTTGTCGCCGATCACCACGCCCGGGTCGTCGAGGGGGCTGACGACCAGGAGCTTCGCCGGATCGCCGACCAGGCCGACGCCCTTGCCCAGCACCGTGTCGGCCATGGACTCCAGGACCACGTCGGCGGCCCGGAAATGAAGCTGCGAGCGCAGATTCATCGCCTCTTCGGTCTGGTTGTGCAACCGGGTGAACTCGCTGCCCGCGATGGCGCGCAGGCGGCCCAGTTCGCCGCCGCGCTGAATGGCCGCGGGGCGTTCGACCTCCATGTACTCGGCCAGGCCGTTGCCCGCGCCCGGCGGGACATTGCGCTGCATCACCTCGGCGACACGCGCCTCCTCGGCCGTGAGGGCTTGGGCGACAGCGCTTTCCAGCTCCCGCGCCGACATGCCGGTCGGCTCGATGCCCAGGCCGCGGGCCAGGTCGTCCAGCGAGGCGCGGGTCTGACCGGCCGCCTCCCAGGCGTGGGTGGCGCGCTCGGACAGATCCAGGATTTCCCCGCGGACCTGAGGATCCTCGAGCACGAAGTGCTCGGCCGGACCGGCCGGAGGCCACTCCCCCGGGGCCAGGGTCTGTTGCTCCTGAACAGGATTCGACTCGGCTGCGGGATCCTTTCCGCTCGCGGGGTCGGGCGCACCGGCGTGGTCCTTCTCCTCCGTGCCGTTGGTCGGGCCGTGCCGGCCCGCGTTCGGATCGCGCTCGAAGGGGCCCTCGCCGCGCGACCAGGCGGTCCGCGGGTCGGTCGGGGTGGGGCGGTGGGTGTCGGGATCGGTTGCGGGGCGGACGGTCTGGACGGTGATGGTGCCGTCGTCGTCGACATGGACGATGCGGTCCTCGACCGGAATGCCCCGCGCCGCCATGTCTTCGCGAATCTTCGGGCCGATCACGGCCCCGGGATCGTCGTGGTGGGTGACCACCACCAGCCTGGTCGGGTCGGAAGCCAGGCCGACACCCCGGCCCCTCCGGTCGGAGGTGATGTTGTCCAGGACGTCGTCGACGGCCATGAAGTGCGCCTGCTCGCGCAGTCGGAACGCCTCGTCGGAATGGGCGCGGTAGGCGTCGCGGTGCTCGCCGGTGGCACGGCGGATCTCGGTCAGCTCGGCCCGGCGGACATCGGAGGCCGCCACCTTGTCCCAGTACGAACCGTGGTTTCCGGCGCGAACGCCCTCGGCCTTCAGCATCTGCTGGATGGCGGCGATCTCGGCCTTGTCGGCATCGAAGATGTAGTTCGAGAGCTCGCCCGGCGTCATATCGGCCAGGCGGGTCTCCAGCTCGCGCAGACGTTCGGCCCGTTGTTCCGAGGTCAGGGTCTCGTCGTTGCGCAGGGCGTGCATGCCCATCTCGCGCGCCTGGTCGCGCAGCGCCTGATGCGCCGCCGCGGCCGCGCGGTCCTCCTCGACCGCATTGCCCATGAGCTCGGTGATGCGGGCCTCGACGCGGGCGTCGACGGGCACGTGCTGCTCCGGGGGTCCGACCGGCTCCCAGGCCGCGGCCGGGTCCGAACCATGGTGTCCCCCACCCGAATCCCCGCCCGCCGGGTCGGTTCCGCCGGGATCCGGCTGCTGCGGATCCGACGGGTCGCCCGGACCGGACGGATCGGACTTCGCACCCGAGTTGCCCGAGTCGCCCGGGTCGTTCGGATCGGTCTTCGCACCCGAGGCACTCGGATCGCCGGGATCCGACTCGGGCGGCTTGCGGTACGCCTCGCGCGGGTCGGTGACGTTCTTACCGGGCTCGGGCACCGTGGATTTCGCGTAGGCCTCGCGCGGATCGGTGACCTGCGTGGCCGATTCGGGCTCGGGGGGCTTCGCGTAGGCCTCGCGCGGGTCCGGGACGCGGTCGGGCGGGGTGTGCTCCTTGATGAAGTCGTTGAAAGCGTCCGCGCGGTGGAAGTTCTCGGCGGCGGTGCGCAGGGCGGCGACGGCGTCGTGGCGGTCACCGTCGGGGTGCGGCGGGACAGCGGCGTCGAGGGCCTCGAAGGTGATCCGGGCGTTGTCGACGGAGGTCAGATCGGTGTCCGAGACCTGCAGACCGGTCTCGGACTCCAGCCGGGTGATGGCCGCGTCGAGTGCGGTGCGCGCGGAGTCCAGGGCGCGGGCCGCGGCGGCCCGCGGGGTGTCGGCGGCAATGGCCGCCTCCGCCGCGAGGTGGTCGACCTGGGCCTCCCAGCGGGAGACGCGATCCTGGGTGTCGAGATGGTGTTCGACGGCCTCGGCCAGCGTCAGGCGGGCGCGCTCCTCCGGCGTGAGCCGGCCGAAGGTCTGGCCGCCCAACTGTTCCCGGGTCGCGTCCACCCAGTCGCGGGTGAGCTCCGGTTCGGTGACGGGCAGGCCCGCCATGGCATTGTCGCGGGCCGCCTCGGCGAGAGCCAGATCCTGTTGCGCATACCCGAGTTCGCGGGTGGCGCGCTGTTCGGGCGTCTCGGCCGCGCGGGCCGACTCGAGCGCGTCGTGTTCGGCCGCGCCGAGGAAATCGCGGGCGGTCTGGTAGCGGTGCACCGCGTCCCGGACCGGGATCTGCTCATCGGTCCACAGCGAGGCGGAATCGCGCGAAACATTGGACATGCGCTCGACCTGGCGGATGACCCGATCCAGATCGCTCGAGTTCCAGTTGCCGGACGCGGCGTCGACCGCGTCGACCAGTTCGGCACGCGCGGCATCGACTTCGCGCTGCCACACCTCGACCGGTGTCTCCGTCGGACCGGCATCGGCCTCGACCGCCGCGCGCAGCTGCGACTCCAGCTCCCGCACCCGATCCTGGGCCTGGTTGAACTCGTGGGCGGCGCGCGCCAGATCATTGATCCGCGGCTCGAAATTGGGCAGCGTGCCGCCCTCGTCCGCATTGCGGGTCCGCAGGTATTCGGTGGTGCCGTGGATCCGCTCGGGCGTCAGATCGCTCTCCGACAGCGGCCGGTTGTCCTGCAACCACATTCGGCCCATGGCGTGCGCACGGTTGTCGCCGGCGATGAGCAGTTGGTGGCGGGCCTCGGCCAGATCCGCGGCGAGTTCCCGCGGCGTGCGCGGTGTCTCGGGGGTCCACGGGGTAGTGAGGTGGTTGTGCTCGCCGGCCAGTCGCTGCAGCGCGTCGATATCGGCCTCGCGGGCGTTGATCTCCTCGCGCAGGCCGTCGATGATCCCGGACAGTTCGCTCGACTTGGGATGCTCGTGCTTCTCGATCTTGCCGTCGCGGTAGACCTCGTAGACCTCGGCGTAGCGGTCGTGCCGGATCTCCTTGACCACCTCGAACAGCTCGGCCTCGGACAGCGGGCGCTGTCCGGGCTCCATGCCCGCCACGTACTCGGCGTGCACCGCGTGCTTGTCGTCGTCGGTCAGCGTGCGCTTCTGGGGGTCGGCCTGTTCGCGCTCCAGCACCGAGCGCAGCACCTTGTCCATCTGCGCGGGCGAGAGCCGCTCGTGCAGGCCGGGCAACTCGTCGCGGTACAGCTTCACCAGGCGGTTGACGTCGTGAACGTCCACGCCGAGCAGCCGCGACCAGACGGCCTCCGCCCGTGACGGATTCTCGGCGACCAACGGCTCGCCGATGGAACCGCTCATCAGCTTCTTCAGCAGCTCGGGCGCGTTCTCGTCGTAGATCCGGACCACACCGTCCGCGGCGCGCGGATCGGCGCTCGGGTCGAAGCGCATCCCCTTGCGGAAGGGATCCAATTCGGCGATGGTGTGGGCGTATTCGGCCAGCGCGGCGAGCAGTTCGGGCCGATCGCCGGACCGTTCGAGGACATCGTTGATCGCACGGAGCACGGCCTTGGGCTTGGCGCTCTTGGGATCCGGCCCGTAGCCGACGATCTCCTTGTTCTCGTTCTTGACGTGCTTCTTCCCGTACAGGTCCTCCGGGTCGACGCCCAGGCGCTTGGCCAGGCGGTCCCGCGCCGCCAGCACGGCCTTGCCGTCGGTGCTGTCGCGCAGCGTCTTCGCGTAGTCGAGCAGATCCTCGAGCCGCTGGATGCGTGCGGCCTTCTTCACGTCCGGATCGCCCATGGCCTCGGCCAGGCGCTCCGGCGTCAGATGCTCCGGATCCACGCCGATGGAGTGGGCGAGGTTGTTGAGCCGACGATCGAGCTCGTGGAAGTTCTCGATGGCATCGCCGCTGCGGATGAAATCCGCCATGCCCTCGATCTGCGCGGCGCGCAGGGCATTGTCGTGCCGCAGCGCCTCGATCGTGGCCTCGAGATGCTCGGGGCCCAGCTTCATCTGGTCGATCGAGAGTCGCGCGGCGACCTCGTTGCGTTCGCCGCGAACGACATCCGGATCGCGGGGCACGCTGCGCTGCGGTTCGGTCGCGACCGTCTCGGCCTCGTGGGCCACGGTCGCCGGATCGTGCGTGCCCTGCTCCGGCTGCACCACCCGCCACGGCTCGTTGTCCTCGCGCACCATAAGCACGGGGGTGCGTTCGCCGTCCACCTCCATCTCGTGGAAGCGCGCCTGCGGGGCCTCGGCCTCGCGGACTACGATGTGGCCGTCCGCGTCCAGGCCGATGACGCGGTAATCCAGCTGCAGCTCACCGCGATTGAGCAGTTCGCCCAGATCCGGGTGGGCGGCCAGCGCATCGGCCAGACGCGCCTCGTGGTCGTCGTCGCCGCGAATCACGACCAGGCGGTTCGGGTCGCCGGGGCGCTCGCCCGGGCGCAGGCCGACGCCGTCCTCGAGCATGGTGCCGCCGTGGGCGTCCAGCCAGGCGTGCGCGGTGCGATCGCCGAGCTGATCGGTCAGGTCGCGGGCCTCGGTGTCCAGGCGCAGGAAATGCTCTGCCGCCTCGGCGAATTCGTGCAGTCCGGCCGCATCGTCACGCACCTGCATGCGCAGATCGGCGATGGTGTGCGCGAGCCGGTTCGGATCGTTCGCGGTCGGAGTGAGCTCGTCGAGGCCGACCCCGAGCAGTTGCGCCCAGTTCGAGCGCTCCTCGCGGATCTGATCGCGATTCAGGGCGTCCTCGAAGAGACGTCCCTCCTCGCTCTGCGCGAATTCCGGTTCGGGATCGTCGAAGTGGCGGGCCCACTCACCGCCATTGTTGACGCCGTGTGAATCCAGCGCGGTGACGCGGTTCTTGCGGGGCAGGTAGTACGGGTCCGGATCGTCGGGAGAGACGCCGTCGCGCGCGCGGCGGGCATCGGCGCGCTGCTGCTGGATGTCGCGCTCCCTGACCTCCCACAGCTCACGGACGTAGCGGCCCAGCGGATCCTTGTTGGTGAAGCTGACTTCCCGGAAGGGGACGAGCGCCGCCTCCTCGTTGTACCGCTCGGAGGCGTCCCGCAGGGCCTCGATGGCACCGGCGCGGCGCATGAGCTCGTAAGTCGCGTGATCGACCGCGCGGTGCAGGGTGGCCGGGTCGGCATCGGTGAGGTCGATGCCGTGGCGGTGGGCCAGCCGCACCAGGTCGGCGAGGGCGGCGTCGCGGGCGTCGATCGCACCGACCAGCGGCTGGGGCACGTCGTCGGCCAGCTGCCGTTCCGGCGGCGCCTGCAGTTCGGAGTTCGGATCCCGCTCGGGCGCGGGGGGAACCTCGTAATCGTCGGGGTGATTCTCCCGGTAGAGATCGATGCTCTCCTGGTGGTCGAGCCGCTCCTCCCAGCTCCGCTGATGATCGACCTCGGTGTGCCAGGGCTGGTATTCGCCGCCGTCGCGGGTCCGCATCGGGACGATGTCGGCGGACACGTCGGCGATCTTGCTCGTCAGATGCTCGAGCAGCGGCATCTGCTCACGCACCTTGAGAATGGTGGCCGCCTCCTTGGCGATGCGCGCCGGGTTGGCCTCCTCGACCTCGTGCACCTCGACGTGGGCGATGTCGTGGATGACGTCGCCGGCGAAGTTGATCAGCTCGCCCTGGCCCTTGCTGTCATTGCCGGAGCCGGAGGGATATTTCGGGTAGTCGCCTTTGAAGGGGCTGAACAGCCGTCGCAGGACGCGCTTGACGATGCCCGGGCTCTCGGGCTCGGGCGCGGGCTCCTTGGGCGGAGCGGGCAGGTCAGGGCGGTCGACGACCTCGACGTGGCGGTTGCCGTGCGCGTCCTCGGTGACCTTCACGTGCACCCGGTGACCGTCGGACTCCAGCACCAGGTGGTGACCGGCGGCCGGATCCTCGACATGGTGGGTGGCGGCCATCAGGTCCGCGACATCCGAAGCGCGGCGCAGGGTTTCGTCGCGCAGCTCGGCCAGGGTCCGCGCGGCGTGCTCGGGCAGGACGCGGTCGGGGTCCACGCCGAGCAGGCGGGCCCATTCGTCGCGGGCATCCGCGAAACGCTGGCGCTCCTGCGGGTTTCCGGCACGGGCATGCCAGTCGACCGCGTCGCTGAGCGCCTCGATCGCACCGGCGCGCAACATGTTTCGGTACTGCATGTCGCCGACGACCCGGGACAGGCGCTCGGGGCTCAGGTCCTCGGGGGTCAGCCCCAGCTCGGTGGCGATCTCGCGGCGCAGCTCGTTCAGAGTGAGGGCGCGCGGTTGATCGTGCGCCGCAGAACGATTCACCTCCGACCACGGCTCCAGCGGCCGCGGGTCCGGCCTCGGGCCCGGGGGCAACTCGGTGCGCTTGCGGGAGTCGAAGCGCTCCTGGTTCGAGATGGGGGCGTAGTCCTCGGCGCGCATGGGGCGCGAGGGAACGTCGCCCTCCGGGTCGCCGAAATGACCGCGGGCGCGGGCCTTCTCGGCGATGTCGCGGAAGGCCGAGAGCGGTTCGCGGCGGCCGCCCACGGTCTCGCGCACGCCGAGGGCCTCGCTCAGCTGGCGGCCGTACTCGCGCTCGGCGGGAGTGTGGGTGCGGGCGCCCACCGGGGGCTCGTTGCGCAGCAGGTAATCCGCGGCCGCCCGCAGGGCCGGAGAAGCGTCGACCGGATCCTGCGGCACCGGCGAACCCGGCCGCGCCAGCTCCTGCGTCGCGGCGTTCGGATCGTGAACGGGCAGCTCCTGGGTCACCGCGTTCGGATCGTGGACCGCCAGCTCTTGCGTGGCCGCGTTCGGATCGTGAACCGGCTGCTCCCGGGTCGCCGCGTTCGGATCGTGAACCGGCTGCTCCCGGGTCGCCGCGTTCGGATCGTGAACCGGCTGCTCTTGCGTCGCCGCATTGGGATCGTGCACCGGCCGCGTCAGATCGACCGTGTCCGCATTGGGGTCGTGCTCCATGGACCCGGGCTGCGGGATCTCCTGGGTCGCGGCATTCGGGTCGTGCACCGTCGAACCCTGGGGCGGCAGCTCCTGCGTCTCCGCGTTCGGGTCGTAGACCGGCCGCGTCAACTCCACCGTGGCCGCGTTGGGATCGTGCACCGTCGAACCCGGCTGCGGCAGCTCCCGCGTCGCCGCATTCGGATCGTGGGCCGACGAACCTGGTTGCGGGAGTTGCTGGGTCGTCGCGTTGGGGTCCGAGGCATTGGGGTCGGGTTGTTCGGGGCGGCCACCGGCCCGCTCCCAGGCGAGGTCGGCCTTGTGGGCGAAGATGTCGGCGCGGGCCTCGGCGTCGGCGACGTCGGCGTCGAGGTCGCGGCGGGCGGCGGTGCCGGGCTCGAAGTTCTCGGCCGCCTCGCGCAGGAATTCGGCGTTGCGGCGGTACTCGCCCGCGAGCCAGTCGGCGTTGACCGCCAGCTGGCGATCCAGCCATTCGCTGCGGGGCGGCGGGGTGCCCTCGTCGTCGGGGAGGCCCTGGCGCTGTGCGGGTTCGGCGGCGTGGGTGTCGTCCACGCCCGAGCGGGTGCCTTCGTGGGTCGTGCCTTCCAACCGCGCGGTGTGGGCGTCGATGAGCGCCTGGCTGAGCACCTTCGACTGTTCGGAGGCGGCCGCGCCATTGAGGACGTCGTCGGTGTACGCCTCGGCCAGCGCCTCTTCGGGATCCCAGTTGCCCTCGCGGTCGAAGGCGGCGCCGGGCTGGTCGTTGAACCATTCCTCGAAACCGTCGAGGGTGCCGCGGGTTTCGGCGTAGTGGCGCAGCATGGCGTCGAACGCCTGGTGCCGGGCGTCGAGGCCGCCGGAGAAGTCCAGGGCGTGGGCGAACTCGTGCACGATCGTCGAATACACCGGCCGCTGCGCCGATCCCGGGGCGAGATGCCCGGCGTCCTCGGCCTGCGCCACCTGGCGGGCGAGCTCGGCGGGACCGTCGGGCCCGTCGGCGAAACGGCTGTTCAGGGTGATCCGGTCGGTCCGGATCCGACCGTTCTCGATGGGTCCGGGCGTGGTCTCGGCGAAGACGCCCGACTCTTCGATGGGTCCGACGTGAACCTCGCCGACCTGGGCGTCCGGGACGGCCTCGAACATGTCGTCGACGGCGCGGGCGTACTCGCGCAGCGCCTCCACGTCGTAGTGGTCGGCGAAGCCCTCGACCTCCCGGCCGAGGCGCTCGTCGTAGCTGGTGACCTTGACACCGTGATCGTCGCGGAGTTTGTCGGCGATGCCTGTGTAGTCCAGGGTCGACCAGGCGTCGTCGGGGTGCGGCGACCAGTCCGGGGCATGATCCTGCCCCTCGGAATCCGGTGTCGCGTGGTCGTTCTCGTGCTGCGCACCGGAATCGTGCGCGGCCGGATGCTCGACCGGTTGCGGCTGCTCGAACGGACCGCGGCGCTGGGCCGGGCCGTCGTGCCGTGGCTGTTCGGCGGGGGCCTCCTGGGCGCGCGGACCGGCCTCGACCGGGTCGGATCCGCGGCCGGCGAACCGGTCGGTCACGCGCTTCCACAGCGGACGGTGCGGCTCCGGATCGGTGGGGCGCAGCGGGGCCGAGCCGTCCAGCAGCATGTCGCGAATCCGGTTGGACAGCTTGACCGGATCCCGATCGCCCATGCCCTGGAAGCGATGCGCCAGCGCGTCCGAGGAACCGCCGCGCCCGGTGGGTCCGGGCACCCGCCAGCCGCCCTCGCCGTCACGTTCCAGCCACATGTTCAGGGTCGTGGTGCCGACCTTGAACTCGTGCAGGTCGTAGCGGTCCGGCGCGCGGTACCGGTAGTTGTCCGCGCCCAGCGCGCCCAGCGACACCCGCCGGGTCATCAGGTCGTGGGCGACCCGCGCCGGATGCGGATAGCCCAGGGTACGACTGCGCTCTACGGCCCGGTGGCCCTCGGTGACGAAGTTGTCCGACAGCTTCAGCGCGTGCCGGTCCGCGCCGCGCGGCAGCTTGGCGCCCGGGCGGTGAGCGAGTTCGAAGGCGCCGTCGCCCAGGCCGCGGATCCACTCGTCGAATCCGACGTGCACCCGGCCGTCCTCGCGGTAGCTCAGGTAGTGGGCGAGCATCTCGCCCAACGCCTCGCTCGTCGACGGGCGGCGCATGGGCCCTTCGGCCGCACTGGCGTAGATCTCGCGCACCGACCCGTCGGGCGCGACTTCCCGGTACTCGATCCGGGTCCAGGTGTCCCACAGGGAATTACGCAGCCGCGGATGCGATTCGGCCAGCTCCTGCAGGGCCCGCATGTGCCCGCCCTCACCCGCGTACACGACCAGGCGGCGGGCGCTACCGGTGGTGTTGAGGGCCTCGACCACATGGTCGGTGAGGCGCTTCGAGCCGCGCTTCATCTCGCTGTCGGACGCCTGCCGGGACATGGCCCGATCCGCCTCGGCGCTGTGCCGGGGTTCGCCGGGCCCCGGTTGGTGCACGACATCGCCCGGATTGAACAGATCGTGCAGATTCGGGTGGCCCCAACGGGATTCGCCGGGCTCGCCGAAGGAGCGCACCACGTCCATGACGGCCTCGGCGCGCGACAGACCGACATCGTCGAGGTAGCGGCGCAGCGCGGTCAGCCCGGCCTCCCGCACGCTGGACGCCGAGGCGTGCGGTCGGGCGGCGGCCTCGGTCTGCGCGTCCCGGTAGGCGTGCTCGGCCGGACCGACCGGGATCGGGGTGCCCGCCTCGCGCATGGCACGCAGCTGCTCGATCTCGTTCTCGTAGGCCTCGGCCCGATCGCGGATGGCCTCCGCGGTCTTGCGCGGCGGACGCGGCGGCCGCACCGGATCCTCACCGGTCGGGATGCCGTGGGCGCGATCCCAGGCCGCGGCGTGCGTGGTCGCGGGATCGCGACCCTCCACCCGCGGGCCGTCCCCGGCCAGCCGGTACATGACCTCCTGCACGGCGGCGCGGTAGGCGGCGGCCTCCAGCATGCGGTCGGTGACCTGGTTCGAGTCCTTGAAGGCGTCGCGGACCTGGCTCAACGCCTCGTCGCGGGCCCGGCGGTAGACGCGCTCGAGCGGATCGGACGGCCGCGTGCGGGAACGGTCCCCGCCGCCCGCGGTGCGATTGTGCTCGTAGCCCAGGGCGAGCGCCTCGGCCTGGCGGGCCAGCATGCTGCGCACGTAGTCGTCACGTGTCAGGGTCAGGCGCTCCAGCGGGCCCTCGGCCCGGGCGTACGCCTCCGCCTCGGAGGCCGCGCGCACCAGTTCCGCCGCGTGCTCGACCGGGGATGACTGGCTGTGCAGCACAACGGTATTGGTGGCCGGGTCGTATCCGGCCAGCGGACCGCGATCGGAGCGGCCCTGCTCGCCATTGCCGACGGCGGCGGCCGGATCGTCGGTCATGCGGATGTCGACGCCGTGCCGGTCCAGCGTCTCGAGCGCCCAGCGCGAGATATCGCCGCCGTGCTCGTGGCTCATGGCGGCCACCCTGGCGCGCCAGACCTCGTCGGCGGCCTCGTCGGCCCGATCATGCTGGGGGCCAGCAGATTCGGGCTGGTCCGGATGCGCGGGCGCGGACTCGTGGGCGGGCTCGGTGACGTGGCTCGGGGCGGGCGGTTCGCCGTAGTGCCGGGCGAGCGCCTCGGGGTGATCCTCGCCGGTGCCGCCGGTGAAGCGGTCGTCGGCCAGTAGCGCCTCGACACCCGCCTCGTGGGCTATGCGGCGCGCCTGGTCCTGCGGCAGTTCGGGATTCGCGGCGCGCGCCTGCTCCACGGCTTCGTCGGCGGCGCGCTGATAGGTGTCGCGGACGCTGTCCAGGTAGGGGGCGTCGGCGAGTTCGCTGAGCGGGCCGCGCGGCGGCTCGTAGTCGGCCTCGCGCAACTCGTGCGCGAATTCCGCTTCCCTGGCGAAGGATTCGGCCGCGCGCCGCAGCTGCTCGGGGCTGCCGGGTTCGGCGGCGGGGCGCGGGGATTCCAGGTGCGCGGCGGCGGTCACAACGGCCGCGGCCTGATCGAGCTCACCACGCTCGTGGGTGTCGATGGTCAGTTCGCGCCGGACCGGATCGTAGGAGTCGACGTGCGGTGCGCCCGCGCCGTCGACCATGCGGACCGAGATCCCGGCCTCGCGCAGGGTGTCGAGGGCGGCCCGGCCGGTGTCGGTCCGTGCCAGTACTTCCGCGACCGAGACCAGCCGCGGGTCGGCGCCCTCGGCCAGGTAGCGCGAGTCCACGTAGTGCGAGTCGCTCACGACCGGGTAGACGAGCTCGCGCACGGCGCGCTGCTCCGGGCGGACGGCCTCCGGATCCGGCGAATCCGGTTCGCGTCGTGGGGGTTCGGGGCGTACGGGAGTCTCCGACGTCGTGGTCTTGCCGGTGTGATCGGCGGTCTGCTCGGAGTTGTCCGGCTCGCGTTGCGCGCCGCTGTCGTCGGATTCGGGGCCGCCGGGTTTGTGCGGGGTCGCGCCCGGGGCCGGATCGTCACCGCCGGGTTCACGGCCGGTGGCGCCCGAGCCGTCGGGCCCGTCGCCGTTGTCCGGGTCACCGGGCTTCGGGGTCTCGGACGCGGCGTCGACGTGCGGGGTCTCGATGGGATCGCGGTGCGGCGCGACCGTGCCGCCCTCGGCCTCGAGGCGGTAGTCGCCCGGGACGAACAGGTTCCGGCCGCTGTAGCTGGGGACGTCGCGCAGCATCGAATGGCAGTTGGCGCACGCCGGGGCCTCGCCGCCGAGGGCGTTGCGCTTCGTATCGGCGAGCCAGCGCGGGTCGAAACGCAGCTCCCCGAGCACATCCCGGCCCAGCGGCGGCGGATCGGAATCCTCGCCGTGGGTGTTGCGCCATTGCTCGTCGTGGGCGCGCTGGCGCGCCCACAGCAGCTCGTTGACGGCCTTGACCTCGGCGTGCCGCAGGGGTTCGTCGAAGTGGGCGCGGCCCTCGAAGACCACCGGCTGGGGTTCCGACTGGCCCTTGACCCTGCGGGTGGCCGGTTGGTCCTCGGCCGCCATCACCGGGTGTTTCCAGTCGCCGAGGGCACGGTGGTTCTCGCGCAGCAGCGGATGGAGGTGTTCCTCGTCGATCAGGTCGGTCCGGCTACCGTTCACGGCCTCGGTGATCTCACCGGTACGCAGGTCGATCGCGAGGGCGCTGCACGGCCCGTCGCCCTCGAGCCGGTTCGCCGCGTGAATCTTGGCGCGGGCGTTGGAGAGATCACCCACGTACTCGTGGACCGGCTTGCCGTCGATCGAATTGATCAGGCCGTCTTCGCCCTTGGTGACTCGGGTCGTGTCGTTCGGATCGATCTGCTCGAGCACCGCGCCCCGGGTCTTGTCCTCTTCGAATCCGGGGTCGTGGACGTGTTGCGCCGGACCGGGATCGGAGAGTTCATCCGTCAGGGTGACCGGATGCTCCATGGGCTCACCAGCCGTCGGGGCGCGGTACGGCTCACCCTCCGCGTGGTCGGTGTAGTCGGCTCGATGGCCCCCGCCGCCGTCGTGTTCGTCATCGCCCGGCTGATGGTGGTGCGATTCGGCGGGCTCCGGCTCCTTGCCGATGCGGGCGAGCTCCTCGGGGGCGACGGTCTCGTCGACCTTCGGCGGCTTGCCGGAATCCGTTGCGGCCTGCTCGTTCTCGGGGTGCGCATGGGGCGCGAACTTCGGATCGAGACCGTGGCGGGTGCGCATGCTGAGCGGATCCAGCGCCTTGCCGTCCGCCTTGAACATGATGGCGTGGATGCCCTTGGTCTCCACCGGGACGATGGGCGGGTGGCCGTGCTCGCGGCCCGCGGCCGGATCCTTGACCATGATCTCGCCGCCCTCGTTGACCAGCAGGTAGGCGTGCGCGCCCACACCGTGCGCGTCGGCGGGACCGGCGTAGTGGTCGACGACCAGGGCGGCGGAACCGGGGCCCAGCTCACGCAGGCGGTCCGCGATGGCGTCGTGGTCGGCGTAGGTGCGCAGCTTGCCGCCCGCCGCGGCCACCAGCTGCTTGGCGGTCATGCCTTCGGGGCCGATCTCGTGCTCGGGCACGATGATCGAATCATTGCCGGTCAGCTGTCGCGCCAGCTCCAGCGACATGGCGCCGCAGTTACCGGGCTGCTCCTCCTCCGGTGCGAGCTCCGCCGCATCATCGTGCGCGGCGGTCGCATCGGAGGGCTCGTCCAGCTTGCCCGGGTGCTCGGCCGCACCGTCGCCGCGTTCGGGCCGGCCCGCGCGGCTTTCCGCGGGCGGCTCGGTGTGATCGTCTCGGCCGCGGGATTGTTCGCCGGTGGTCTCGTGCGGGCGTCCGCCTTCCGGCGTGTGCCGGTTAGTGTGCTCCGCGGCGCGCGGGACCGGGTGGTCGCCGAGCGGGAGCGGGGCGACGAGGAGAGCGTCGTCGGGCGTGCCGGAGTCGTGGTGGTCGTCGGAGCGCGTGCCGTCGTGCTCGCGCTCGCCCGGTCGCGCCGAGCCGTCCCCGGCGGGGTGTTCACCCGCCGGGCGGGCGGTGTGCTCGTCACGCGGACGTTCGGCGGGCGCGTGCTCCTCGGACGGATCCTGCCGCGGTGCGGATGATTCCGGTCGTTCGGCCGCTTCGGAGGGCTGATCCGCGCGGCTGCGCGACTCGGCTTCGGCGGGGCGGCTGTCGTCGCCGTTCGGGCGGCTGTCGTCGGCCGCCGGAGCGGAATCGTCAGTGCGCGAATCGGTCTCGCGCTCCGGCGCGGGCGTGTCCTCGGATTCGGGACGTGCGGCCGGCTCGGACTCGTCGGGACGCGAACCCGAGGGCTCATGATCCGTTGCGGCCGAGTGCTCCGGATCATCGTGAGCGACAGCCGGATCGTCATGGACGACAGCCGGATCGTCATGGACGACAGTGGCGTCGTCTGGGTTGACGGCGGGATCGTGGAGCTCGTCGTCCGCGCGCGGGGTACCGGAGTCCGTGCCCTCGCGGGTTGCGCCCTCTCGTGAATCCGGCTGTTCCGCAGGGTGCTCGGCGGGAGCGGTCTCGTCGTGAGTGGGGGTGGGCTCGGGAGACACGCCCGCGCGGGGCTCGGATTCCACCGGGGCCTCGGGCTGGGACGGATCGGGTTCGCGCCCGGACCCGGGGTGTTCGGTGTTCTCGATGGGAGCGGAATCACGCTCGGCCACAGGGTGATCGGCGTCGACGGGCGTCGTGCCGCGCTCCGGGGTGGTCGGCTCGTGGCCGGGCTCGGTGGAGTCCGGGTGGGCTGCGGTCGATTCCTCGCCGGGGCGGGCCTCGGGTGCGCCCGAGCGGGCGTCGGTGCCGGTCTGGGGGCGGGCGTCCGTACCCGTCTGGGGGCGCGTCGATTCCGGGCGGCCGTCGGGCCGAGCGCCCGCGGCATCACCGGCACGAGCCGGGGCGGGCCGGTCCCCGGAGCCACCGGCGCGCGGCGTATCCGAGCGCGGAGCGTCGGAACGCGGTGTCTCGGAACGCGGTTCCGGTGCGGCACCGCCATGCTGGGGGGCCGCGGTGTGGGCGGCGGGTGCGGCGGAGGCCGTGACACCCGCGCGGTCGCCCGCCACGGCGGGCGACGCCGGGGCGGCCGTGTTGGAGGCGGCGGCGATCGGGGTGTCGGTCGGACCGGAGGCGGGCCCGGCACCGGACGCGTCGTGCGGGGCCGCCGCCGGGGCGCTCTGGGGCGCGAGGCCGTGGCTCGACCCGTTCGAATCGGACTGGGGCGCGGAGGCGGGCGTGTCGTGGGGGCCCGAATCCGCCTGCGCGCCCGCATCGGCGGGGCTGCCCGCGCGCGGGGCATCGCTCGCGCCGGTGTCCGACGGCGCGCCCGCGTCACCGGCACGCGAGCCGGAATCCGAGGGCTGGGCACTGGAATCCGAGGCGGTGGAGGTGCTCGAGGATGCCTTGGGGTCGGCGGCCGGAGCCGGCGAAGAGGCGACCCGCGAGTCGGCGGGCGCCGAGGATTGCGCCGGGCCGGACGACGATTGGGTGGGGCCCGACGAGGTCTGGGCGGGAGCGGCGGAGTTCTGGGTGGGGCCGGGGCCGTTGGGGGTGGAATCGGCGGTGGGGGCGGGGGTTTCGTGTTTGCCCGCCTGGACGCCGGAATCGACCGAGGTGCCGCTGGTTTCGAGGGCGCCCGCGTGCGGTTGGCTGCCGTGGGTGTCGCCGGAGGTGCTGTCGGCGGGGGTGTGGGAGGTGGTGTCCTGCGGTGTGTGGGCCTGGCCGTGGTCACCGCCGGCGGTGGCCGACGGATCGTCGGTCGGCGCGCCGCGGTCGGACGCACGGCCGTCGCCGCCGCCGACGCCACCGGTGTCGCCGCCCTCGGGATGTGCGGTGCTGCCGTCGCCGGTGGGCCGGGCATTGGCGGTGGG
Organism: Nocardia sp. NPDC004123; assembly: GCF_053603795.1. Lineage (NCBI taxonomy): Bacteria > Bacillati > Actinomycetota > Actinomycetes > Mycobacteriales > Nocardiaceae > Nocardia > Nocardia sp. NPDC004123. The sequence continues at coordinate 315,123 of NZ_JBSGGG010000002.1, forward strand.
ATCGCTGCTGTCGCCTTCGAATCCGGCCGCGTGCGTATTGGGTCCGCCGGTGTCGCTGGTGCGGCCGCCGTCGCCGCCACCGGTATTGCCGGAATCGCCGCCACCCGTGTGGCCCGTCTCGCCGCCGGTGTGGCCACCCGTGTCACCGGGATTGACGCCCGAACCGTCCGGGCGCGCACCGACATTCGCCAGATCGGAGGGCACGCCCGCCTTCCATGCGGAGACACGCGGCTCCCAGAAGCTGTGGGAGGCCGTGTGATTCAGGCCGGACAGGCCGCCATTGGAGACACCGGCGGTGAGCATGCGCGGGTCGAAATTGGTGAAGGCGTTGCCCATGTTCTTCCAGGCGTCGCCCCAGCCGTGCTGATAGGCGTCGAGCCCGAACTGCGCGCCGGTCCCCGCCAGGAATCCCGCTCCCGCACCGGCCAATCCGGCGCTGGTGCCGGTGATGGCCGCACTCAGGTAGTGGTTCATGGCCGAGCCCTCGAAGTGCTCGCCCAGTGCCTTGCCGACCTTGCCACCGGCGATACCGCCCGCGGCCGAACTCACCGCGGTGACGCCGATCTTGCCCCAGTCGAAGCCGCTGCGGTGCCCGGCCGCGATCTGGTAACCCTCGATGCCCACTTCCTGGAGCACGCCCAGCCCGGCGTCCAGAACGAAGTGCCGCAGCATGAATTTCGCCAGCGACGAGCCGACCAGCTTGCCGACGTACTCGGCGATGCGCTCGACCGCCTCCCTGCCGATGATGCGCACAGCGATGCGGGTGGCCGCCTGCGCCGCCGCCTCCGCGGCCGGGGCAGTGGGCGGGAAGATCCAGGCCGCGGCCATCTCGAACGCCAGCATGGCCAGCGACGAGTAGAACATCAGCTTGGTCGACTCGATCTCGGTGCCGGTGTCGTGCACCGACTCACCCAGCTGATCGAAGAAGCCCGCCAGATCCAGGATGGAGGTATTGCCGTCCTGTTTCCCGCCGACACCGGCCATCAAATCGAACTGCTTGGCCATTTGGTCACGGCCGTCACCGTCGACATACGCGGCCAGCGTGGCGGACTTGGCCGCGTCGATGCCCGAGACCTGGTTACGCAGGCCGTCGGCCGCGTTCTTCCAGTAGGTGGCCAGGTCCCACATCTGGTCTTCGTTGCCCTGGGGCCATTCGACCCCGACGATCCAGCCCAGCCATTCGAGTTCCGAGGGCAGTTCGAGAGCCATGTCCGGCTACCTCGCCCGGCGCGGTCGTATCACCATCCGGAATCGGTGGCCCCGCCCCGTCGCGGCTGTGCCGCATCGATATTCGCGTCGGTCTCGCGGTAACCGCCCAGGCGCTCCGGCGATTTCGGCGGCGCGGTGGACACCACCGGCGGGTCCGGAATCGCGAGTTCCTTGCTCAGGTCGGGCATGCCGGGCACCAGGTCGGCGAGGGTGGGCAGCCGCTTCCGGTTCTGTGAGACCGGGGCCATGATGTCGCGGCCGCGGCGGGCCACCTCGGCGGCGGCCTGCTGCGCGGCGTCGGTGACCGCCCGGGCGATCTCCGTGTAGTCGAGATCCTCTATGTCAGAAGAGAATTTGGTCTCGATCACGGTGCCGTCGGCGTTCACCGTGACCGTCACCCGCTTGCGGACCGTGACCGACGCGGTCAACGCCGCCCGCTCATGCTGCAGCTGGGTGATGAGGCGCATCTGCTCGCCGAAGCCGTCGAGGATCTCGGCCAGCTCGGCCTTCTGGCGTTCGTTGCTCATTGCGCGGCCTGCTGGAAGCCCTCGCGGTTGGCCTCTTCGGTCGCCTCCAGCTTGTCGGCCGAATCCTTCTGCGACTTCGAAAAATTCGCGAAGGTGCCGGCCATATTGGTCGCGCCCTCGAGAATGTTCTTCTTGCTGGCCAGGTAGCCCTGGTCGCCATTCGCGAACTGGTTGCCGAGCGAATCATCGCCCCACGGCGTGCCGAGCGCGTCCGCCTGAGCGCCGAAGGTGTTCACCACCCCGTTGATGCCATCGCGGACGTCGCCGGTCTTCTCGGAGGCCTTCATCAACAAGTCCCGATAGGACTCCAACCGACCACCACTCATGATGTTGACCTTGGCAGCCTCGGGCAACCGCGTAGTGGCCGGAATGTTAACGGAGAGTGCTGATTCGGGCGGCGCGGCGGTGATTACCGGCCGCCGCGCCGCCCGCTCAGACCTCGATCTCGCCGCGCGCTTCCATGAGCTGCAGAGTCTGCTCGACGTGGTGCTCGAACCGATGGACGATCTTCCCCACCCCGGCTCCGCGCGCGGTCATCTCCGGGTCACCCACCTCGATCAGATACCGCCCGTCGGCGGGCATATCACGGAAGATCATGGTGGTCTGGTGCATACCGCGCGGCCCGAACTTGGACCTGCCCTGCAGCACACGGATGGCGCCGGTCAGGTCCGCGGGCCGGTTCCAGAAGGCGATGCTGCGGGTCTCCACGGAGTCGTCGAAGGAGTCGAACGCGCCGCCAGATCCCCCATAGGGATCCGGCTCCGGCGGCTCGGTCACCAGCGTCACCGCCGGGCCCCGGGCCTCCTCGGTCGGCGGCAGATACGCCACCATCAAGGCGGGCAGCTCCTCCGGCTCGCACTCGATCATCGTGAATCCGCCACTGTGGAAAACGGTTTCACCGGGTGCCTGCACGATCAGGCAGGCGCGGCGATCCCGGCGCGCGCCGTGGACGCGGATCCGCTTGTTCGGGTTGTCGAAATCGCCGTCGGCCCAGGCGTGCACGATGAGGGCGATGTCCGGGAGCGCCACTGTCTCGAAGATCGCGCCGAAGCCGGGACCCAGTTCCCGGTCCAGCTTGGCATGACATTCATACAGTTCACGCTCGTAATCGTCTTGATACTTGGTGCGGCTGGTGAACCGCAGCGGCGAGGGGAGGCTCCCGCCGCGGTACCTGTAGCACAACGCCTTGAACTCGACGTCGGTGAACTCCCAGGTCATGCCTCGACCACCGGGTTCCCTTCAATGGCTCCCTCGAGCGTCCGCCCGAAGCCCCGAATGAAGTCGACCTGCTCGGGCTCGGGATCCGCTGCGGCGGTCGGGATCTCGGTCGCGGTCGGCACGGCCTGGTCCGACGGGGAGGCCACGACACCCACCAGCGGGTCCAGCATCGCACCCGGGTTCGAACCGCCGCCGAACAGGTTGGTCAGACCCGGGAATGGCGAGTCCGGCACGCCTGCGGCGGGGATCGCGTTGGCCAGACCCGAGTTCGGCGTGTTCACCGTGCCCAGCGGCACGGTGTCGCCCGGCAGTCCGGCGGTCGGCGTGGGCGTGGGTGTCTGGGTGGTGTCCCCGGACAGGCCCAGCAGCTGCGACAGCTGGGTCACCTTGGACGGGTCCTGCTCGATGGCGGCGAAGGCGGTCGTCAGCTTGTCCTCGGGCACACCCAACGCGGTCGCCAGGTTCGTCAGATCCGTGGAGTGCATCGAATCCAACGCTTGCAGGATCGTCGGCAGCTGCTGGGCGATCGTCGAGATGCCGGTGCTCACGCCGCTGACCAGCGAGCTCAGCATGCTGGTGAGTGACGACATATCCGAGCCACCGGAACTGCTGCCGGTCGAGCCGGTCTGCTGCTGAGTCTGGTTCGGGTAGTTCTGATTGGAACCGTAGGGGTTGGAGCCGTAGGGATTCGTGCCGTTTGGGTTCGCGCCGTTCGGGTTGGTCCCGTTGGGGTTCGTGCCGTTCGGGTTGGTCCCGTTGGGGTTGGTGCCGTTCGGATTTCCGCCGTTCGGGTCCGCGGTGTCCTTGAGCGGCGGGATATTCGGCTGCTTGTACTGGCTGCCGCCACCGCTATTGGCGCCACCGCTGTTGGCGCCACCGCTGTTCGCGCCACCGTTGTTGGCACCGCCATTGTCCTTGCCGCCGGTGTTGTCCCCGCCGTTGTCTTTCCCGCCGTTGTCTTTCCCGCCGTTGTCCTTGCCGCCGTTGTCCTTGCCGCCGTTGTCCTTGCCGCCGTTGTCCTTGCCGCCGTTGTCCTTGCCGCCGTTGTCCTTGCCGCCGTTGTCCTTGCCGCCC